>CAZJGZ010000186.1:0-4006 GCA_964545695.1 uncultured Ectothiorhodospiraceae bacterium | reverse complement strand
ACGGCCATGGCCACGAGGAGCACGAGGAGCACGAGGAGCACGAGGAGCACGAGGAACACGAGGAACACGAGGAACACGATATTCCGGTCGATCTCGACAAGGTGGACGAAGAGCTGCTGGTCCACGAGGTCGGGCACTACATCACCGACATGCAGGAACGGCACATGCCGCTCGGCCTGCACGTCTTCGGCCGCGACTGGGACGACGAGGCGCTGTCGATGATGCTGGAATCCATCGCCGGTGACGAGAAAATCGAGGCCGAATGGCGCGAGAACCTCGCGGCTTCGCCGCGCAGCGAGCGCGAAAACCTGCTCGCCGGTCTCGATGGTCGTTTCGTGCCGCCAAGCCACGGCAACGACCCCGTACGCACCCCCGATGTGCTGCCGACGGGGCGCAACTTTCATGCCCTGGCGTCGGACCTGGTACCCACACGCATTGCCTGGGGCATCGGCCGGGACCTGGCCGCCAGCGCGCGCGCCGATGACGAGACCACGCCGGACGGCAGCGAGGCCATCGTCCTGTGGGCTTCGGATACGGTGCGCGACGAGGGCGTGATGGTCGCCTTCGGCCTGGACATGCTGGGCGTGGAACCGGAGTGGAACTCGCGCGGCATCGTCAAGGGCCTGACGCGCATCGACATCGAAGAAGCCGAGCGCGACTATCGCCACGATGCCCTGTTCACCACCTCGGGCCTGTTCCGCGATCTCTACGAGGATCAGCTCGTGTGGCTCGACCTCGCCGCCCGGCTCGCCCTGGATGCCTCGAGTGAAACCATCGCGGCCGAGCACCCTGAACTCGCGGACGCACTGGAAGCCGCATTACGGCCACTCGACAACGACCTGCGCGATCCGGGCGACGAATCCCTGTCCACCAACCGCGTGGCGGCAAGCTGGGTCGAGGACGCTCGTGAGCTGCTCAATGACGGCCATGACCCCAGCGAGGCGGGCCGCTCTGCCGCCCAGCGGGTATTCGGAGCTGCGCCCGGCGCCTACGGCGCCGGCGTCAATCGACTGGCCGACCGTTCCGGCGCCTGGGAAGACCGTGCCGAACTGGGTGAGACCTACCTGCGGCGCATGGGCCACGCCTACGGCGCCGATGCCTCTGGCGAACCCGCCCACGGTACCTTCACCAGCCGCCTGGGCCAGGTGGGTCGCACCTACCTCGGCCGCGCCTCGCACGTCTACGGCCTGCTCGACAACGATGACGGCTTCGACTTCCAGGGCGGGCTGTCGGTCGCCGTGGAAAACATCCAGGGACGGCCGCCGGAAAACCGGGTGCTGCAGCATGCCGATCGTGACAACCCGCGCGTCGAGAGCCTGGAACGCGCGCTGTTGTCCGAGCTGCGCGGGCAGAACCTGAACCCGCAGTGGATCGAGCCGTTGATGGATCACGGCTATGCCGGCGCCCGCACCATGAGCGCCGATTTCATCGACAACCTCTGGGGCTGGCAGGCAACCAGTCCCGAAGTCGTGCGCTCCTGGGTCTGGGATGAAGTCCACGATGTCTACCTGCAGGACCGCCACAACCTCGGCCTCGACGACTTCCTCGCCGAGGGCCACAACGTCTTCGTCAAGATGCACATCCAGGCCATCATGCTGGTCGCCGAGGCGCGCGGGTTCTGGGACGCGGATCCCGAGCTGATCCAGGAGCTCTCCGAGCGTTTCGCCGAACTGGTCGCCGAGCACGGCCTGCCCGGCAGCGGCCATACCCGGCCCGACCACCCCATGCTCGACGAGGTCGGTGAACGCCTCGACGACGAGCTGCGCGAGGCCTTCGAAGCTGCCCGCGCATCAGCACAACTGGATGCCGTCGAAGACCTGAGCGACCCGGCCACCATCCGCCAGGTTCAGGCCGCGGACGACGCCGCCGAAGCTGATGCCGAAGAGACCGATGCCGCCGAGGTCGAAACCGCGGACCAACCCGCGGCCACTGACGGCCAGCCCGAGGCCCCGCTCTGGCCGCGTGTGCTGCTCGCCCTGACACTATTGCTGCTATTCGCCGGTGGCCTGGTCATCGGCCTGCGAGGAGGACTCCGCCGTGTTTGATTCTGCCCTGATTCCGCTGACCCACGAGCTTGTGCGCTGGTTGTTGGTCCCCGTCCTGGCGACCCTGCTCATCCTGGTCGCCGTGGCCATCTGGGAGATCGGTCTCGCTGTCGGTGAACGCGCACGCGGTCTCGCGCGTCTGCGCCTCGGCGCCACGCTGGACGAGATCGAATACTACGGCCGTCGCCGCATCGAGCGTGCCGACATCCTCGCCCGCGTGGCCCCCATGCTCGGGCTGATGGGCACCCTCATCCCGCTCGGGCCCGGCATCGCCGCGCTCGGCCGCGGCGAACTCGACATCCTCGCCCAGGCCGTCAGCGTGGCCTTCGATACCACCGTCATCGGTCTGCTGGTGGGTATCCTCGGCTTCATCCTCGGACGGTTGCGCCGGCGCTGGTATGACGTCCTTCTCAGCGAGCGGGAGCAGGCCGATGCGCACGCGTAGCTGGCGCCGCTCCCGCTTCGACGAACCGGGCGACGAACCGCTCGGACCGCTGTCGAATCTCGCCGACATCATGCTGGTGTTCGCCGTCGGGTTGATCGCCGGTCTGGTCACGCTCGAACAGACGCGCGATCGCGACGAAGACGGCCAGCCCATGGTCGAGGGTGACGAACTGCCCGAGCTGCCGGACGGCATCGGTGAGGACGGCAGTGGCTACGAGTCGGTCGGTCAGGTCTACCGCGACCCGGAGACGGGCGACCTGATCATGGTTGGCCCGGACAGCCAATGAGCATGATTCCCGGATCATGCCTTGACCACCAGACCCCCGTGCTATAGCTTCTCGCCCCGCGTTGGTGAACCGGTGATCGCATGCGATCACGGGTTAAACGGGAAGCCGGTGAGAATCCGGCGCTGCCCCCGCAACGGTAAGCGAGCGGAACGGTAATCACCGTTCCAGATGCTGGTATTCACGCCACTGTGCCCACGGGCATGGGAAGGTTCCAGCATCGGGAAAGTCCCACTCGCAAGCCCGGAGACCGGCCAACGCGACACCCGGGTGGTGCGTGGGGCACCGGTCCGGCAGGCGTACTCCGCCCGTCGTGTATCTCTCCCCAACGTCCCGCCCGAACGATAAAGAGAAACAGGGCGCGGGTGAGCGCCGGGAGAACACCATGCAATCCAGTACCTTACCGCGGCTGGCCATCGCCACCGCGATCACGCTTGCGTGCGCGCAGACGCAAGCCGAGATTGACAACAACCTGGACGGCCAACAGGTTGCCTCGCTGGACCCCGTCATTGTCACGGCCACGCGAACCGTGCAAACGGTCGAAGAGACGCTATCCTCGGTATCCGTCATCACACGCGAGGACATCAACCGGCTGCAGCCAGAAAGCCTGCCGGATCTGTTGCAGCGCACGCAGGGCGTCGAGATTACGCGCAATGGCAGTCGTGGGGCGAACGCGAGCCTTTTCCTGCGCGGTACACAAGCAGATCACACTGTGGTAATGGTTGACGGCATCCGGGTCAACACATCCACGACCGGCCAGGCCAGCATTGAAGCCCTTCCCCTGGGCAACATCGAACGCATCGAGGTCGTGCGTGGTCCGCGTTCCTCACTGTATGGTGCAGATGCAATCGGCGGCGTTATCCAGATTTTCACTCGCGATAGTCGTGGTCCCCATGCCAGCGTCGGCGCCGGCAGTCATGACCTGCGCACACTGAACACCGGATACGGTGCACGCAGCGATCAGGGCTCTTTCAGCATCGATCTGTCCGCGGAGAGTACGGACGGCTTTGACACGCGCGAGAATGACTGCACGTTCTGCGCCGATGAGCCCGACGACGATGGCTTCGAGAGTGCAAGTCTCAGCGCGCGTGGCGAACGCAATCTATCAGAAACCCTGACGCTGCGCGGTCAGGCTCTGGTCGCGTTCAGCGAGAACGAATTCGACGGCAACGTCCAGAACGAAAGCAAGGACCGTCAACTCAGCGCGGGCGCGGGATTCACATGGGCAGCCCT
>CAZJGZ010000185.1:0-4034 GCA_964545695.1 uncultured Ectothiorhodospiraceae bacterium | reverse complement strand
ACTTGCAGTCGTTGATCTGTCGGCACATCCATGTGCCGCGGGAAGGTCTGATTTGGTCAAACCTTCCCTGACAGGCGGTTGACGAAATCTGTCAATGCATGAAGCGGCGGCCTGGCGGCCAGGCCGACACGGCAAGCTTCCGATGGGTCATCACTGGATACCGGCCTGCACCGGATCCGGCATGTTGAAGCAGGGCAGGTCCGCCCTTCTTCAACAGCCGGCCGGGAAACCCTTGAACAAGGACGGCATGACCCTTGTTCAGAGGGGCTGTAACGGGTGTCTGATGCACCGCCGGAATCACTTCGTCTGTTCTTCCTCGAATGCCTTGATCTGCTGGTCGGCCTCATCCCTTGAAAGGCCGTACTTTTCCTGAATCTTGCCCATCAATTGGTCGCGATTGCCGGCGATTACGTCCAGATCATCATCCGTCAGCTTGCCCCATTGGGCCTTGACCTTTCCTGTTGTCTGTTTCCAGTTGCCTTTCACAATGTCCCAGTTCATGTCGGACTCCCATTCGGCTCAGTTGATTGCATCGGGCCCCGTGGAAGGATCTGATCCATTCAGACCGTTCCGGGCGCCAACATTGCATCGATCAAGGCGTGAAGTCTGTACGTCAACGCCCAAAGGACAAGACAGGCTCCTGGCACGCCGCCGGTTCAGCCATGATCTGCCTCTGGGCAGCCTGGCACGTCGACCCCGAAGGGTTCGGTGTGTCACCGCACAGAGCAGCTCGTTCGGACGTGTTGTCATTGAACAGATCAATGATTGGCGACAGAGGGAACCACCATGCACATCAATCAGATTCTGGGCATCGTCCTGCTCGTGGTTGGCGCCACACTTCTGTATTTCGGCTATGCCGCTTCACAGGGCATTGGCGAACAGGTTCACGAGACCTTCACGGGCCGCTTCACCGATTCGACAACCTGGTACTTCGTACTCGGGATCGGCGCTGCCATAGGCGGTGTCGTACTGCTGACATTCAAGACGCGAACCTGATCCATCAGGACGGGATGATCTGAAGGGCCATGAAGATGGAATTTTCATGGCCTCTTCTCCAGAGGTTCCCTGCAGGAAAGGAAACATGCTGGGGACGATCGCAGTCATACTCGTCGTGCTTTGGTGACTCGGGTTTGTCACCTCGACCACCATGGGCGGCTTCATCCATGTCCTGCTGGTGATCGCCGTGGTGGTGGTCCTGCTGCGTGTCATTCAGGGCCGGCGCGTGTAGCCACGTTCGACGAAGGGGCGCTGGGGGCTTGCAATGACGAGCCCCAGCTTGATGGGTGCGAGGAAACGGGTTCGGCGAGGCGTGCCCGTGCGGCTATCCGGCCATCACGCCAGCGCCTCGCGAATGAATCGGCGGAAGACATCGACCCGCGCCGGCGCGTCGCGCCCGCCGAGGCTGAGGGCATAGATGCGCCCGTGGGCGAGCTGCCAGGCAGTGAGTACCGGTTCGAGTGTGCCGGCCGCGGCCGCGCCCGCAGCCACTCGATCGGGGACCGCCGCGATGCCGCCGCCGGCGGTGGCCAGACGCAGCGCGCTTGCGTAGTCACTGGTCCGCAGCCGCGGTCTGGCGATCACCGCCTCGCTACGACCGCCACCATCCGTGAATATCCACTCCACCGCACCGGCCTCGCCGCGACTCGCGATCAGATCGTGTGTCGCCAGCTCGGCAGGCGCTGTTGGGCGTCCGTGCTGATCGAGATAGCCCGGCGCGGCGTAGAGCGCGAGACGGAAGTCGGCAATGGGGGATGCACGGTAGTCGCTGTCGGGCAGGGCGCCCGTGGTCGCACGCAGGGCCAGGTCGATGCGATGCGACGCGAGGTCGAGGGTGGCGTCCGTGATGAGGAGGTCGACGCTGATCTGCGGATGCAGCGCGCGGAATTGCACCACGAGGTTCGGCAGCACATCCATGCCCAGGTCGATCGGTGCAGTCACGCGCAGGTGGCCGTGTGGTGTCGAGCGCGAACCGCGTGCCCCCTCGACCGCGTCGTCCAGCCATGACAGCGCTTCGCGGGCGCGGGTGTGGAAGGCGAGGCCTTCCTCGGTTGGGGAGACGGCGCGCGGGGTGCGAGCCAGCAGGCGCACTTCGAGGCGCCGTTCCAGCCGCGAGATGCGTCGGCTGATGCTGCCCTTGGTTTCGCCGACGGCGCGCGCGGCAGCCGTGATGGTGCCGAACTCCAGCACGGCGCAGAACGCGCGTACGTCTTCGAGGGACCCGCCAAGAGTTTCCATTTCAGCAACCATGCGTTCCGATTTAGCGATCTTCTCACGAAACGGAAACGAGAGCATTGTGCGTCTCACCAGCCGGGGCGATGGGTCCCGGCGCAATCGGAGAAGGACCATGACCACATATGCAGACACACTCGCCGGCAACTCCACCGGCATGCTCGACCGCCTGGCGTCGCTGGCCGATCCCCTCGTGCGCATCACCGCGGGTGCCCTGCTGATCCCGCACGGTGCACAGAAGCTCTTCGGCTGGTTCGGCGGTCACGGACCCCAGGTCACCGGCCAGTACTTCGCTGCGGAACTCGGCCTTGAGCCGGGCCTGCTGTTCGCGCTGCTGGCCGGCGGCATCGAGGTGTTCGGCGGCCTGCTGCTCATCCTCGGCCTGTTCACGCGCACCACGGCACTCGTCGTGACGGCGTTTCTGCTCGTCGCGCTGTCGGTGCACATCCCGATGGGCTTCTTCTGGACCGCGGGCGGCATCGAATACCCGCTGCTGTGGGCGGTCGTCACGCTGGCGATCTTCCTGCGCGGTGGTGGCGTGTATTCGCTGGACCGGGCCCTGGGCCTGCGCTTCTGACATCCTGTCACCAACGGCACCGGTCGGCCCCTGGCGGGCCGGTGCGCGGGAGAATCGTCATGCCGGAACTGGTACGCGGTGAATGGGTCGCGACGGGTGTCGCGGCCGGCGAAACGAGAAACGGGGCGTTCGAGCGCGAGCCCACGCGCTTCCGTCAGTGGATCACGGCCGATGGTCGGCCTGATGAGGCCAGGCGGCCGACGCTGCCGGCCGAGTCCGGACGCTATCAGCTGTTCGTGGCCGGGCTCTGCCCCTGGGCGTCACGGGCGCTGATCATGCACCGGCTCAAGGGGCTGGCACCGCTGGTGGCGGTGACGTTCACCGATACCATGCTCGGCGATGAGGGCTGGGTCTACACGACACCGGCCGACGCCGGCCCGGGTATCGCGCCCGTGCGCCATCATTACGATCTCTATCTGGCCAGCGAGCCCACATACACCGGCAAGGTGTCGGTACCGGTGCTGTGGGACCGGCACGAGGCGCGTATCGTCAACAACGAGTCGGCCGACATCATGCGCATCTTCAACGACGCCTTCGACCACCTGAACGGTGATACCCAGGACTTCTACCCGGAAGCACTGCGCGCGCACATCGACGGCTGGAACGAGCGGATCTATCACGGCGTCAACAATGGCGTGTACCGCGCGGGGTTCGCCCGCTCGCAGGCGAGCTACGATGCCGCAGTCGATGATCTGTTCGCGGCCCTCGATGAGCTGGAGAATCACCTGAGCGAACATCGCTACCTGGCTGGCGAATATCTGACGGAGGCGGACTGGCGTCTGTTTACCACGCTCGTGCGCTTCGATATCGCCTATCACGGCGTATTCAAGTGCAACGTCCGTCGCCTCGAGGACTACCCGGCGCTGTCGAACTACACCCGCGAACTGTTCCAGTGGCCGGGAGTGCGCGATACCGTGCGTTTCGATGACATCCGCACCGGCTATTATTCGATCGAAAGCGTGAATCCCTCCGGGATCATCGCCCGCTCGCCTGCGCCGGCCTTCGATCGTCCGCACGACCGCGATCGTCTGGCCGGGCAGGGCGTGTACAACGTGGCCCTGGCTGCATGAATCCAGCGGCGGGCAATGGAGGCTCGCAGTCCAGTCAGGCATTCGCCGAATCGACTCGACACCGCGCGCACTACGCCGCTATTCACCGCGCTGCGACGACTCCAGTTCCTTCGTGGCGGTATTGTCGACAAAGGTGATGACGACGCCATCGATGACAT
>CAZJGZ010000184.1:0-4041 GCA_964545695.1 uncultured Ectothiorhodospiraceae bacterium | reverse complement strand
CAGCAGACCCTGCAGCGCTACAAGGAGCTCAAGGACATCATCGCGATCCTGGGCATGGACGAGCTGTCCGACGAGGACAAGCTCGCCGTCAGCCGGGCGCGCAAGATCCAGCGCTTCCTGTCCCAGCCGTTCTTCGTGGCCGAAGTCTTCACCGGCTCGCCGGGCAAGTACTGCTCACTGAAGGAAACCATCCGTGCCTTCCGCGGCATTGTCGATGGCGAGTATGATGAGCTGCCGGAGCAGGCGTTCTACATGGTTGGCACGATCGACGAAGCCGTCGAGAAGGCCAAGACGCTTCAGTAAGGCGAGGAGTCCCGATGGCCAAGTCCCTGCAGGTCGACATCGTCAGCGCCGAGGCCGAAATCTATTCCGGCACCGCGTCGCTGGTGAGCGCCTCCGCCCAGCTGGGCGAGATCGGCGTCACGCCCGGGCACTCCCCGCTCCTGACGCACCTCGCGCCCGGCGATGTCCGGATCGTGCGTGAGAACGGTGACGAGGAAATCATCTACGTTTCGGGTGGTATGCTGGAAGTACAACCTGACGTGGTGACGATCCTTTCGGATACCGCCGTCCGCGCCCAGGATCTGGATGAACAGGCGGCGCTCGAGGCCAAGCGCCAGGCCGAGGAACGGATCGCGCAACAGAAGGACGAGTACGACTTCGCGCGTGCCCGCGCCGAACTGGCCGAGGCCGCCGCCCAGCTGCGGACGTTGCAAAAGCTGCGCCAGACCGGACGAAGGTGAAGTCGACGTCGCACCGCATCCGCGGTAGCGGCCCGCCCCGACCGGAAATGCCCGGCGAAGAAGTGCGCGCACAGGGAGTGTGCGGACTGGGAGTACAACGGCTTTGGGCCTGAACGTCATCATTCTCGCCGCCGGTGAGGGTCGCCGCATGCGTTCCCGGCGACCGAAGGTACTCGCCGACCTCGCCGGCCGCCCCCTCATTCAGCACGTGATCAACCGCGCGCGCGCGCTCGAGCCCGAACGCCTGCGCGTGATTGTCGGTCACGGCGCCGACGAAGTACGGGCCGCTCTGCCGGCCGACGTCGAGGCCGTCGTCCAGCCCGAGCAGCGCGGCACCGGCGACGCCGTGGCCTACGGCCTGGAAGGTCTCTCGGCCAACGCAACCGTGCTGGTCCTCTACGGCGACGTCCCGTTGACCTCCGCCGCCACGCTGCGCCTCCTGACCGACGAGGCCGCCCGCACCGATTGCGCCATCCTCACCGTCAACATGCCCCACCCGACGGGTTATGGCCGCGTCGTCCGCGATGGTGACGGCAACGTCGAGCGCATCGTCGAAGAGCGCGATGCCACCGCGGCGGAGCGTGCCATCCAGGAGGTCAACACCGGCCTGCTGGCCATGTCGTCCGGACCGCTTGCCCGCCACGTCGCCGCACTCGATAGTGACAACGCCCAGGGCGAGTACTATCTCACCGATGTAATTGGCCGCATTCGCGCGGCCAATGGCCGAATTACCGCCGTCCAGCCAGCGCATGCCTGGGAGGTCGCGGGCGTCAACAGCCGTCAACAGCTGGCTGCACTCGAGCGCGCCTGGCAGGCGCATCTGGCTGACCAGCTACTGTCGGCGGGGGTTACCCTGCGAGATCCGGCCCGCATCGATATCCGCGGTGAGGTTCGTCCCGAGCCCGACGTCACCATCGACGTCGATTGCGTATTCGAGGGCGAAGTCGAACTGGGCGCGGGTTGCTCCATCGGCTCTGGCTGTGTGCTGCGCAACTGCCGGATCGGCCCCGACACGCGGATCGAGCCGCATTCGGTACTCGATGAAGCAGTCATTGGTGCGGGCTGCCGCGTCGGGCCCTTCGCCCGCCTGCGCCCGGGCGTGACGCTCGCCGACGCCGCGCGCGTCGGCAATTTCGTGGAATTGAAGAACAGCGACGTCGGCCGCGATGCGCGCATCAACCACCTGGCCTACGTCGGTGACAGCGACGTTGGCACGAAAGTGAATATCGGCGCCGGGGTCATCACCTGCAATTACGACGGCCATCGCAAATATCGCACCCATATCGGCGATGGCGCGTTCATCGGCTCCGATTCCCAACTGGTGGCGCCGGTCACGATCGGTGCGGGTGCCACGATTGGCGCCGGCTCGACCATTACGCGGGATGCCCCCGCGAACGAACTGACACTGACGCGCGCACGGCAGAAAACACTGCGCGGCTGGCGGCCCCCCGACCAGCGAGGAAATGGAGACACCTGAGATGTGTGGAATCGTAGGCGCAGTCGCTGAAAGGGATGTCGTACCGCTGCTACTCGATGGGCTCCGCCGCCTCGAATACCGTGGGTATGATTCCGCCGGGCTTGCCGTGGTCACAGGCAAGGGCCCGCTGGAACGCCGGCGCGCGCTGGGCCGCGTTGACGATCTCGACCAGGTTCTGTGCGAGCAGCCGGTGTCCGGGCAGGCCGGAATCGCCCACACGCGCTGGGCGACTCACGGTGCGCCGCACGAACGCAACGCCCATCCGCACGCTTCGGGCGAGCGGATCGCGCTCGTCCATAACGGGATTATCGAGAATCACCGCAGTCTGCGGCGCGAGCTGGAAGCCGCCGGGTACCACTTCGACTCTGATACGGATACCGAGGTCATCGCTCACCGAGTGCATTTCCACCTGGCGACCACGGACGATCTGCTCGCGGCGGTACGGACCACGGTTGAGGAACTCGACGGCGCGTTCGCGCTCGCCGTGATCGAGCACAACCGGCCCGATCGGATGATCATCGCGCGCCAGGGTTGTCCGGTCATCCTCGGCATCGGGATCGGTGAGCACTTCGTGGCTTCGGATGTGCCCGCCCTGATCGCGATCACGCGCCGTTTCGTCCAGCTCGAAGAGGGCGATGTCGCCGAGGTCACGCGGCATGAACGGCGCATCACGGACCGTGACGGCAATCCCGTCGACCGCCCCGAATTCGAATCGGACATCACCTCCGACGCCGTGGAGCGCGGCCTGTTTCGCCATTACATGCTCAAGGAGATCCACGAGCAGCCCCGCGCCGTGGCCGACACGCTTGCCGAACGGATCGCCGAGGATCGCATCCTCGACGCTGCATTCGGTTTCCGCGCCGGGGATCTGTTCCCGCGCGTGCGCGCCGTTCACATCGTCGCCTGCGGCACGAGCTACCATGCCGCGATGGTTGCGCGTTATCAGATCGAACGTCTGGCGCGCCTGCCGGTCACCGTCGAAATCGCCAGCGAATACCGTTATCGCGACCCCGTCGTACCGCCCGACACCCTCTTCGTCACCATCTCGCAATCGGGGGAGACCGCGGACACCCTCGCGGCCCTGCGCCATGCGCGCACGCTGGGTTACCTGGCGACGCTGTCGATCTGCAACGTCGCCGAATCACCGCTCGTGCGCGAGTCCGATCTGGTGCTGCTAACCCGCGCCGGCCCCGAAATCGGCGTGGCCTCGACCAAGGCCTTCATCACGCAGCTCACTGGCCTGGCGATGCTGGCGATCTGCCTCGCCCGGCACGCCGTGCCCGATTTCGATGAAGCTTCCCGGGTCGCCGATCTGCTCGCCCTGCCGGGCCGGCTCGAGCGCCTGCTCGAACTCGACGCCGATATTGCGGCCCTCGCCGAGCATTTCGTGGATCGCCAGCACGCCCTGTTCCTCGGGCGCGGGGTCCACTATCCGATCGCCATGGAAGGGGCACTCAAGCTCAAGGAGATTTCCTACATACACGCCGAGGCCTATGCCGCCGGCGAGCTCAAGCACGGGCCGTTGGCGTTGATCGACGACGCCATGCCCGTGGTCGCGATCGCACCCAACGACGAGCTGGCAGAGAAACTGGCGTCGAACCTGCAGGAGGTCCACGCGCGCGGCGGCCGCCTCTTCATCTTCGGCGATCCGGCCCGCGAGTTCGACCCCGGGCTTGGCGCCACCTGGCTCGCTGTTCCCGGGGCCGGCGCGGACTTCGCTGCCGATCTGATGGACCCGGTGATCTATACCCTGCCACTACAGCTGCTGGCCTATCACGTCGCCGTCCTGAAGGGGACCGACGTCGACAAGCCGCGCAATCT
>CAZJGZ010000183.1:0-4106 GCA_964545695.1 uncultured Ectothiorhodospiraceae bacterium | reverse complement strand
GTTATCGATACCGTGCCGCACCTGGAATCACGCCAAGTCGCCAAGCACGCAAAGGAACGAGACTTCTTCTTCGCGGGCCTTGCGAGAGGTAATACGGCGTGGGATGCACCAGGTGGCGTCGTGAGGTTTTCGGGACGCGCAAAAAGAAAGGGTGCCCGGAGGCACCCTTTCTTCGTTACAGCCTTCTGTCCCGGAGGGATTTAGAAGGTGTGACGCAGACCGGCGTAGAACACGCTCTCGTCGCCGAGGTTGTCGTAGTCGACCGTTTCATACTCGACGTCGACGAACGTACGGCTGCTGAGGGCCTGCTCGAGCGACACAGCCACGTTGCTGTCCATGTCGTCGAAGCCAACGATGTCATCGCCATCAACCATGCCGAAGTTCAGACGGCCGGTGAGTCCGTTGCCGAAGTCCATCTGACCCATCAGATGGAGCGAGCTCGGATCCCCGTCAACCCCGCCGGAGTCGATATCCGACTGCAGGTAGGTCAAGCCAGCCACGAAGGGGCCGCTAGCGAACCGACCGCCGACACCGAAGGTATCGAGGGTATTGTCGGCGCCACCGGTTCCCTGCTCGGACTGGAACAGGCCGTTGATGGTGAGCGAACCCGCGCCCACGTCGAACGTGCCTGCACCGGCGAGGCTGAGCGAGTCGAGGAACTTGCTGTCGGTGTCGCCGCCGGTGGAGGTGTAGGTGGTGTCATCGAACACGCCTTCAACACGGAAGGTGAAGGGGTCGTCCGAGTAGCCGCCACCGCCGTAGGTGTACTGCACCGAGTTGCTGACGCGCAGGCCGTAGGCGTTCTGGTTGAAGATGCCGGTGTGGTAGTACCAGGCACCAAAGCCGTGACCGACGTTGCGGCCGTGGTTCCAGCCCATGAATTCGTACAGCGTGCCCCACTGCTGACCAATGGTGATGCTGCCGAAGTCGCCGGCGAGGCCGAGGTAGGACAGGCGGTTCTGCACAGTCACCCCTTGGTTGACCGAACCGCCGCCAACGCCACTGGTGCGCAGGCCGAATTCGAAGCCGTACATGGCTTCGAGGCCGCCACCGAGATCTTCGCTGCCGCCGAAGCCGAAGCGCGACTCGGCGATGTCGGACATGCCGGTGTTGCCTTCGTCATCGTCACCGGTGTTGGTGTGGAAGATGGCGGCGCCGCCGCGCAGGCCGGTAACAGCCGAGCCTCCGGTGGTTACGCTGAGGACCGAGCCGTCAGTGGTAACTGCCAGCGATGCTTGATCTACTGCCGACCCACCGGAAGTCACGCCGATCGCATTGGCGCGGGTGGAGCTGATGCTGCTGGATTCGATACCGGCAGCGATGAAGCCGTACCAGCCTTCGGGCTGGGCCTGGGCCTGGCTCATCGGCATGGCGATGACACCGGCCACTGCTACTGCTGTAAGGGACTTGTTCATATTCATGTTGTAACCATCCTTCAGGTGATTGAACAGAAGCTTGAATGGTTGCACCGGACTCACAGCCCGGTTGGTTGCAACCACGTACCTTCTTCAGCTCCCGTCGCTGACTGTTGGGTTTGCGCGACACTCCGGTCGATTCGAACCCATGCCCTTTGACGGGATGAGGAAAGGCTACTGCATCGCGGGGAGCGAATCAACAGGATGTGTCCGCATGGTTACGGATTGTTGATGTTTGATGCCGCGATCTGTTGCGCCCATGCAACAGATCGCGGTGTCCAGCGGTGCGGAGGCGGGCCCCGGAGTGATTCCGGGGCCATTCCGAGGTGATTTCCGGGTCTGGCGCGCTCAGAGGTCGTTGTTGTCGAAGTAGAGCTCGGCGCCGGGGTGGAGCTCGACGCCGCTGTCGCGGGTGCGCTCGACCATGCCGGTGATGTCGAGATCCGCGAACGCCGGGTGCCAGCCGCGGAACTCGTCGAGGCCGTCATAGATGGCGGCGGTGACTTCGTGGATGACGCTGCGCGCGGTATTGGTCGACGACAGCAGCAGGGTGACCACGCTGTAGGTCTCGATATCGCTGTTCTCGCCGGGGTAGGTGCCGCCGGGGATGGCCGCGCTGGTGTAGGTGTCGCGGTCGCTGATCATGCTGTTGATGGCGGTGCCGCTGACCGGCACCAGCGAGCCGCCGCAGTCGAGGCTGGTGCGCACGTCGCGGCTGGGGTGGCTGGTGACGAAGAGGATGGCGTCGAGCTGGCCGTCGCAGAAGGCATCGACCTGTTCGCCCTGGGTCAGGGTGCGGGTGTCGGCGAAATCGCCCATGCCCCAGCCGAGCGTATTCATCAGGCCGGTCATCAGGGCGCGCTGGGTGCTGTCCTCGGCGCCGATGTTGACGCGCTGGCCGGCGAGGTCGCGGATGTGATCGATGCCGGAACCGTTGCGCGCAACCACGGTCACGGTCTCGTGGTTGAGGGCGGTGACCACGCGCAGGCCGCTGAACTCGCCGGTGTCGCCGAACACGCCCGAACCCTGGCGGGCATCGCGGGCGACGTCGCCGGAGGCGAAGCCGAGTGCCCAGCGGCCCTGGCGCAGGGCGTCGATGTTGGCGGTCGCGCCGTCGGTGCTGGTGACGCGGCAGCGCATGCGGTGTTCGCTGCGCCCGGCGTTGACCAGCGAGCAGATGCCGCCGCCGGCGCGATAGTAGGCGCCCGTATGGTTGTCCGTGCCCACGGTGATGACGCTGTCGGCCAGCGCGGCCGGGCTGGCTGCGACCAGCAGCGCGCACAACGGCAGGCAGCGACAGATGCTTGTCAGGCGGCCGGACATGGGCATGGCGATCCCCCTTCGCTATTCTTGTGGAGGCATGATTGTACCCAACCCGCCGACACCGCGCACCGCGAAGTCGCCCGACCGTGGCTGCTGACCATGGCGGCTGACCGCTATCGCCGCATCATCCATGTCGACATGGACGCGTTCTACGCCTCGGTGGAACAGCGCGATCGACCGGAGCTGCGCGGCCGGCCGGTGGCGGTGGGCGGCTCGCCCGATGGCCGCGGCGTGGTGGCGGCCGCGAGCTATGAGGCGCGCGAGTTCGGCGTGCGCTCGGCGCTGCCGTCGGCACGCGCCTTGCGCCAGTGCCCCGAGCTGGTGTTCGTGCGCCCGCGCTTCGACGTCTACCGCGCCGTATCGCACGAGATCCGGGCCATCTTTGCCGTCTTCACCGACTGGATCGAGCCGCTGTCGCTGGACGAGGCCTATCTCGATGTCAGCGACTGCTGGTTCGGCGATGGCTCCGGCACCCGCATCGCGCGCGAGATCCGCCGCCGGATCCGGGCGCAAACGGGGCTGACGGCGTCGGCCGGCGTGTCGTACAACAAGTTCCTGGCCAAGCTGGCCTCGGACATGGACAAGCCCGACGGGCTCTACGTGATCCGCCCCGGGGAAGCCGAGGACTTCGTCGCCGGGCTGCCGGTGCGCCGCTTCCACGGCATCGGCCCGGCCACGGCCGAGCGCATGCGCCGGCTGGGCATCCACACCGGCGCCGATCTGCGCGCGCGCAGCCTGGATGAACTCACCGGCAGCTTCGGCCGGGCGGCGCGCCACTACTGGCAACTCGCCCGCGGCATCGACGAGCGGCCGGTGAACCCCGGGCGCGAGCGCAAGTCGGTGGGGGCCGAGCGCACCTTCGGCGATGACCTGCGCGAGCGCGAAGCGATGCACGAGCGCCTGGATGCCATCGCGGAAGAGGTCGCCGAGCGCCTGGCCAAGGCCGGGGTCGCCGGGCGCACGCTGACGCTGAAGGTCCGCTTCAATGATTTCCGCACCATCACCCGCAGTGTCACGCAGTCGGGCGGTTTCCTCCGCCAGCGGGACCTTCTCGCCGTGGTGCCGGCGCTGCTGGAACGGGCGCTGGAGCCGGGGCGCGGTGTGCGCCTGCTGGGGCTGACCGTGTCGAACCTGGATATCCCGGTTGGCGAGCAGGCGGGGTTGTGGGACGAGAACGATACGTGACGGGGCGTACCGGGATCTCGCAGAGGTACGGAGCCCGCAGAGGGGGCTATTCTCTGCGCGCGCTGCGGCTCCGCGAGAGATATTGTTGCGGTGTTGGTGCATCCGGCGCGGTATTGCCTCGCGCAAAGGCGCGACGCCCGCGAAGATGTTGTTTCATTGTGTGCTTTGCGCCTTCGCGAGAGG
>CAZJGZ010000182.1:0-4237 GCA_964545695.1 uncultured Ectothiorhodospiraceae bacterium | reverse complement strand
TTCGACGTCGTCATCATCGGCGGTGGTGCCGCCGGCCTGATGTGCGCGTTCGAAGCCGGCCGCCGTGGTCGCCGGGTGCTGGTCATTGAGCGCGCCGAGCGCTGCGGCAAGAAGATCCTCATGTCCGGCGGCGGGCGCTGCAACTTCACCAATCTGTACATCGAACCCGATCGTTTCCTGTCCGCCAATCCGCATTTCGCCAAATCGGCGCTGGCGCGCTACACGCAGTGGGATTTCATCGCCCTGGTCGAGGCCCACGGCATTGCTTATCACGAGAAGGAGCTCGGACAACTCTTCTGCGACGGCTCGTCGAAGCAGATCGTCGCCATGCTGCTGGCCGAGTGTGAACGCGCAGGTGTGCGCATCGAGGTCAACAACGAAGTCGAAGACGTCCGCCGGGATGGCGAGGAATTCCTCCTCGACACGACCCTGGGCCCGATGGTGTGCACCTCGCTGGTGGTCGCCAGCGGTGGGCTGTCGATCCCGAAAATGGGAGCGACCGGCTTCGGCTACAAACTGGCCCGGCGCTTCGGCCACGCCGTCCATCCCACCCGCGCCGGCCTTGTGCCATTCACCTTTGACGCAGGACCGCCCGCCGGCTTCGAGGAACTCAAGGGCGTATCCCTGCCGGTGCGTGCACAAGCCAATGGCCAGACCTTCGACGCGGGCATGCTGTTCACCCACCGCGGACTCAGTGGCCCCGCCATGCTCCAGGTCTCGTCCTATTGGCAGCCCGGCGATACCATCCGTGTCGACATGCTCGCCGGCGCCGACGCGGAAGCGTGGCTGTTGACGCGCAAGCGGGAACGCCCCGACACCGAGCTGCACAAGGTACTGGCCGAAGCGCTACCGAAACGGCTGGCCCAGCGGGTGTGCGAGCTCGCCGCGCCGAGCCGCCCCCTGCACCACATCCCCGACCGCGAACTGCGCGCGCTGGCCAGTCAGCTGACGACATGGTGCTTCGTTCCCACCGGGACCGAAGGCTATCGCACGGCGGAGGTGACGCTGGGCGGCGTCGACACCAACGAACTGTCATCGGCCACGATGATGTCGAAGCGCGTGCCCGGCCTCTATTTCATCGGCGAGGTGGTCGATGTGACCGGGCACCTCGGTGGCTTCAACTTCCAGTGGGCGTGGGCGTCCGGCCACGCGGCCGGGCAGGTGGTCTGACGCGCCGCAAAGCGAGCTGGATCAGTCCACGTCGGGGGCGGCCAGATCGGCCGGCGTATCGATGTCGTGGAAGATCCCCGGATCATCGGTTTCAAAACGCATCACGTCCGCCGCATGCGCGCGCACGATCGGACGTGCGCCCTGGTCACCGCCGAGCGCGGCCAGGGCCGGGCCGAATTCCGCGGCGAAGCCGACCGGATGGCCGCCACGGCCATTGTGGGCCGGCGTGACGATCCGCGCGCCCGCGGCGAGATGCGCGGCGACGCTGCGTATGGTCGCCGGCCGGATGGCCGGCATGTCGGCAAGTGCGATCACCCAGCCGCTGGCCGCCCGGCTGGCCGCGACGCCACACGCGAGACTCGCGCCCATGCCCTCGTCGGCACGGTCGCAGACCGTGACCGTGCAGCCTGCCGTGCGCAGCAGTTCGGCGACGACTTCGTCGCCCGGGCGCGTGACCGCGACCACGCGCGGGAGTGCGGCCACCAGGGCTTCGGCGGAAGCCGTCACGAGCGTGCGACCGTCGGGCAGCGTCGCGCGCAGCTTGTCACCGCCGAAGCGCTCGCCGCGACCGGCCGCCAGCAGCACTCCGGTGATCATGCCGCCTGTCGCCGCGATGAGCGCGCTTCACCCAGCGCGGCGGCCAGTTCGACCAGACTGCGGATGTTGTGCACGGAGCGGAACTCGTCGACATGGGGCCGCATCGCGCGCGCACCGCCCGCCTTCGCCTCGAAACCGGACCAACGCAGCAAGGGGTTGAGCCAGATCAGGCGCCGCGCGGAGCGGTGCAGCAGCGCCATCTCCTGCGCCACGCCCTCGCCCGCCTCGCGGTCCAGCCCGTCGGTGACCAGCAGCACGGTGGCGCCCTGGCCGAGCACGCGCCGTCCCCAGCGGTAGTTGAATTCGTGCAGGCAGGCGCCGATGCGCGTGCCGCCCGCCCAGTCGGTGACCGCCCGGCCCGTGCGCTCCACCGCCTCGTCGACATCGCGCAGGCGCAGATGGCGGGTGACGTTGGTCAGGCGCGTGCCGAAGAGAAAGGTGTGCACGCGATCCTGATCCCGGGTCACGGCGTGGAGAAAGTGCAGAAACATGCGCGAATACTGCGCCATGGAGCCGGAGATGTCGCACAGGACCACCAGCGGCGGATTGCGCCGCACGGGTGCGCGCCGACGCAGGGCGATCGCGCCGCCACCCTGGCGCAGGGAGCTGCGCATGGTCGCGCGCATGTCGAGCATGCGCCCGCGTGGATCGGGACGCGTGCGGCGTGTGATCAGCGGCCGTACCGGCAGCCGCAGGCGGGCGATGGCGCGCCGGGCATCGGCCTGCTCGGCGGTCGTCATCGACTCGAAGTCCATGGTTTGCAGGCGTTCCTCGGCCGAGAAGGTCAGGGTCGCCTCGATCTCCGTCTCCTCACCCTCGTCGTCGTCCTCCGCCGGCGGGGGCTCCCGATCACTGGCCAGCGCCTCGGCCAGGCGCATCGGCGGTGGTTCGGGCTCCGGCGCGCTGCCGGCCTGCGGCAGCAGCAGCTGCATCATGCGGTCGAGCAGTTTCGGATCGCGCCAGAACACCTGGAAGGCCTGATCGAACAGCGCTTGCTGGTCACGGCGGTCAACAAAGACCGCGTGCAGGGTCCAGTAGAAGTCGTCACGCCGGCGCAGACCGGTGATCTGCAGTGCGTGCAGGGCGTCGAGGACCTTGTTCGGACCAATGGGCAGGCCGGCGCGGCGCAGTACGCGGGCGAAGTGCATGACGTTCTCGGCCAGGCGACCGCCACCGGCTTCGTCGTCCGATTCTGCGGAAGAGCACTCAGCCATTGTCCGCGACACCCGCATTGATGCGGGCCAGCAGGTCGTTGACCTGCTGCGAATCGAGGCGCGCGAGATCGTCCTGGTACTTGAGCAGCGCGCCCAGCGTGTCATTGATCACCACCGGGTCGAGCGACAGGGTGTCGACGGCGACCAGTGCATTGGTCCAGTCGATGGTCTCGGCCACGCCGGGCAGCTTGTACAGATCCATCTGGCGCAGCTCCTGGACGAAGGCCACCACCTGCCGGCTCAGCGCTTCGGGTGCCATTGGCGCCTTCAGCCGCAGGATGGCCAGTTCGCGCTCGGCATCAGGGTAGTCGACCCAGTGGTAGAGGCAGCGGCGTTTGACCGCGTCGTGGATTTCGCGCGTGCGATTCGAGGTAATGAGAACCACCGGCGGCTCCTGCGCGCGGATGGTGCCGAGTTCGGGGATGGTCACCTGGAAATCGGACAGCACCTCCAGCAGATAGGCCTCGAAGGGTTCGTCGGTGCGGTCGAGTTCGTCGATCAGCAACACCGGGGCAACGCCGTCATCAGGATCGAGCGCCTGCAGCAGCGGCCGCTTGGTGAGGAAGCGGCGGTCGAAGATGTCGCGCGCCAGATCCGCCCGATCGATGTCGCCGCTCGCCTCCGCCAGGCGGATCTCGACCATCTGGCGCTGGTAGTTCCACTCGTACACGGCCGAAGCGATGTCCAGCCCTTCGTAACACTGCAGGCGCACCAGCGGCCGCCCCAGGACCTGCGCGGCCACCTTGGCGATCTCCGTCTTGCCGACACCGGCTTCGCCCTCGAGAAACAGCGGCCGGCCCATGCGCAGCGCAAGAAACAGCACCGTCGCCAGCCGCCGATCGGCGACGTAGTCACCATTGTCGAGCAGCGCGACCGTGGCATCGATGGAGTCGGGCAGGGCTGCGGGGGCGGTTTCAGGATTCATGGACAAGCATGTTCATCCGCGGTTGGGTGTTGGATTTCTCGCTGCGTGGCAGAGCACGCGGAGAAAACTGGTTCTCTGCGGGCTCGGCGTCTCTGCGAGATTCCGGTTCGGTACGTTATCGATACCGTGCCGCACTTGTATCTCGCGAAGGCGCGAAGCCCGCGAAGAGGACTATTCTCTCTTGGCGTTCTTGGCGGCTTGGCGTGAGTAATTGCCGGCGTTGGATCAACCAGCACCGGGAACAATCTCTCGCAAAGTTCGCGGAGAAGTATTTTTTCTCTGCGGGCTCCGCGTCTCTGCGAGATTCTGGTCCGGCACGCCAACCATACCG
>CAZJGZ010000181.1:0-4260 GCA_964545695.1 uncultured Ectothiorhodospiraceae bacterium | reverse complement strand
CATGACGAACTGGTGCGGGCGGTGACCGAACTGGTGCGCGACTATGCCTCCATCGGCCCGATTGATGATATCGGCGCCGTCAGCGCGGTCGGTCGCCGCGGTCAGCGTCGTTCCGGCTACCGGGTACCGCTGCAGATCTGGCAGATGATCATGGCGCAGCCGGTCGGTGCGACGTGGGATGCGCTCGACGACGAAGCCATCCGCGAGCGCGCGCGTGAACTCGGCTACGCCGATCCGGACATCGATCGCTGACCCCGCAACGCCTCAGTGCACCAACACCGGTGCGCCCGGCCCCGGCGGGATGCCCAGGGCAATCCACACCGCCAGGACCAGCGACCAGACCAGCGCGAAAGCCACCGCATAGGGCAGCATCAACGCCAGCAATGTGCCGATGCCGGCGCCGGGCTGCCAGCGCTGCACGAAGGCCAGCACGATCACCCAGTAGGGGTTGAGCGGCGTGATGATGTTCGTCACCGAGTCACCGATGCGATAGGCCGCCTGGGTCAGCTCGGGGCTCAGGCCGGCCTGCATGAGCATGGGTACGAACACCGGCGCGAGGAATGCGTACTTCGCCGAGGCTGAGCCGATGAACAGGTTCGCCACCATGACGGCGAGCACGAAACCGATGCCGAGGATGGGTGCGGGGATCGCGAGCGCCGCCAGTGCCTGGCCCCCGCTGAGCGCGAGCAGCAGGCCGAGCTGGCTGTAGTTGAAGGCCTCGATGAACTGGGCCGCGACAAACGCCAGCACGATGTAGGGTGCAAGCGCAGAGATCGTTGCGGCCAGCATGTCCGCGACATCGCGGTCACTGCGGATCGTGCCGGCAGCGACGCCATACGCCAGTGCCGGCAGCAGGAAGATCACCAGCAACAGCGGGACCATGACCTCGATCCAGCGGGCAAAGTTGTCGCCATCGCCATGGAGGGGGGCCCCGGGAACCAGGATCAGCGCCACGATCACACCCGCGAGCAAGACCGCGGTCAGACCGGCCGCCCGCAGACCGCGACTGGGCGCTGGCCCGACCTCGTGGCCACGGTTTTCCACCTCGACGTTCACCGTGGCCACGGCCTGTTGCCGTGGTTCGACCCAGCGCGCGGTCACCCACCAGCCAATGAGCGTCAGGATCACGGTCGAGACGATCATCAGCCACCAGTTGGCGGTCACCGCCACCGCATAATCGGGCTCGAGAATGCGCGCGGCGGCCTCGGTGAGACCGGCCAGCATGGGATCGAGCGCGGTGATGACGAAGTTGGCACTGAAGCCCGCCGAAACACCCGCGAACGTCGCCGCCAGGCCAGCCAGCGGGGACCTTCCGGCCGCGTGGAACAGCGCTGCGGCGAGCGGTGGCAGCAGGATGTAACCGGCATCGAGGGTGACCGAAGACAGGATGCCGAGCAGCACCACGGCAGGCGTGAGCAGGCGCTGCGGTGTCCACAGCAGCAGGCGCTCCAGCAGGGCCGGGATCAATCCCGAGCGCTCCGCCACGCCGATACCCAGCATGGCGACAATGACCAGGCCCAGCGGTGGAAAGGTCATGAAATTTTCGACCATGCCCGCCAGCAGCCACCAGATGCCGTCGGCCTCGAGCAGACCACGGGCGCTGACGACCTCACCCGCGGTTGCCGCGCCCGCCGGCTTCTCGGCCGACCAGCCGAACCAGGCGGCGATTTGGGACAGCACCATCACGGCGACCAGCGCCAGCGCGAACAGGGTCACCGGATGCGGCAACGCGTTCCCGGCCCGCTCCAACCGATCCAGCCAGCGCGTGCCGCGCCCCGAGTCGAGCTCCGCCATGCATGCGCTCCCCGTCCGTTGCGACAGCGAGACGGTACGGCGCGTCCGTGACGCGGACAAGCCCCGGCGTCACGCTGTGTCCGACACCACACCATCCACCTTCCGCTACACTGCCCGCTCAAGATCATGCTGGAGGCCGGGATGCCGCCCGCCCACGTGCTCAAAGGTGTTTGCCGCGCGCTCGGTATTGCGCTGGCCGTGGTGCTGCCGGTGGCGGTCATGGCGGAACCCGCGGTGGTGCCGCAGCATGACCGCGACGACGGCATGACGATGGGCGCAGACCGCCCGCGCGTTGCCCTCGTGCTCGGCGGCGGCGGCGCTCGCGGACTGGCCCACATCGGCGCGCTACAGGTGCTCGAAGAGGCGGGCGTACCGGTCGACATGGTGGTCGGTACCAGCATGGGTGCGGTCATCGGCGGCCTCTACGCCGCCGGCCAGAGCCCGCAGGAACTGGCGACAGCCGCTACCGATATCGACTGGGCCGGGGCCTTCCAGGACCGTGGCGCCCGCAGCCAACGGAGCATGCGGCGCAAGGCCGGCGACCGCCAACTCAGCGGCCGGATCGAGCTCGGCATCAGCTTCGACGGCTTCGAGCTGCCGCGGGGTGCGATCCAGGGACAGCGTCTGACCCAGTTGCTGCGACAACACCTCGGCGAGGCCGGTCACGTTGAAGAATTCTCCGACCTCAACCTGCCCTTTCGCGCCGTCGCCGTTGACCTGGAATCGGGTCAACGCGTGACGCTGGATCGCGGGGACCTGGCACTGGCGATCCGCGCCAGCATGTCCATTCCCGGCGTCATCGCACCCGTGGCGTGGGAAGACCGCCTGCTCATCGATGGCGGGCTGCGGGCCAATCTGCCCGTCGAGGTCGCACGGGAAATGGGCGCCGACATCGTCATCGCCTTCGACGTCGGCAGCGTGCGTCCCGCGGGTGATGGCATCACCGGCCCGTTCCAGGTCATGGACCAGGCGATCCGGCTGATGATCCGACAGAACGTCGCTGCATCGATCGCCGCGCTGCAGCCGGGCGACCTGTACCTGCGGATCGACAGCGGCGAGCGCGGCGTGACCGACTTCGATCAGGCCGAATCGCTGGTGCGGGCGGGCCAGCGGGCGGCCAATGCCTACCGGGACGAGCTCCGCGAACTGGCCATCGACCCGGACGAGCACGCCACCCATCTTGCGCGCCTGCGCCGCGGGCGCCCCGCTGCCGAACCGACCCTGCGGCGTATCAGCCTGGACAATCGCTCATCGCTGGATGATCAGGTCCTCGCGCGGCACCTGGATTTCGAACCCGGGGAGCCACTCGACCTGGAGCGACTGCATGCCGCCATCGACCGCATCCACGGCCTGGGCTATTTCGAGCGCGTCGATTATCGCGTGGACCAGGTCGGCCCCAACCTGGCCGACCTGGAAATCGTCGCCGAACCACAGTCATGGGGGCCGGACTACCTGCGCTTCGGGCTTGCCATCGAGGAGGACTTCGACACCCGTTCCAGCTACCGCACCGCCATCAGCTACCTGCGCACCGAGGTCAACCGCCTTGGCGCCGAGTTCCAGGCCGATCTGGAGCTGGGCAGCGATCCCGGCATTGCGACCGAATTCTGGCAGCCCCTCCGCGCCGGTTCCTCCTGGTATGTGCTGCCAAGGCTCGATTTCAGCCGACGCGATGTCGACCTTTTCGCCGAGGGCCAGCGCACCGGCGAGGTCCGGCTGGGCGAGCGTTTCGCCGGTCTGTACCTGGGCCGCAACCTCTTCGGTCCCTACGCGGAGCTGCGTGCGGGCGCGGAGCTGGGTGACGGCGAGACGGAAACGCTGGTCGGCGACCCGGATATCGCCGAGCGCGACTTCGACATTGGCCGCTATACCGCGCGCGCGCTCTGGGACAGTTATGACGATGCCTTCTTCCCCCGATCCGGCAGCCTGCTCCAGATCGACTGGCGGCGCAGCACCGAGTCGCTGGGGGCCGACGACAACTACGAACGCATCACGCTGAATGCCGGCCGTGCATGGTCGCATGGGCGCAATCGCTGGCGCCTCGGCCTGCGCGGCGGCACCATCGGTGGAACGGACGAGCCGCCCGTACAAGCCCTGCACGCGCTCGGCGGCTTTCTCAACCTCGGCGGCTACCAGCGCAACGCCCTGACCGGTGGCGAGATGGCCCTGGGACAGATCATCTACCTGCGCGAGGTCGCCGGTTACCGAACCATCGGCGGGCTGCCGATCTTTCTCGGCGGCGCCATTGAGACCGGCAATGTCTGGGACAACCGCGAAGAGCGGGACTTCAACGACATGATCGTCTCCGGCACGCTCATCGCCGCGGTCGAGACGCCGCTCGGCCCGCTGTCAATCGGCTACGGTGTCAGCGACGACGGCGCCGACAGCGCCTATCTGTCACTTGGCGGGACGTTCTAGCTCACCGCCGCGCTGCCCCGTTACTCTCCGCGCTCCGCGCTGGCATGGATC
>CAZJGZ010000180.1:2705-4299 GCA_964545695.1 uncultured Ectothiorhodospiraceae bacterium | reverse complement strand
CTGCTGATCGCCGGCACCTATACGCCGTTCACGCTGGGCCCGTTGAGTGGAGTGTGGGGCTGGACGCTGCTGGTACTGGTGTGGTCGATGGCGTTGGTTGGCGTGCTGCTCAAGGGCCTCGGCAGAACCGGCCATCCGTGGATGGCAGCGGGGCTCTACCTGGCGATGGGGTGGATCGTCATCATCGCCATCAAACCAGTCATCGAGAACCTGCCACCCGCGGGACTGATCTGGCTGGTCGCGGGGGGTGCGGCCTACACCCTCGGTATCGTCTTCTTCCTGCTCGACAACAAGCTCCGTTTCGCCCACTTCATCTGGCATCTGTTCGTGCTCGCCGGCACGGCCTGCCACTTCGTCGCCGTAATCCTCGCCACGGTCTGACGGCGACCCGGATTACGCTTCCTTCGTCGGCGCGACGATGCGATTGCGCAACGTCCCGATGCCGGCAATATCGCAGCTCACCTCATCACCCGGCCAGAGATACTCGCGCGGGTCGCGCGCAAAACCGACGCCGCCCGGGGTGCCGGTCGCGATGACGTCGCCCGGGACCAGCGTCATGACCTGCGACAGGGTCTGGATGATGTGCGGGATCCCGAAGATCAGGTTGCGGGTGTTCGACTGCTGCTTGGTGACACCGTTGACGGTACAGCGGATATCCAGAGCATGCGGGTCACTGATTTCGTCCGCGGTCGCAATCCACGGCCCCATTGGTGCGGAACCGTCCATGCTCTTGCCAAGGAAGAACTGGCCATGACGCTTCTGCAGATCACGCGCCGACAGGTCATTGAGCACGGTGTAGCCCAGCACATGGTCCAGCGCGGCGTCCTCGCCGATAAAGCGTCCGCCCCGCCCGATCACCACGGCCAGCTCCACCTCCCAGTCGAGCCGTCGGGTCACGCGCTCGTCCAGCACGACGTCCGTGTCGGGCCCGGTGACCGCCGTGGTGGCCTTGGTGAAGAACATCGGATGTTCCGGCTGCTCGGCACCACCGGGCGCGACCGAGCGCGCCTCGGCGGCATGGTCGGCGTAGTTGAGTCCGAGACAGATGATATTGCGTCGCGGGCTGGGGATCGGAGCCAGCAGCCTCGCATCCGCGATCGCGAGCGTCTCAACCGCGCCGAAGTCCTGCACGGGCATACCGGCGTCGAGCCATGCCTGCAGGCTGCTCGGACCGGTGCTCGGCGCCGGATACAGTCTGTCGCCCTGCATCCGTCCCCAGCGCTGCCGGCCATTGTGCTCGAAACTTGCCAGGGGCATAGGGCTTCTCCGTCGGGACTCGAGTTCGTTGATTCGATTTCCGGGAAATGGTCGGGCTAGAACGAAGAGCCCGGCTGTTGCAGGAACGCCCGTTCCTCCGCGGTCGATTCCCGCCCCAGGATTTCGTTGCGGTGCGGGTACCGGCCGAAGCGGTCGATGATTTCCTTGTGCTTGATCTCGAACTCGAGGTTGTATTCGAGGCCTTCCTGATCGTACAACTCGCACGCGATGACGTGGATCGCCGCGGATTCGCTGTGCATGTACGGCATGTAGAGAAAACCGCGCTCCTGCGGCGTCAGCTCCCGATCAGCGCCGGCAGCGACGGCCTCCTGGGCCA
>CAZJGZ010000180.1:0-2605 GCA_964545695.1 uncultured Ectothiorhodospiraceae bacterium | reverse complement strand
CCCTCCGGGCGCATCTGCGGGAACAGGACGACGTCGCGGATGGAGGCTGAACCGGTGAACATCATCACCACGCGGTCGATGCCGAGGCCGACGCCGGCGGTTGGCGGCAGGCCGTATTCGAGTGCGCGGATGTAGTCGGCGTCGAAGTGCATGGCCTCGCTGTCGCCGGCATCGCGGGCGTCGACCTGCTCACGGAAACGCTCGGCCTGATCTTCGGGGTCATTCAGCTCGGAAAAGCCGTTGGCAAGCTCACGACCGCCGACGAACAGCTCGAAGCGATCGGTGACCGCCGGGTTGGCTTCATTCCTGCGTGCCAGCGGCGATACCTCGGTCGGGTACTGCGTGATGAACGTCGGATCGTGCAAGCGATGTTCGGCCGTTTTCTCGAAGATTTCGGTTTCGATCTTGCCCGTACCCCAGCCCGACTCGACCTGAATGCCCAGCTTTTCGGCAGCCGCCGCGGCCGCCTGGCGGTCATCCAGCGTTGCAGCGTCGAGCTCCGGGTTGCGCTGCAGCACCGCATCACGCAGGGACATGCGTGCAAACGGTTTGGAGAAATCGTAGGCCTCACCCTCGGGGTCAACGATCTCGGTGTGCATCACCTCACGGGCGATCTTCTTCAGAATCGCCTCGGTACGATCCATGCCCGTCTCGAAGTCGGCGTAGGCCTCGTAGAATTCGAGCATGGTGAACTCGGGATTGTGTCGCGTGGACAGGCCTTCGTTGCGGAAATTGCGATTGATCTCGAAGACCTTTTCCAGACCGCCCACCACCAGCCGCTTGAGGTAGAGCTCGGGGGCGACGCGCAGGTAGAGGTCAATACCGAGTGCATTGTGATGCGTCACGAAGGGGCGCGCCGCCGCGCCACCCGGGATCGCCTGCATCATCGGCGTCTCGACCTCGAGGAAGTCCTGCTCGATCAGATAACCGCGGATGGCATTGACCATGCCGGCGCGCGCCTTGAACAGGTCGCGGGCCTCGGGGTTCATGATCAGGTCGACGTAGCGCTGGCGATAGCGCTGCTCCTGATCGGTCAGGCCATGCCACTTCTCCGGCAGCGGCCGCAGCGACTTGGTCAGCAGCACCAGGCGCTCGACCTTGACGCTCAGCTCGCCGGTCTTCGTGTGGAACAGCGTGCCCTCCGCACCGACAATGTCACCCACATCCCAGTGCTTGAAGGCCTGGTACCGCTCGGTACCCAGCATGTCGCGTTGCAGGAAGATCTGGATCTTGCCGGACTGGTCCTGCACCTGCGCGAAACTGGCCTTGCCCATAACGCGTTTGGCCATCATGCGGCCGGCGACTGCAACCCGTACGCCCTGTTCGTCGACGTCGGCACGGTCGTCGTACTGCCGATGGAGATCCGCGGCCAGCGCATCACGCCGAAAGTCATTCGGGAAGGCATTGCCCTGTTCGCGCTGTTCAGCAAGCTTCTGCCGGCGCTGGGCAATCAGGCTGTGTTCGTCTTGTTCGCTCATGGCTCGCTCGGGATTGCGCTGCGTGGTTACGCGCCGGCCTTGAGGCTGGCTTCGATGAAACGGTCGAGATCGCCATCGAGCACGGCCTGGGTATTGCCGACCTCGACACCGGTACGCAGATCCTTGATGCGGGACTGATCCAGAACATAGGAGCGGATCTGACTGCCCCAGCCGATATCGGACTTGCCCTCCTCCACTGCCTGTTGCTCGCCGCGCCGTTTCTGCATCTCCAGCTCGTACAGCTTCGCCCGCAACTGGTTCATGGCCACTTCGCGGTTGGCATGCTGCGAGCGGCTGTTCTGCGACTGCACCACGATGCCGCTCGGCTGATGGGTGATGCGCACGGCGGATTCCGTCGTGTTGACGTGCTGACCGCCGGCGCCGCTGGCGCGATACACATCCACGCGCAGATCCGCCGGGTTGATCTCGACCTCGAACGAGTCATCGATTTCGGGTGATACGAAGACGGCGGCAAACGAAGTGTGGCGCCGGTTGCCGGAGTCGTACGGCGACTTGCGGACGAGCCGATGCACCCCGGTTTCCGTGCGCAGCCAGCCGAAGGCGTAGTCGCCCTTGACGTGTATGGTCGCGCTCTTGATACCCGCGACCTCGCCCTCGGAGACCTCGGTCAGTTCGGTGTCGAAGTTGTGCGCCTCGCACCAGCGCAGATACATGCGCAGCAGCATGTTGGCCCAGTCCTGGGCCTCGGTGCCGCCGGAGCCGGACTGGATATCGACGAAGGCATTGTGCGCATCCATGTCGCCGGCGAACATGCGCTGGAATTCCAGGCGTTCGACGGCCTTCTGCACACGCTGTACATCGTGCTCGATGCCGGCGGCCGTGCCGTCGTCATCCTCTTCGACGGCCATCTCCAGCAGGTCGCTTGCATCTGCCAGGGCCTGTGAATGCTCATCCATGCCGTGGACGAGTTCGCCCAGCCGGGTGCGCTCCTGGTTCAGCTTCTGCGCGTGATCCGGATCATTCCAGACCTCGGGCTGTTCCAGCTCGCGTTCTACTTCCTCGAGACGTTCCGCTTTGCCAGGGTAGTCAAAGATACCCCCTCAGGTCGTCAAGGCGACCTTGCAGTTCGCGGATTTGCTGGGACAGGGCGTTGATCTCGGTCATGC
>CAZJGZ010000179.1:0-4311 GCA_964545695.1 uncultured Ectothiorhodospiraceae bacterium | reverse complement strand
GGCGCCTGCGGCGGCAGTGACCGGGACAAGAACAGCCCCGAGGCCTGCCGCTTCGCGGTCACTCAGGACCTCGATGCGGGCCACTATGATCGCGCACTGGAGCGCATCGACAGCCGCGCCTGCGAGGCCTCGATGTCCGCCAATGAGCGCGAACTCAATCGCGCCGCCGCCTGGATCGGCAAGGCCGGCTACGACTTCGCCGACATCATCGACGCCATCCTCGGCGAGAAACGCCCGGACAACGATGAGCCCAGGGCCACGCAGGTACTGCGGTTGCTGCGCGGCAAGGGCGTTGAACCTGCGGGTCTGACCCTCCTCGACAAGGCGGCGGCGGCACACGGGCGCATGGTGGCCGCCTTCCCCGACGGACTGAACGAGGCCTGTCAGGCCCGGAACGTCCATCTCCTCGACAGTCTGCAGCGCGATGCCTGCTTTACCAGCGGGCTGTTCGCCTACGCCCGTTTCGTGCGCGGCGTCGACTTGCTCCTGAGTGACGAGCTCAATCACTGGTTTCGTGATGAGCCGCTGACCTGTGCGAGTGATCGCAATCAGAGCGGGATGCTCGACCAGTCCGAGATCACGGCCTGCGCCATCCGCGTGCGGGACCGCCTCGACGAGGACGGCGGCACCTGCCAGGAGGCGGGTACCAGCGGCGACGCGACCACGGGCGCGGTGACCTGGGAGCGCCTGGCGGCCCACGACCCGCTGGTTTTCCGTGATGGCATCAGCCCCTTCGCCGAACTGCGCCCGGCACGGATCACGGTCGCGGCCGGCAGCGCCTGTCAGCTGGCGGGTGACCGCTCCAGCCTGCGCCTGATCCAGCAGCAACCGACACCTGCCGCGCCGGCCGGCAGCGAACGCTTCTGCGAGGTGGACACCCGCCGGGCCTGCGCGGCGGCCGATCCCGCCGCCGGCTGCTGGCCCTGTCCGCTGGTGCGCGCCGACCGCTCCGGCGCCATCACCAGCGTCGACGCCGTTGTCGATGCCATCAACTTCATGGCCGAGCATCTGCGCGGTGTACTGCCCCCGGACGAGGTCGCGCGCTACCAGGAGACCCTCGATGGTGTGCGCGCGGACATCTGTACCGCGGTCGAGGAGGACGCGGAGTGGGCCTGCGAGCGGCGCGAAGATGGCTCGCGGCAGATCAATCAGGAAGCGCTGGCCGCGTTCCTGCGCCGATGAAGGCCGCGGGGTTTGCGCTTGTGGTATTGCTCGCCCTGCCGTGGCCGGCCGGGGCGGTCACGCAGGAACTGTCGGTGATCTACCAGAGTCCGCGCGCGCTCGGCATGGGCGGCGCGGACGTGGCCGTGGGTGGCCAGCCAACGGCCTTGTTCAGCAACCCGGCCGGGCTGGCGCGCATGCGCCCGGGCCGGACAACCCAGCTGCTGGTGACGGCCGGGCTGTCGCATCGCACGCGCTCGTTTTTCGATGCCGCCAATGAGGCGCTGGACGCGGACACGGCCAACGAGCAGCAGATCGAGCTGTCTGACGTGGTCCGCCGTTTTCGTGGCGATAATCTCCACTTCAACAGCCATCTGCTGCCGAACGTCAGTTGGCATGGCGAAAGCTGGGCGCTGAGTGGGGCCTGGCTGGAGTCGGTAACGTTCAATGGACGCACGCATCAGGCCCTGGGTAGTGCGGGGGCGGTTTCCATCGACGCCCGCCGGTTCAGCGGCGCCGTGGTCGGGGCCGCGCACTTCTCCGGCCCCATGGCCGTCGGCATCAGCGTCAAGCGCCTGCGCATGGAGCGCCTGCGCAAGGGCTACTCGGTGCGCGAGCTGGTGGAGATCACCGAGGCCGACGGCAGCATCACCGACGATGTGGAGTCGGGCCGCGCCACCGGTTTCGATGTCGGTGTCCAGTACGATCTGGCGCCGGGCTATCGCTGGCGGCCAACGTTCGGTGCCTCGGTGCAGAACGTGGGCGGGATGGACTTCGGCGACGCGGGCGAGATGCCGCAGATCGTGACTCTGGGTCTGGCCATCGAGCCGCACGCGCCGCGAACGTCGCGCCTGCGCCTGGCCGCCGAGTATTTCGACCTGCTGCACGAGGCCACCGCGGACACGGATCATGGCAAGCGCATTCGTGTCGGGGCCGAGTGGTGGCCGTGGGAGCGCCGCCGGCATGCATTGGCGCTGCGTGCGGGGCTGTATCAGGGTGCGTACACGGCGGGCATCGATGTGCACCTGCACGCGTTGCGCCTGGGGCTGGCCACCTATGCGGAAGAGCAGGGTGCGTTCATGGGGCAGGATCGCGATCGGCGCTATCTGCTGACCGTGGGTCTGGAGCTGTAGGCTCGAGACGCTGTCGAGACAGGGAGGTTTGGACATGGGAATGCGTTTTCTACTGCTGTTGGCAGGACTGGTATGGGTGGCCGTGGGTTGCACGTCGCAGTCCACGCTGGTGGCGTACGAGCCGTACGGTGCCTACGCCTCGGACCGGGCCGGCAACCGCCCCTACAAGGAACTTGGCCCGGTCAGCGCGACCCGGCGGGCGCAGCTGTGGCTGCCCTGTCGCGACCTGGCAACCCGCGTGATGGAGCGCCTCGACCACCAGCGCAGCCACCTGGGCGGCGATGCCATCGTCCAGGTACGCTGGCGCGACCATCGCACGGATCAACCTGCCAACGTGCCCCATTGCACGCGCGAATGGGGCTGGACGGGCCTGTTCGTCGTCGGCGCGCTGGGCCCCTGGACGCAGGTCGCCCATGCCGAGGCTCTGGTGATCCGCTTCGAAGAGCCGTAGGGCGAATACACGCGGCGCAGCAGCATGCATCCGCCATGGTTGCGCGGGATTTTGGCAGATGCGTCGCGGCCTCGCGGCCGGTCCTTGTCTGCCCTACAGGTTTGGCGGTCGTCATGGGTTGTGGCTGGTATCATGCGCGCCTTGGCACGGCAATCGCGACACGGTATCGATCATGACCACGAAGGTATTCATCCAGACCCAGGGCTGCCAGATGAACGAGTACGACTCGGCGAAGATGTTCGACGTCCTCGCCGACGACGGCGGCGCCGAGCAGGTCGGCAGCCCGGAACTGGCCGACATCCTGCTGCTCAACACCTGCTCGATCCGCGAGAAGGCGCAGGAAAAGGTGTTTTCCGAGCTCGGGCGCTGGCGCCAGTTCAAGGCCGAGAATCCGCATGTGCTCATCGGGGTCGGTGGCTGTGTGGCGAGTCAGGAGGGCGAGGCGCTGGCCAAGCGTGCGCCGTTCGTGGACCTGGTCTTCGGCCCGCAGACACTCCACCGCCTGCCGCAGATGATCGGCCGTGCCCGCCGCGACGGCGGCCCCGTGGTGGATATCTCCTTCCCCGAGATCGAGAAGTTCGATCGGCTGCCCGAGCCACGCGCCGAGGGGCCGACGGCGTTCGTCTCCATCATGGAGGGCTGCTCGAAATACTGCACCTTCTGTGTCGTGCCCTATACGCGCGGCGAGGAGATCAGCCGCCCGTTCGATGACGTGATCGCCGAGGTGGTGGCCCTGGCCGAGCAGGGCGTGCGCGAGGTGACGCTGCTGGGGCAGAACGTCAACGCCTACCGCGGGCCGATGGATGACGGCACGATCTGCGATCTCGGCCTGCTGATCCGCTATGTGGCGGCCGTCGATGGGATCGACCGCATCCGCTTCACGACCTCGCACCCGGTGGAATTCTCCGACGAGCTGATCGAGGCCTACCGCGACGTGCCCGAGCTGGCGAATTTCCTGCACCTGCCGGTGCAGTCGGGCTCGGACCGCATCCTCGCGGCGATGAAGCGCGGACATACGCGGCTGGAGTACAAGTCGCGCATCCGCAAGCTGCGCGAGGCGCGGCCGGGGATCAGCATTTCGTCGGATTTCATCATCGGTTTCCCCGGCGAGACGGATCACGACTTCGAGCAGACCATGAAGCTGATCGAACAGATCGGCTTCGATCAGTCGTTCTCCTTCATCTACAGCCCACGCCCGGGCACGCCGGCATCGAATCTCCCCGACGAGACGCCACTGGCCACCAAGAAGGAACGCCTCAACCGCTTGCAGGCAACCATCGAGGCGAATGCCGCGGACATCTCGGCGGCGATGGTCGGCACCACCCAGCGCATCCTCGTCGAGGGCCCGGCCAAGCGCGGTTCGGGTGAACTGGCCGGACGCACCGAGAACAACCGCGTGGTCAATTTCGCCGGCAATGAGCGCCTGATCGGTGCATTTGTCGACGTGGAAATCACCGAAGCCCGCCCCCACTCTCTGCGCGGCGCCTTCCTCGGCATCAATGACCCGGTCCTGCTGGAGCGCCAGGCCACGGCGCTCTAGCCCCTCTCCCTTCCAAGGGGAGAGGG
>CAZJGZ010000178.1:0-4387 GCA_964545695.1 uncultured Ectothiorhodospiraceae bacterium | reverse complement strand
TTCCTGCGGTCTCCCTGGCCGACGATTCTTCACGGTTTTGTCATAAAGCCATCCGGAGGTCGGTTGTAACATTCCGCCATCTGGTGCGGAGGGGGCTCTGCTCGCCGCGCAACATTTCGCTTTTCGGAGAGGGTTCATGCTTGCTCGTTCGCGTACTGCCCTGGCGGTTGCGTTGGTGGCCTGCGCCGGCGTGCCCCCGGCATTCGCGGAGTCCACACCGCCGGCCTGGGATGCCGAGCTGGCAGCGGAGCATTCCGCCGACGAACGCCGCGAAATTGGTCTCGACCATGTCCGGGGAGATGACCATGACGTCGCGCGCAAATGGCTCGAGTCCGCGGCCGCGGCCGGGGATGGTCGGGCAATGATCCATCTGGGGTACTTCCACGAGCATGGCTATGGCGTCGAGGTGGACGGGCGTGAGGCCATCGACTGGTACGAGCGCGGGGTCGAGGCGGGTGAGGACGAATTCACCACCAAGGTGGCGTGGGCCTGGCTCGAGGGCGAACTGGTGGCGCCCGACCGCGAGCGTGCCGAGCACTGGTTCAATCACGCCATCGATCAGGGCCATCATGAGGCCCACCTGGGCATCGGTTCGGTGTTGCTCACCGATGTGGTCGGTGGTGCGGATGGTCGCGCCGACGATGCGCGCAGGCATTTCGAATCCGCGCTCGACGAAGGGTTTGTGCTCGGCAGCTACTATCTTGCCCGCATGTATCGGGAGGGTCTGGGCGTCGAGCGGGACCCGAGCAAGGCCATGCGGTACCTGCGTATCGGTGCGCGCTCCGGGGATCCGCAGATCGAGGCCCCGATGCAGACCTGGCTTGCCGAGATGATTCGTGACGGTGACGGCCCCGAAGAGCCGGATCCCGTGGCGGCGCTGAGCTGGGCCTATCTGGCGGCTGCGAATGGTGATGCCGACGGGCAGCAGCTGGTGAACGGCCTGGAGCAGGAGCTGGGCGATGCCGCTGTCGATCGGGCCAGAGAGGGTGCGCTGCGCCTGGCGCAAGCCGACGAACAGTAGTCATGCCCCGGCCTTCCACGACCGGAGCCGCCTTGGGGCAATCCTTGCGTGATCCCCGCGAAGCGTTGTAGCGGGCTGTCCGCCGCTGGTCCGAACTTTCCACTCGGCGGGACACTGGTTGCCTGCCGTGCTGCGGTGCGTCGTCCCGCCCCTCGCTCTCCTGTCACTGAAATGTCACACGTTCTTCACCCTGCTGTCAGGGCTCACGCGCAAAGTTGCGCTCGGTCAGCCGTCGAGAATGCCGGCTGAATTGCCAACGATACGTGGTGCACACAGGGGAGAATCCCATGAAATTCCGCATGACGACAATTGCTACGGCCACCGCGCTGGCCCTGGCCAGCAGTGCAGCCTGGGCCGAAGTCGACGCCGATCTGCCGACCTACGAGCGGGTGTCGGGTATCTCGGGCAACCTGTCCAGTCAGGGCTCGGATACGCTGAACAACCTGATGACGCTGTGGGCGGAGGAGTTCAACGACTTCTATCCCAACGTCAACATCCAGATCGAGGGCGCCGGTTCCTCGACCGCACCGACGGCCCTTGCCGAGGGAACGGCCAATTTCGGCCCGATGAGCCGTCAGATGCGCGAATCCGAAATCCAGTCCTTTGAGGAAGCGCACGGTTATCCGCCGACGCTGGTACGCACCGCCATTGACACAATCGCCGTGTTCGTGAACCAAGACAATCCTATTGAAGGCATGTCCATTCCCGAGGTGGATGCAGTCTTCTCCGAGACTCGGCGCTGCGGCCATCCCGAGGACATCACCCGCTGGGGCCAGCTCGGCCTCGACGGCTCCTGGGAGAATCGCGACTTCACGCTCTACAGCCGCAACGCGGTGTCCGGCACCTACGGCTATTTCCGCGAGCATGCGCTGTGTGACGGCGACTTCAAGGACGCCATCAACGAGCAGCCGGGTTCGGCCTCTGTGGTGCAGGGCGTGACCGAGTCACTCAACGGCATCGGTTACTCCGGCATCGGTTACCGCACCTCCGGTGTGCGCGCCATCGCCCTGGGTGAAGGTGATGAACATTACGAGCCGACGCCCGAGAACGCGGTTTCCGGCGACTACCCGCTGGCGCGTTTCCTCTACGTTTATGTCAACAAGGATCCGAACGAGGAGCTGCCGCCGATCGAGCGCGAATTCCTCCAGCTGGTCCTGTCGGACCAGGGGCAGCAAGTCACGCTCCGTGACGGTTTCATCCCGCTGCCCGAGAGTGCGGCCAGCCGCGAACGCGAACGTCTCGGCCTGAAGTAATCCGCAAGACCTGTCATGCCGGGGCGGCCGTTGGTCGCCCCGGTGTCGCGGGTGATTTGCAGTCGTGTCTCCACGCGGCTGCTTGTCACGCAAGAATCACCTGTTTGTAACCAGATTGTCATCTGGCGGGAATAATTTCTCCGCCAGTTCCGACTCCGACACCGACCCCGACACCGGCGAACACCACCATGGCAAGCATGGACCAGTCCACCGACTCTGCAGAAGGCAATCCAACGGCCGGACGTTTCATGCCGACGGCGGAGCAACGTCGACGCCTGCGCAAATGGCGCGCGGTCAAGGACTGGACCAGCAAGGGCACGATCGCCACCTTCGGTATCGGCGTGATCGGCACCCTGGTGCTGATGTTCGTGTACCTCTTCTCGGAGACCGTGCCCATCTTCGGCAGCGCCAGCATGGAGCCGGTTACCGGCTATGAGGCACCGGGTGGCGGCAACACCGTTCACACCGCGATGGAGCGTTATCGCGAGGTGGCCGTTCGTTTCACCGATGAGGCGGAGGCCATCTTCTTCGATCCGAACGACGGCCGCGTCATCGATCGCGAGGCCTTGCAGCGACCGGAGGGTTCGCGGGTCACCAGTTTCGCGACCGCCGAAGCGCGCAGCCGGCTTGTCGGCTACGGCCTTGATGACGGCCGCGCCATTTTCGCGCGCCATGACTACGATATTTCGTATCCGGATGGGCAGCGTACGATCACGCCCCGGATTGCCTACGTTGCGGATACACCCGAGCCGCTCGAAGTGTTTGCCGAGGACGAATATCGCCTGGACGCCATCGGTGTCCAGCGCGGCCGTCGCGGTACCGCCGTGGTCGGCGCCAACAATGAACGCCAGCAATTGCGCATCGTGCTGTTCGAGGAAGAGGAGGATTTCCTGACCGGCGACGTGACGGTCGAGCGCAAGGTCCACGAGGTGCCCTGGCCGGGCGACGAGGTCGAGGTCACCCAGATCCTGATGGATACGACCATGCGCAACCTGTTCGTCGGCGGCGACGACGGCCGGTTGCACTACTACGACATCTCGCGGATGAACAATCCGCGTCTGATCGCGAGTGAGCGGGCCATCGACCAGCAGGCGGCCGAGGCGGTCGGTGAACAGGCCACGGTGACGTCACTGGACTTCCTGCTTGGCGCACAGTCGCTCATCACCGGAGGCTCCGACGGCTCCGTTGCCCAGTGGTTTCTGACCCAGGTTGATGATGGCAGCCGGCGCCTGACCAAGATTCGCGAATTCGACGGCCATGAGGCGCCCGTAACCTCCATCGGCCCCGAGCACGCGCGCAAGGGCTTTGCCACGGCGGCAGCGGACGGCACCGTCAAGCTGCACTATGCGACGTCGCATCGGACACTGGCGCGGGTCGATCTGGGCGACGATATCGCCATCGATTCGGTGTCACTGGCACCGCGCCACGACGGCATGATGATCGTTGGCGACGATGGCTCGTTCCGTTACCTCGACGTCGACAATCCCCACCCCGAGGTCTCTTTCAGCGCCCTGTGGCAAAAGGTCATGTACGAGGGGCGCAACAATCCGGCATACGTCTGGCAATCCTCGTCCGCGACGCAGGAGTTCGAACCCAAGTTCTCCATGGTGCCGTTGACCGTGGGCACACTGAAGGGCGCGTTCTACGCCATGCTCTTCGCCATCCCGGTGGCGGTGCTGGCGGCGATCTATTCGGCCTACTTCATGTCGCCGCGCATGCGCACCATGACCAAGCCGACCATCGAGATCATGGAAGCGTTGCCGACGGTGATTCTCGGTTTTCTCGCCGGCCTGTGGGCGGCGCCTTATTTCGAGCGCAACCTTCCAGCGATCTTCAGCATCCTCATCCTGCTGCCACTGGCGTTCGTCGCGATGGCGTGGATCTGGACACGGGTGGTGCCATCCAGCTGGCGTCAGCGGATACCGGGTGGCTGGGAAGCAGCCATCCTGGTGCCGGTCGTTCTGCTGGTGGGTTGGTTCGGCGTCACCGCGAGTCCATATATCGAGCTTGCCCTGTTCGATGGCGACATGCGCCAGTGGCTGACCGAACAGGGCATCAACTATGACCAGCGCAACGCACTCGTCGTCGGCATGGCCATGGGCTTCGCCGTGAT
>CAZJGZ010000177.1:0-4388 GCA_964545695.1 uncultured Ectothiorhodospiraceae bacterium | reverse complement strand
CGCGGGCTCTGCGTCTTCGCGTGAGGTATTTCCGCGTCCGAACTGCCAGCGCCGGCAACGATCTCTCGCGGAGGCACGGGGCTCGCGGAGAGCCCGTATGTGCGTTTGGCGTAGCCACGCGCACAGGAATGCGCCCTCGTTTTGCGCGCTAACCGCTGCCTCCCAACGGGCGTTCCGTGCGCGTTGCGCCTGTGGCGCAAAGCGCACCTACGATTGCATACAACGCCTACGAGCGCGGGCAGCCCAGGCGTTTGAGGTCCTGTTCGATTTCTTCGAGGATCGCCGGGTCGTCGATGGTCGCGGGCGTGGTCCACGCCTCGCCGTTGGCGATGGAGCGCATCGTGCCGCGCAGGGTCTTGCCGGAGCGGGTCTTCGGCAGGCGCTTGACCACCGCGCACAGGCGGAACGCGGCCACCGGGCCGATCTCGTCGCGCATGCGCTGGACCAGTTCGCCAACGAGTTCCGACTCCTCGCGCTCGACACCCTTGCTCGGTACGACCAGCCCAACCGGCAACTGCCCCTTGTCGGGGTCGGACACGCCGAACACGGCGGCCTCGGCCACCTCGGGATGATTCGACAGCACCTCTTCCATCTGGCCGGTGGAGAGTCGGTGGCCGGCGACATTGATGACATCGTCGATGCGGCTCATCACGTGCACGTAGCCATCGGCATCGATGATGCCCGAATCGCCGGTGAGGTAATGGCCGGGGTAGTGCTCGAGATACTTCTCGCGAAAGCCGTCATCGTTGTTCCACAACGTGATCAACGTGCCGGGCGGTAACGGCAGACGGATGGCAACATTGCCCAGCTCGCCGCGTGGGTGATCGTTGCCCTTTTCATCGAGCACACGCACCTCGTACCCGGGCATGGGCTTGCCGGCCGAGCCGACGCGCACGGGCATCTCCTCGATGCCCTGCGGGTAGCCGGTAATGGCCCAGCCGGTTTCGGTCTGCCACCAGTGGTCGAGCACGGGCACCTGCAGATGGCGCTCGGCCCAGTGCACGCTGTCCGGGTCGGAGCGCTCACCGGCGACGAAGAAGGCGCGCAGCGTCGACAGGTCGTATTGCGCGACGACCTCCCCGTGCGGATCCTCCTTCTTGATCGCGCGCAGTGCCGTTGGCGCGGTGAACATCGTGCGCACGCCGTGATCCTGGATCACGCGCCAGAACGCACCGCAATCGGGCGTGCCGATCGGCTTGCCCTCGAAGACCACGGTCGTGTTCCGGTTCAGCAGCGGGCCGTAGACGATGTACGAGTGGCCCACCACCCAGCCGATATCCGACGCCGTCCAGTACACCTCACCCGGCGCCATGCCGTAGAGGTTGCGCATGGTCCACTGCAGGGCCGCGGCATAGCCGGCGGTATCGCGCACCACACCCTTGGGTTTACCCGTCGTGCCCGAGGTGTAGAGGATGTAGAGGGGATGGTTGGCGTCGACGGCGACGCAGTCGGCCGGCTTTGCTGCAGCGACGGCCTCGTGCCAATCGAGATCCCGTCCGGCGCGCAGCTCGCAGCGCTGGGTATCGCGCTGCAGGATCAGGCATTGCTCGACCTTGTGCTCGGCCAGCTCCAGGCCACGCTCGAGTAGCGAGAAATAGTCGACCACACCGCTCGGCTCGATGCCGCAGGACGACGACATGATGAGCTTCGGCTCGGCATCGTCGATGCGCTTGGCCAGCTCGGGGCCGGCGAAGCCGCCGAAGACCACGGAATGGATGGCACCGATGCGCGCGCAGGCGAGCATGGCCATGATCGCTTCCGGCACCATGGGCATGTAGATGATGACGCGGTCACCCGTTTCCACGCCGGCATCGCGCAGCGCACCGGCCACCTTCGCCACCTCGTCGCGCAGCGTCGCGTAATCGTACTGCTTGACCTGCCGGGTTACCGGACTGTCCCAGATCAGTGCCGTCTGGTCACCGTGACCCGCCTCGACATGGCGGTCGAGCGCGTTGTAGCAGATGTTCAGCTTGCCGCCGGCAAACCAGCGGTAGAACGGCGCCTTGCGATCATCGAGGACACGATCCCAGCGCTGGTCCCAGACCAGCTGGTCCCCCAGCTCGCCCCAGAAACCTTCGGGGTCCTCCAGCGACTGCTGATAGATGCTGTCGTAGCTGTTGCTCATACGCCCTGCCCTCCGGCCTGTTCGGCCCGTTTCTTTTCCTCTTTCCGCCGCCACAGCCACATGCCCTCGGCCGTCAGCCACAGGTCCATGTGGTAGGCCTCGCGGAAGGCGGCCTGATCCTCGCTGCGGCCGCGGCGCTCAAGCTCACGATCGCCCGCTTCGAGGAACGCCGCCAGCAATTCGTCCGCGGACGCCACCTGCCAGCACTTCTCGACCCAGTCGTCGACCAGTCGGCGCAGATCCGCGCCGGCCCGCTCGGGGTCATCGATCGCTCCGAAGTGTCCCAGCGCCACGCGGTCGGGTTGCAGTGCCACGATGCGGTCGATCGAGGCCTTGTACACCTCGGGCTTGAACTGCGGCGGCGGGACGACGGGCAGGACCAGCGGACCGTCATCGCCGACCAGTTCGGGGTACGCATTGCCGAAGGCATCACCGGAGATGAGCGTGTTGGTCGCGGTATCCAGAATGCTCTCCAGATGCCAGGCATGCCCCGGCGTGTGAATGGCCCGCAGCACGCGCCCGGCGAGCTCGATCTCTTCATCGTCCTCGGTTTCCAGGACACGCGCGGCTTCGACCGGGATGATCGGCGCGTATTCGCGATCGAAGAAATCGTCGCCGTAGAGCGCACGCACGCCCGCTTCGAGCTGCTCGGGGTCGATCAGGTGCGGCGCGGCAGAGGGGTGGGTTGCGAGCTTCGCGGCGGGCAGCTCCTGCATGAGCTGGCCGGCGCCGCCGCAGTGGTCGAGATGGGCATGCGTGGGAATGACCCAGTCAACGGCCTCGCGGGCGACGCCGATACCTTCGAGCGCCGCCAGCAGCGGCGGCACGTTGGCCGGCACCCCGCAATCGACAATGGCGGCCCGCCCCTGTTCGACCACAACGTAGCAGGCGGTATGGCGGGGGCGAACATAGTGCGTATCGAACTGATACAGGCCCGGGGCGATCTCCTGCAACCGGTCCTGTGCGCTGTCGGTGGTCATACGCTCTCCAGTAGTCGCATGCCGTGATCCACGGCCACTCCCGATTGTGGCCTGTATAACGATCATGAGGCACGAACGCAATAGATTGACGGACAATAATAGAGATATATTGACATATGCGCCGTTTGCCACGAGACTTCTCTGCGAGATGTCAGACAATCATCAGTTTCCAATCGGACCACGGTCGACCACCGGCACGCTTTTTGACGAGCTGCGCGAGGCGATCATCGAGGGTGATCTGGCCGCCGGTACGCGCCTTGGCGAAGTCGAGCTCGCCCGCCGCCACGGCGTGGCACGGAGCACGGTGCGCGAAGCCATTGCCGACCTGGTCAGCCGCGGCCTGGCCGAACGCCGGCCCAATGCCGGTGCCCGTGTCTGCCAGCCGAGCCGGCGCGAACTGCGTGAACTCTACGAGCTGCGCGAAGCGCTGGAGGGCATGGCCTGTCGGCTGGCAGCGCAAAACATGAGCGATGCGGCCATCGCCGGCGTGCGCCAGCTGCTGGCCGAGTACGAACAGACCCCCGGACTGCGCGAGGGCACGGCCTACATCCAGGGCGAGCATGATCTCGACTTCCACTGGCGGCTCGCCGACGGCAGCGGCAACGGCATCCTCCAGAACCAGCTGAGCCGCACGCTGTACGACAAGCTGCGCATCTACCGGCGCCAGTTCGGCATGGTCGGACCGCGCGCATGGCCGGCCCATCAGGAACACCAGCAGATCGTTGCCGCCATCGCCGACCGCGATCCGGAAATGGCCGAGATGTTGATGCGGCGACACATCCGCGCATCACTCGCCAACATCGAGCGGCGCATGGTGGAACCCGCACAAGCAGAAGGATCCGTCGCATGAGCAGTTCCAGCAACACCAGTCCGGGTACACGTTTCCGCACGGCGCTGGAACAGCAACGACCGCTGCCCATCGTCGGCACGATCAACGCCTACACCGCACTGATGGCGCAGCACATCGGCCACCGGGCGGTCTACCTCTCCGGCGCCGGCGTCGCCAACGCCTCGTTCGGCCTGCCCGACCTCGGCATTACCAATCTCCACGATGTCGTCGAGGACGCCGGGCGCATCACGGCCGCGTGCGATGCGCCGCTGCTGGTCGATATCGACACCGGTTTCGGTGGCGCCTTCGGCATCGCGCGCACCATCAAGCGCATGATCCGCGCCGACGTCGCGGCCGTGCACATGGAAGACCAGGTCGCCGAGAAGCGCTGCGGCCACCGGCCCGGCAAGCAGCTGGTGTCGTCGGCGGAGATGTGCGACCGCATCCGTGCCGC
>CAZJGZ010000176.1:0-4420 GCA_964545695.1 uncultured Ectothiorhodospiraceae bacterium | reverse complement strand
CACGTAACCGCCAAGGCCTGACAGGTCACAGCTCTTCGCATTGCCAAGGTTGGCTTCGGGGGCTCTGCGGAGGGGGTGTCTGCGGCCATGGATGGCCGCAGTCTAGCGCCCATGGATGGCTTGCAGCGGCCCCCGGAGCAGAGCCCCCGAAGCCAACTCCCACCACTGGCCAGCAAACCGAGACGGCACGTAACGACTCAGTCGTCGACAATCCGGATCTTCGGGAACCCCGAGGGCAGCGCACCGGCACCCGCCAGACGGGCGGTCGCGCGGCGGGCGATCTGGCGGAAAATATTGGCCGCCTCCGAGTCGGGCTGGGCGATCACCGTGGGCAGCCCCCCGTCGGATTGCTCGCGGATGGCCAGCGTCAGCGGCAACTGGCCCAGCAGGCGGACACCGAAATCCTCGGCCATCGTCGCACCGCCACCCTCACCAAAGATCGGCTCTACATGGCCACAGTTGCTGCAGACATGCACACTCATGTTCTCGACCAGCCCGAGCGTGGGCACCGCCACCTTCTCGAACATCTTCAGCCCCTTGCGCGCATCGATCAGGGCAATGTCCTGCGGCGTGGTCACCACGATGGAACCGGCAAGCGGCACCTTCTGGGCGAGGGTGAGCTGGATATCGCCGGTACCCGGCGGCAGGTCAACGACCAGATAATCGAGCTGCCGCCAGCGGGTGTTGTAGAGCATCTTCTCCAGCGCCTGGGTCACCATCGGCCCGCGCCAGATCATCGGATTCTCGGGATCGACCAGGAAGCCGATCGACATCACCTGCAGGCCATGACCTTCCAGCGGCTCCAGCGTCTGACCGTCGGCACTGTTCGGCCGCCCCTCGATACCCAGCATGCGCGGCTGGCTGGGACCGTAGATATCCGCATCCAGCATGCCGACGCTGGCGCCTTCCGCCTGCAACGCCAGTGCCAGGTTGGCGGCGACCGTGGACTTGCCGACGCCGCCCTTGCCCGAGGCGACGGCGATGATGTTCTTCACGTTATCCAATCGCTGCGCGCCCGCCTGCACCTCACCCGCCTCAATGCGGGAATCGATGACGACCACGGCCTTGCCTACACCCTCGACCTGCTCGACCAGGCGACGCAGCTCGCTGGCGCGCTCTTCCAGAACCGTTGCAAGCGGGAACCCGACGCGCAGCTTGACGTGCACCGTACTGCCGTCGATATCGATGGCCGAGATACAGCCGGCAGACACGAAATCCTGCCCCAGGTCCGGATCCTGCCAGGCAGACAGGGCCTGTTCGATAGCGCTGCGTTCGGGTGTGCTCATGGCCGATGATTCCTTCGCGGCAGGGTGGCTTGCGCAGACGGGAGTCTACCAGCGCAGGCGAATTCCCGGCGAAGAGAAAATGGACAGCAGATACATGTTCCAGCGGATGCGGCTCTGCCGGGAGCCAACGTCCCCGGCAGGCCAGACTCATTCCGGGCCGGATTGGCCCGGGTCAGATTTACTCAGAAGCCGTAATCCAGGGTGATCGAAGTGAAACTGTCGGTCTTTTCCCGACCTTCCGGCACCGTACTGTTGTGCTGGACGACATACGACAGCGTCCAGCTGATGCTCTGCGTCAGCCGCGACCGGATCGCCGTTTCACTCTCGGTGTAGGTGTTATCGCTGCCTGCCTCGACTTCCACATCCTGCAGGAAGCTGCTGTTGTCCGCGAACTGCCAGTCATAGACACCGTGGAAGCGCGCGATCGCTTCGCTCTCGGTTTCGTCGGCGCCCTGCGCCCGTTCGTAGCGGCGGCCACCACCGACCTCGAGATCCAGATCCATGGTCGCGGTATCGATGAACCGCCGACCAACGCCCAGCGAAGCCGAGTAACGGCGCTCGAACGCGCCGAAGCGGTCGCGCTCGCCATTGACGTTGGCGAACAGGTAGCTGCGCTCACTGATCTTCAGGTCGCTCTGCGCCGAGCCACTGCGCTTGTCGGCCGTCGTGTCGCCACCTTCCTCGGTGCGAAACCCGGACACATCGAAGCGATGACGCCAGCGGACATACTCGACCTTCGTCGATGCGCGCAGCCGCGTGGCCGCGCTTTCGGTGTTACCCGAGGAGGCCGTGAAGCCGAAACCGATGTTGCCGCTCACCTCCGGATAGCCACCCTCCTCGACCAGTTCGGCATCGACGCCATCGGCATCATCATCCTCGTCGGCGATGACCGCGGCAGGCACGAAAAGCAAGGGCAGGGACAGCCACAGCCATTTCGACATCAGGGAACTCCAGCGTGTTGCGGGTGAAAAAGGTCGGGGGCCAGGCGCCCCGGATTCCGATGCCGACATGTGGCACCTGGAGCGGCGACCCGGCGTCCGGGCCGCAGCGAGCGCGCGATCTTAATCAATTGTGCACGATTGATGCAAACCTGAAGGGGGTCAGCCCCCGTCGCGGCGCTGTGCCTGTGGCGGGAACCCCGCATTGCTGTTACGTTCCCGCCACCGCAGAAACATCCCCGTGCATGCTGCCCCGATGGAACCCGAGCCCATGAGTGCCCCCCGCCAGATCGTCGTCACCAGTGCCCTGCCCTACGCCAATGGCTCGATCCACATCGGCCACATGGTGGAGTACATCCAGACCGACATCTGGGCCCGTTTCCAGCGGCTGCGCGGCAACGAGTGCGTCTATGTCTGCGCGGACGACGCCCACGGCACGCCGATCATGCTCAAGGCGCGCGAGCTCGACACCACGCCGGAAGACCTCATCGCGCACTACAGCGCCGAGCATCAGCAGGATTTCGGCGATTTCCTGGTCGGGTTCGACCACTACTACAGCACCCACTCCGACGAGAACCGCGAGCTGGCCGAAACCATCTACACGCGGCTGCGTGATGCCGGCCACATCGCCACGCGGACCATCGAACAGGCCTATGACGAGAGCGCGGGCATGTTCCTGCCCGACCGCTTCATCAAGGGCCAGTGCCCGCGCTGCGGTGCCGCCGACCAGTACGGCGACTCCTGCGAGGCCTGCGGCGCGACCTACACGCCCAACGACCTGATCGCACCCGTCTCCGTGCTCTCCGGCGAACCGCCCGTCACCCGCGCCTCCGAGCACCATTTCTTCCGCCTCGCCGATTTCGCCGACATGCTGCGCGCGTGGACCCGCGGCGGATCGCTCCAGCGCGAGATCGCCAACAAACTCGACGAATGGTTCGAGTCAGGGCTGCAGGACTGGGACATCTCGCGCGACGCGCCCTACTGGGGCTTCGAGATTCCGGACGCGCCCGGCAAATACTTCTATGTCTGGCTGGACGCACCGATCGGCTACATGGCAAGCCACAAGCGCTGGTGCCGCGAAAACGGCCGCGATTTCGACGCCGTCTGGGCGCCGGACGGCGATAGCGAGATCTACCACTTCATCGGCAAGGACATCGCCTACTTCCATACCCTGTTCTGGCCCGCGATGCTGCACGGCGCCGGTTTCCGCAAGCCCGACGGCGTCTTCTGCCACGGGTTTCTCACGGTCGACGGCCAGAAGATGTCGAAGTCGCGCGGCACCTTCATCCGCGCCCGGACCTACCTCGACCACCTCGATCCGGAATACCTGCGCTACTACTTCGCCGCCAAGCTCGGCCCGGGCGTCGATGACCTCGACCTGAACCTGGATGACTTCATCCAGCGCGTGAATTCCGACCTGGTGGGCAAGCTGGTCAACATCGCCAGCCGTTGTGCCGGCTTCATCACCAAACGCTTCGATGGCCGTCTCGCGCCCGACCTGGCCGAGCCGGAGATGCATGCCGACTTCGTCGCCGCCGGCGAGCGCATCGCCGCCGCCTACGAGGGGCGTGACTTCGCCCGCGCCATGCGCGAAATCATGGAGCTGGCCGACCGTGCCAACGCCTGGATTGCCGAACGCAAGCCGTGGGAACTGGCGCGCGAGGAAGGCCGTGAGGCGGAAGTGCAGGCCGTGTGCAGCCAGGGACTCAACCTGTTCCGCGTGCTGATCGGTTACCTGAAACCGGTGCTGCCGCAGACGGCCGAGCGCGCCGAGGCGTTCCTGCAGTGCGAGCCGCTCGACTGGCAGCGGCTCGGAGAGCCCCTGCTCGACCACGAGATCGCCAAGTTCAAACCGCTGCTGACCCGCATCGAGCGCGACACCGTGGACCGGCTGCTCGAAGCCGCCCGTGCCGACCTGCAGCCGACGGGCAGTGCTACCGAAGCTGAAGCGGAAGCACCCGCCGGCCCACCCGGCGGTGAAGCCATCGCCGACGAGATCACCATCGACGATTTTACCCGCGTCGACCTGCGTGTAGCCCGCATCACCACGGCCGAACACGTCAAGGGCGCAGACAAGCTGCTCAAGCTCACGCTCGACCTGGGCGGCGAGACCCGCACGGTCTTCGCCGGCATCCGTGCCGCCTACCGCCCCGAGGACCTGGAAGGCCGACTGACCGTCATGGTCGCCAACCTCGC
>CAZJGZ010000175.1:1509-4443 GCA_964545695.1 uncultured Ectothiorhodospiraceae bacterium | reverse complement strand
TGTCGTAGAACAGGTCGAACACGTGCGTCTTGCCCGTGCCGACGCCGCCGTGGATGTACAGGCCGCGCACGGGCGCGGGTTTGCGGCCCAGTGCTCGCCGCAGGCGTGCGCCGAGGCGAGCGCGGCGTTCGCCGTCCGCGATCAGCTCGTGATACAGCGCATCGAGTGCGTCAACGGCCTCCGCCTGGGCGGAGTCGCGCTGCAGTTCCCCGGCGTCGAGGGCCTGCTGATAACGTTCGCGGGGAGTCATGAGACTGGAGATTCTCGCCAAAGCGCGCAGTGAGGGCAAATCTGCTGCAAGTGCCGGTGCAGACGCCGGCAGGAGGATGGCAGCACCTCGTGGTCTCGCGCTGGAAGGGGGCCTGAAACGATGCCGGGTCCGACTTCAAGCCGGACCCGGCATGCAGCGGCTGCAGGTTGCAGCCGAATCATCCGCGGACCTTACTGCTCGTAGTGCGCGCGGACGGCGTCAATGGCCGGCTCGCCATCCGGCGTCTCAACGCCGTCGAGCCAGGCCTCGACCGTATCGAGGTTGTCCGCGATCCAGTCGCTTGCGACCTCTTCCGCGTCGCGTTCCTGACGCGTATAGCCCTCGATCCACTCGCTCTGCTCGTCGGCCTCGACCTTGAACTGGCCGAGGAACGCCGATGCCTGCGGATTGGTATCCGGCCAATCGGCCCGCACCACCGTGTAGACAGTGGATTCCTGGCCCGCGATCTCGCGGCCTGTTTCAAGCGTGCTGTCTTCGTCGACGATGAAGTGCAGATCGAATTCCAGGTCCATCCAGTGCGGACGCCAGCCGTGGAACACGATGGGCTCGTCACGGTCGACCGACCGGCGGACCTGCGAGAGCATGCCCGAGGTGCTGCTGGGCAGGACCTCCCATTCGCCCAGGTCCTTGTAGTCGTCACTGACGGCGTCCTGGAAGTTACGGGTCATGCCGGCACCGGCTTCGATCGCGTAGATCGTGTGATCGAACATGTCGCCATGTTCGACCAGGTCCGCGACGGTTTCGACGCCCTCGGCGCGAACGTATTCCGGCACGGTCAGACCTTGCACGGCCTCGTCGAGATTCACGGCGTGCTGCACGGCGACGCCCTCATCGAGAAGGGGGCGAAGCATTTCCTCATGGGCCGGCATCCATGTGCCGAGAGTGGCGTCGACATCGTCGGAGCGCATGCCCTGATAGACAAACTGGGGATCCAGCTCATTGACATCGGTCTCGTAGCCGGCCGCCTGCAACACCTGGGCGGCGACCTCGGTTTTCACCGTCACACCGGGCCAGGGCTGATAGCCAAAGCGGAGCGTGTCCGCCGCGGCGCTCGCGGTGGCGGTGCCCAGCAATGCCAGGCCGATGCCGGTGGCGATGCCGGAACGTCGGAATGAACAGGTTCTGTAGTTATGCATATTGCTGTTGCCTCCAATGGTTGGAGCAGACGCAAACCCAGCGCGTCCGCACGCGGCACGCAGAGAAGCTGCGGCCCTGCAACCGGGAGCCTTCGCTCATGCAAACCCACGGCGCATCGCCGCGCAGACGGGCTCGGCAGGGCATCGGTGCCGCAGTTTTACCGGTTGGCCGACAGTCTCAGTGCGCGGGACGCTGAAGCACACGCAGACGCGACCGGACCAGGTCGCGGTCCAGGTAGCATCCCTGAAGCTGTCGGTGGCCGGTATTGGGATCGAACGCGTCGCGTCCGTGCAGTACGCGGAGGTTGTCAAAGGCGATCATTTCGCCGGCGTTCAGCGTAAATCGGATCGTGAAGCGCGGATCGCGCAACAGTTCCCAGTAACGCCGATAGGCGCGGTAGAAGGGTTCAACCTGCGCCGATGACAGTCGAAGGCTATCACGGATCCAGTTATTGAACCGAATGCGCGCCGGCCGGCCCTGGTAGTCGAGCTCGATCACGGGTGCGCGGGTCGCCAGGTCGGATTCCTCATCCTGGAAGCGGAAATCGATCGGCACTTCGCTCAGGACACGGAACCCTTCGGGGTCTTCGGCCCGCAGTGCCTCGGCGACGGCCACGCCATCCGTGAACACCGACGCGCCGCCCTCGGACTCGTTCGCCAGGCAATAGAGGAACTGGAAATCGGGCGAGCGCTCCCAGTTCGGCAGATCGGCGTGCGGTTCGAGTGCGGCCGCCGTGTAGGCGGCGTTGTTCGGGTTGGGCTTGGAGACCACATCGAAGTGGCGGCCGAAATTCGTCTCCCGCGGCCAGCCGATGCGTTCCGCCACCCGCAGCACCTCGCCCTCACGGGTCGGGCCGTTGCGCAGCAGCACGAGGCCGTAGCGCATCATGGCGGTCAGCCAGTCGTGCAGGCCGCTGTCCGTGTGCATGAACGCGTCATGGTTGATGACAGGCAGCTCATCGACGAATCCGGCGTCCCACGGGATCGGCGCGATGCCGGTTGTTGCCGGGCCGCCGTCGTCTTCCGCCCGCTGCCGCAGCCAGCCCGGGTCGAACAGGCTGCGGTGGGCGTCGAAGTCGCCCATCGCCGGCCAGTCGAGCTGCAGGGCGCCGGTGGGGGTGACGCTCGCTTCCGGCGCGGGCAGTTCCCGCGGCAGATCGATCAGGCGGAAGATGCGTTCCCGGGTCTGCGGGTGCCGGCATGCGGACGACGGGCAGTGGTCGCGCAGCCAGATGTGGTGGAAGGTGGCCCGATAGCCGTCCTGCCACGTCAGCGTGAGGGTCTTCTCGCCGTTGTCCACGGCGGTGAGCCAGCCCTCGTCGCCGTACGCGGACAGCTCATTCATGTCGACGATCGGGGTAGTGTCTTCGCTCTTCAGGGCGTTCACCGTCATGCAGCGGGGCTCCATTCGTGGCTGGGTGAGTGATCGCCCAACAGTCTGCGAACGGGGGCGCCAGCCGGCAAACAACGAATCCCGGGGCTGAGACCCGACACTGCTTATCGCCGACGCCAGGGCCGACGCCAGGG
>CAZJGZ010000175.1:0-1409 GCA_964545695.1 uncultured Ectothiorhodospiraceae bacterium | reverse complement strand
AGGGTCAGACGTTGCCGACCTCGTCGCGCAGCCAGGCGAGGAGTTGCGTGGCGGCCAGGCGCATCGGCGTGTCCTCGGGCCAGGTCACGTAGAACGCCTCGTCCGTCGGCAGGGTTTCGGTGAACGGCGCGACCAGCTCGCCGCTGGCAAGCAGATCGCCAATCAGCGAGGCCCGGCCCAGCGCAACGCCCTGTCCGGCCACCGCGAGCCGGATCGGCAGCACGGCCGTGTCGAAGTGGCAGCCCGCACCGCTATCGATCCGGCCATCGACGCCGGCCTGCTGCAGCCATTCCGCCCAACCGTTGAGGAAACCGTCGGTATGCAGCAGGCGCATCTCGGCGAGGTTCGCCGGGTCGCCCGCCAGTGCCTTCGCCACGTCGGGTGCGCATACGGGGAAGAGGGTTTCCGGGATCAGGCGCTCGCGAGCGAGACCCGGCCAGTCGCCGTCACCGTAACGGATATCCAGGTCCGCGCCGGTCTCGACGAAATCCGTGTTCCAGATGATGGACGTGATGCGCAGTTCCAGCTCGGGGTGACGCGCGAACAGGCGGTGCAGCCTCGGGCCCAGCCACAGCTCGATGAACCCCGGCGTCGCGCGCAGCGTCAGTGGCGCCTCGCGCGTGCGGCCGAAGACCTCCTCCGTGCCTTGTTTCAGACGCTCGAAGGCATCGTGCACCACGGGCAGATAGGCCTTGCCGGCCTCGGTCAGGCGCAGCCCGCGCGCCATGCGATGAAACAGTGCATGCCCGAGTCGGTCTTCCAGCAGGCGGATGTGCTGGCTCACCGCCGACTGCGTGACATGCAGCTCCTCGGCGGCATCGGTAAAGCTCATGTGGCGGGCAGCGGCCTCGAAGGTTCGAAGCCAGGTCGGGGGTGGCAGTGACCACATGGCGGTGTCCTTGCAAGGGTGCATGTGCAGCGTGCAAGCCGCTGAAAATACGGCGTAAACCCGCGCCGGTCAAAGCAATGACGCGCCGACGCGGCAGGGTGGCCCATAAGCCACGTCGGGTCTCAGCCCCGCGAACCATCGCTGAATGCCGCCGCTTCATCTTCGCTGCGCTCAATCGGGGCAAGGTCCAGCCGTGGGGCTGCCAGCCGACCTACGACGCCGCGGACCAGCACACCCGCAACGTCGAACGCCATGATCGCGAACTGCGGTGCAGGCTTGCCGAGCCGTCCTCTACCCGCTGCGGGCAGGGGTTCGGGGTGGTAGCGGGCTGTCGCAACACAGCCCGCTCCTGCGTGACCGCTCATGTGGATGTACTGCATGCGCTCGCTCTCGTAAGCCAAGCGCGGGCATAATACCGGCATGGTTCAAGCCAGCCGCCGATCAGCAGGGTTAGCGGGATACCCGCAGCGATGAGCCTGGGCGCGCATCCGGCCGTTCGGCGTGCGTTCCCCTTCTTGCG
>CAZJGZ010000174.1:0-4461 GCA_964545695.1 uncultured Ectothiorhodospiraceae bacterium | reverse complement strand
AAGTCGCCCGCAACCTTGACGCTGAATCCGACCACCGCAGCGCCGGCCGTCAGCAATGCGGCTTCGAGCTTGATTGCGGATGTGGTGAAATCCGAGATCGGACCCGTTACGTTTTGCAGGCTGGTGCTGAACTTCTGGACGTTGCCGAGAGCCGCAGTGGTCGCCTCGCCGGTTTTGTCGACCCCTTGGAAGATCAGTTCAACGGTCGATTTTGCATCAGCCATTCGCCCCACTCCTGCTCGCATCCAACTCAGACTGGAACATGCCCCACAATTCGATCTCGGTATCCGTCAGCATGCCCTCCGGGAAAAGATCTGGACGGACCTCGAACAGGAAACGCTTGTTGCGGTAGCACAGCGACATCGCTACCCGGACGCTCTGGTCTTTGTAGAGCCTTTCGGCTTTCCCATGACGGAACCGCCCATGGTCAATTCCATCACTTTATTGGAGATCTTGAAAAACTCCTCGGGATGGTTTTCCGAGATCCTCACCACCAGGTCATGGCGAAAGTCTGCCGGGATGTCCGGCTTGACCGTCGCTATTTCGATTTGCGCAATGCGCTTGCGCACTTCATCCGGCACGTCGTCGGAGCCAATGCCTAGCGTGGTCCGCAACGCCTCGGCCTGCTGATCGCCGGCTGCCATGGCCCGCACCAGTTCGACCAGTTTCTTATCGCGCTCGCCCGACTGCGCCGCCTGCCAGTGCTCCGATGAGCCCAGGCTGCGGACGACCCAGACGGCTTCCTCGCCCTCCGGGAACATCCAGGCCAGCGCCGGGACCGGGATCGCCGCCTCCCGACGCTGGAGCTTTTCGGCGGACTGAGCGACCTTCGCCCAATGATCCGCCGCACTCATGATGCGACGTCGAGGCTTTCGTTCTTCGGCGTGATGGTGCAAGACGCCGAGAAACTGCCGCCCGATGCCGGGAACGTGCGCGACACGCCGAGGATGCCCTGCGTGAGCTGGTAGGGCTCGGACTGGTCACGGTCAGGCTTGAACTTGAACCACAGGCGCTTGCCTTTCTGCATCACCACCGGGTCGGTCACGCCATCCCGCAAACCGAGCGCCGTGAAGCTGGCCTGCCCGAGCGAGCTGGACTCTGCGCCAATGGGGCCGTCGTAGGTGTCCTCGGAGCTGATCGAGTACGTGGTCTCGGCGGGAGTCCAGTCGGCTACGTTGGCGAGCGGCGCAAACTGCGGGACCGCGCCGGCCACATAGACGAGCTTGGTCGCACCGTCGGCGTGGATCGCCGGCAGGGCATCCGCGAAGGTGATCTCGCCGCGCCCGAAGTCGGCCTGAAACACCGGGAAGTCGGCCAACTCGACGTGCGTGCCGGGAATGGCGAAGATCTCCGCTGCGGTGACGTCGGCAGACGTGTTGCTGGACAGACGCACCTGGCCAATCTCGATGCTGCCAGCCAGGATGACAGGCGGAGCGCCGGCCTCGCCACGCACTTCGGAGAATGACGTGCCGCCGTCTGCGCCATCCTGTTTATCGATTTCACCGGCTGCCGTCACCACGATCGAGGTGATGCGGTGAGTGTCGGTCGAGGTTGCGCGCGCGGCCACGATGTTGGTCGGCCCGGTGCTGACCACGTCGCCAGCGATATTCGCCGTCAGCGCGGCAATTGTCACGCCGTCGTCGGTGCCCGTGTTGGGCGTAACCGCGCCGCCGGTCAACAGACCGTTCGGGCGGATCGTCGGCTCGAAGCCGGCAACATCAGACCACGGCGCAAACGAGGCCTCGAAGGTCCGGTTGTCGCCGGAGTTGGTCATTGCTTCGGCAGGATAGACAACCTGTCCGGCCTCGTATTGCAGTGTGGGCTTACCCATTGTTCAATCCTCTTCGTCAGGGTCGGTTCATCACTCGGCAAGCGGATCTTGCGAGTACGGGTTGCCGCGCACGAACGCATAGCGCACGTTCACGGTTACTGCCACGCCAGCACCTGCACTGGCATCTGTCACCAGGTCCACGGACCCGCTAACGTAATCGATACCTTGCGCCAGCCCGCCGATATCATCGCCGCCCGTGTAGAGTTCGACAATCAAATCAGCCAGCGCGTCATTCAATTCGGTGTACCAGGCATCGCCCTTGACCCCGGTCATCGGGATCGCGCGCGCAACGCTGATCGACATGCTCACCTGCGTCATGTCATACCCAGTCTCGGCGGCCTGGTCGTCACCTTCCTGCAAAACGGTAATCGGCAAGTCGCGCTCGTCGTACATCTCGAGACGGCGCGAGGCCCCGACCCGGGCGGCGAGGTTGCGGATGATCTGTTCGCGGATCGGGAGGCTCATGGCTCTTCAGGGTCCTCCATCGGCACGTTGAGTTTCTGCAGCATGTAGCGACCGGCGCGGACCTGTTGCGCCACGAAGTCCTTTTGCACTTCCGGCAGCATGTCTCGGCGCAGGAAATTGAACGCCTGCGATACCGAGATCGTACGCGCCACCTTCAGTGTGTCATCGGCCTTGCGCCCGACGATCAAAATCTGCCCGGTTCTGCGCGTGAGAATGTAGAACGGCTTGCTGACCGTATCCGGCACCCTGCGTGCAGGCCGTGTGCCGGTGAGTTTCAGCACGTTGACCTGCGGCTCATTGGCGCGGCTGGTCATGCCCAGGCCCGTCACTCCCTGGCGGAACGGTGACAGCAACATCCCGCGCTTTCTGCCGTACACCTTGCCGACGAGGTTGTTCCGGTTCGCGGTCCAGACCTTCAGCCGGTCGTTGATGTACTTGACCGGCGTGGTGCCCAGTTTGGCCGCCGCGTCCTTGATGTTGTATCGCGCGCGGATACGCTGGCTTGCGCCACCACCCGGAAGCGCCGTCGAGGACTTCGCGCGCTTGGCCGTGTTGTTGATCGCCACCCGCATGACGTCTGCCGTGTTGCCGCCCCATATCTCGAGGCGCCGCTGCATCTCGGCAAGCTGCTCGGGATCGGGCTCGATGCGGAACTCAGTGCTCACGCCTCCACCTCCGTCACCAGCACCCGATGCTCGTATTCGTCACTTCGCATCACCCGCTCGACTGTGAACTCTTGCCCGGTCGCCAGCGTGAAGATGTCGCCGCGCCGCGGACGGTCTGCGATCTCGGACTTGCGAACGGACAGCATCGCCATGTTGTTCTGCACCTGAATCACATCGCCCCATTGCGTCAGGTCGTGCGAAACGATCACGCGGCACATCAGTTCGTCCTCGCCTTCGTACTCAGCATCGCGGCCCAGTGCTGCGAAGATTCTGGCGATGGCGGCGGCAAAAGGATCAGACATCGCACACGGCCCACTCGACCACCGTCAGCCGGAAGCCGCCCCACGCGAAACCTTCGGGCGTTGCGGCATCAAAGCATGTCAGCGTCAGGTCATAGCGGCCCACCGTCAGCCCCGGCACCAGTCCGATCTGCATCCGCACCGCGCCGTCTGAGTTGTCATATTCAATCGGGTCAGCACCGACGTCCGTGTCGATGCACCAGGTGCCCCACTTTGCCTGCACTCGTGTGATCGCCGTGCGCTCGCCCTCGGTTAAGACTGCGCCCTGTTTTTGCAGGGTGCGCTTGATCGTATTGGCTCGCCCGATGTACGCGACCTCGTTATCTCGGCTCATGATTAGGCAATCGAGATTTCGTACAGACCGTCGGTCGTATTGATCGAGAACACCGCTTCCGTACTGGTGACCGCAGGATCAATCGGCGCGTAGAACAGGACCGGGTCGCCAGCGTCTGGCGTTGCGGCAGTGCCCTTGAGGACGATGATGCCATCCGCAGGACCGATGCTGACCGGATCGCCGAAGCTGATGTTGGCGCAATCGTAAACAACTTTGTCAGGAGATCCAGCAACTACGGCGACCGTTTTGCTGGCAAGCGCCACCCGGTCATAGTCGCCAGCGGTATCCAGTTCCGAAGCGCTGGCATCGGAGTACGCGGTGTGTGCGGAACTGAACGTGTATCCAGAAACAAGGATCGCGTAGCAGGCGTCAGTAGCGAAGGCGGTGCCGCCGTTGGTCAGCGTCAACAGCCCAGAATTGTATGCAGTTACAGTAGCCATGATTAACCTCGTCTTGTATCAAGTTGGCTGGTGGTTGACGCCGTATCAAGCAACGTCGTTGATGACACAGTGCTCAAAGGAATTGTAGCACTGATACTGCTTGGGGCTTTTACTCTTCCGAGCACCAGTCCCGTGAAAACATTGATGCTGCGGCCCGTCGAAATTGCGGAGCCACTTTGCAAAAGTATGGATGTGCCATGCTCGACCGCCAGTTGCCGGCCAAGCACATCGGCATGGCCCGGTATCGCATCGACGCCGACGCCCGCATCGAGGACCAGCGTGCGGCCAGCGGTGGCGGATTGCCCCGGCTGCAGGGTGACGCTGGCAGGGATCGACGTGCCCACCTGAGCCACCAGATCGCGCCCAGCGGCCTGCGCCTGTGCTGGCTGCAGGGTGATGTCGTGTCCGCGCTGATCGGCCAGCGTGC
>CAZJGZ010000173.1:0-4468 GCA_964545695.1 uncultured Ectothiorhodospiraceae bacterium | reverse complement strand
GTGTAACGGATTCGTAATCAGTAGGTCGGCGGTTCGATTCCGTCCACCGGCACCATAAGTCAGCACGTTACGCTGATTTATCAATCCCGCCGCCGCCATCCTAGTGCCCACTGTAGTCCCAGGAAACCCGCGCGACGCTGGGATATATCTCAAGATCGCCGCACCCGAGCCGATATCCAATCAGGGAGCATGCAAACGCAAGATCGGTTACTCGGAGGGCAGGTTGTATGACGACCGGTGGTATGGCGTTAAGTGGTGCTGAGCGCCGCTGGCTCAATTGGTTTGGCGGCAACGGCAAGTTGCAGCTGGGATGGTCCTGCCTACTCAATCGCTCCCGCTACCCGGAAGTCGAGCGCACGTTCGCGGGCATCGGCAATACCCGTTTGCAAATTCTCAAGGGTTGGGCTCATACCCAGTGGCAACACATGGAAAACCTGGCCCGGCTGCTGGCGCATGACGCCGGCGGCGAGGTGAACGCGCTCTTGAGTAACCGCCTCGGCCACATGGAGGACTTTTCCGAGCTCTTCGTGATCGATAGCGAGGGTGGGTTGCTGCACTCGACGCATCGCAGGGCGGGTGATCCGGCCGGGCTGGATCCGCGCGCCGTTGCCGCGGGTCTGCGGGAGCGCTTTCTGCACGGCCCGTATGCCGATCCGGTGACCGAACGCCTTGGGCCCTCCAGTTCGCGCTTTCACGATCAGATGACGCTGATGTTCTACCAGCCAATTCTGCGCGACGGCAGTGCAGTCGGCTGCGTGTGCGGGCGGGTTCCCAACGACGTGCTGGGCGATCTCATTCAGCGGGAAGCCGGGCACGTCTATCCGGAGTCAGGCGATAACTACCTGTTCATGGCGGAGTCGCGGTTCGATACCAAGATTGCGCCGGGCACCGCTTTGTCGCGTTCCCGCTTCGAAGATGACACGTTCAGCTTTGGCGACAACCTCAAGCAGGGGATTGCTACCGCATGGGGGACGGTAAAAGTCCGGCGTCACACCGAGCTTGAACTGCGCTTTGTTGATCCGGCCACCGGTGAACTGCACCCGGGCGTGCGGGAGACCATGCGCAATGGCAGCAACCTGTTTGTGCGCTACCCCGGCTACTCCGACTACCGCCATATCCCCGTGATCGGCACCGGTGTGACGTTTCAGCTGCCCGGCTCGCCCGACCTGTGGGGCATGATGTGTGAAGGCGATCTGGAGGAGGTCTACCGTCTCCGTCCGTTGCACGTGAAGCTGTTGGCCTGGCACCTGCTGGCAATGGGTGTCGCCGCGGCGTTTCCGCTGGCCGCCGGATTCGCCGGCATCGGTTCGCCCGTGATGGTTGCCCTGGCGGGTGCCGTGGCTGGTGGCACTTTGTTCTATCTCGCGGCCGCGCGTCCGCTTGCCGGCCGCCTACAGCGTATGAGCGAGCGGATGCTCGATGTGGTCGAGTGCGGGGGAGATCTCAACCAGACAGTCGACGTTGAAGCCATGAGCAATGACGAGACGGCGCAGCTGGCGCGCTGGATCAACAGCTTCATCGACAAGCTGAACGGTATTGTTGGCCGCGTGAGTGCAGTGGCGGAAAATGTCAGCCGCTCTGCGGACGGCCTTGCCGATACGACGGCGCAGGTGGCCTCGAGCACCGGGCAGCAGCGGGAATGGTCTGCCAGCACCGCGACCGCCATGGAGGAAATGACGCAGACCGTGAGTGAAGTCGCCGGCAATGCTGAGCGCACCGAACAGGCCTCGGCCGAAGCATGCCAGCTGTCGGAAGATGGCCTGCAGGTGGTCAGTGATGTCTCTGTCAGCATCCGTGAGGTTGCTTCACGTGTTGACGGGACTGCTCAGTTGGTGCGTTCGCTCAACGAGCGCTCCGCTGCTATCGGCGGCATCGTCAGCACAATCAAAGAGATATCCGAACAGACCAATATGCTGGCATTGAACGCCGCCATCGAGGCCGCACGGGCCGGCGAGCAAGGCCGTGGCTTCGCGGTGGTGGCCGATGAGGTACGCGGCCTGGCCAACCGCGCCAGCAAGGCCACTCAGGAGATCAGCGACGTACTCGACCTGGTGGTACAGGAAACCAGCAGCGCCAGCGAGGGGATGGAGGCGGCCACCGCCGAAGTGGGGCGCAGTGTTGAGCAGGCCGGCCTGGCCCATGAGTCTTTAAGCCGCATCAATCAGGGGGCCAGCTCGAGTGTGGAAATGATCCGGGAAATCGCTCGCGCCACCCGCGATCAAGGCGATGCCACCAGCGAAATCGCGCGCAATGTGGAAAACACCGCGAGTCTGGCCGACAGCAACAACCAGCGTAGTCGCGAGGCCCATGTCAGTGCCAGCGAGATGGCGCAAACCGCGGTGAACCTGCAGCACTCGGTCAGCTTGTTCAAGAGCTGAGAGAGGGTCCGAAGAATCGGACGGGCGATCCGCCGGTCGATGGTCTGGCTGCCGCTCTGACAACCGTCAGGCTGCACTCCAACCACCGGAAGTGGGCGAATGACACGCTCGGTCGCGACTGGGCCGATGCCGACCAGGGCCCGGCCGAGGACATGGGTCATCTGTTCGATATCCACCACGTCCTACGGCCGGTGCCGCAGCCGGTCCGTTCGCCTGCAGTCCTGCGGATGGCATTCAGGCCGGAACTGCCCGGCAAACCGTGAGGCAACGTCCTTGTTGTTGCCTCTGCGGTCTGTCCCGGTGGCAGACCTGTCTTGTCCCGCGATGGCCGTTGCGGCTCAGGACTGCTCTGCTACCCGCGCCTCCTCGGTGAGCAGTGCCTTCGCGAGGGCGAACAGCATCGCGAAGACGAGTATGAATATTGGCAACCCCACCACTGTGATGACCTGCTGCAGCGCGACCAGCCCCGCCTCTCCGGCGAGCACGATCAGCATTGCCGCCACCGCACCTTCCGAGATGCCCCAGAATACCCGCTGACGCGCGGGGCCGGAGTTGGGTTCGCCGGTGCAGAGCAGATCGACGACAAGCGAGGCAGAGTCCGAGGAGGTGGCAAAGAAGATCGCCACGATGACGACGGCAAGCCCCTGGATGAGCTGCGTGGCCGGGAAATTCTCGAAGAAGGCAAACATGGCGAATTCCGGCCCGCGCGCGACGGCGGCCTCGATCATGCCTGCCTGCTCGCCCAGCGCATCGCGCGCCTGCGCGCCGATGCCGTCGATTTCCATCGCCGACCAGCCGAAGATCGCGAACCAGATCAGCGTGAATATCGACGGCGCGAACAGCACGCCAAGCACGAATTCGCGGATGGTGCGCCCTTTGGAGATGCGGGCGACGAAGATGCCGATGAAGGGCGCCCAGGTCACCGTCCACGCCCAGTACCAGACCGTCCAGCTGCCCTGCCAGCCCCAACCTGTCTCCGTTGTGTAATGGGCGAGCATGTCGTTCCAGAACGCCATGGGAAACAGGTTCGTCGCGTAGATCCCGAACGTCTCGACGATCCCGCGCACCAGAAACACGGTTGAACCCGCGAACAGCACGAACATCATCAGCGCGACGGCCATGGCGATGTTGATATTCGACAGGAGCTTCACGCCGCGATCGAGCCCGGCCACGATGGAGATCGTCGCTACCGCGGTGAGGAGACTGATGATCGCCACCTTGGACCCCACCGTGTCGGGAAGGCCGATCAGCGAGGCGAGACCGGCATTGATCTGCTGCGTGCCCAGTCCGATGGAGACAGCCACGCCGAACAGGGTGCCGAGTATGGCGACTACGTCGATTGTCTTGCCGATCGGGCCGTGGATGCCTTCACCGAGAAACGGATAGAACACCGAGCTGACCCGCATGGGCAGTTTGTAGCGGTAAATGAAGAAGGCGAAGGCCAGCCCCGGCAGCGTGAAAATCGCCCAGGTGTGCAAGCCCAGATGATAGAGCGAGAACCCCATGGCCTCGCGGGCTGCTTGCACGGAATGTGCTTCGGTGTCGGCGTAGGGTGGGCTGGCGAAATGCAGGATTGGCTCGGCCACGCCCCAGAACATCAGCACCGTGCCGATGCCGCCGGCGAAGAGCATGGTGAACCAGGAGACGTTGGAATACTGGGGTCTGTCCTCCGGGTCACCGAGGCGCAGCGCGCCGAACCGGCTGAAGGCGATCCACAACAGGAACAGCAGCCAACTCGTTACGCCGAAGATGAAGAACCACCCCAGGTAGGTCACGATCCAGCTGCGCGCGTCGGCGAATAACGATCCGATCGCCTCCGTCGCGATCAGGAGCACTGCGAGAAACAGCACCATCAGCCCCGCGGCCCAGAAGAAGATTATTGGATCGGTTCGCAATCCAAGTCGACGCGCCAGCTCGTTCATGCCCTTCTCCTGTTGCACGGAGTATGTAGAGTACGGACGAAGTCCTATGCAAGGCTCATTCCGTCATTTGCCATCCGCATGCTTATTAGTATGTGCGGTTCCACACTTTAGGTTTGCGACCGTTACCGGCCCGGCGCTCGCGCAGTACACTGCGGACCTGCTATAGGC
>CAZJGZ010000172.1:0-4504 GCA_964545695.1 uncultured Ectothiorhodospiraceae bacterium | reverse complement strand
CTAGCTCACCGCCGCGCTGCCCCGTTACTCTCCGCGCTCCGCGCTGGCATGGATCGCCTGCGTGCGCCAGCCAATGTTGTGGCGCAGCAGGAAGTTCTCCAGCAGCGAGTAGGCGGCCGGGATCACCAGCAGCGTGAGCAGGAACGCCGCGATCATGCCGCCGATGATCGCCGCGGCCAGGGGTGCATTGGTCTCGGCCCCGGCCCCCAGACCGATCGCGGCCGGCAGCAGCGCCAGAATGAGGGTCAGCGACGTCATGGTTACCGGCCGCAGACGAATCGGGCAGGCCTCGCACAACGCCTCATCGACATCCAGTCCGCGCAAGCGCCGATACTGATTGGTGAGGTCCACGAGCAGAATGCCGTTCTTCGTGACCAGCCCCATCAACAGGATCAGGCCGATCATCGAATAGATGTTGAGGGTGAATCCGCCGATCCAAAGCCCCACGATCCCGCCGATGAGCGCGATCGGCTGCGCCACCATGATGATCAGCGGCTGGACGAAGGAGTTGAACTGGCTGGCGAGCACGATGTAGACCAGCGCCACTGCCAGCATCAACACGAACAGCATGGCGCCGACGGCCCGCTCCATCTCCTCGGCCTGTCCCTGGAGCTGCACCCGGTACCCGAGCGGCAGGACCTCATCGGCGATCTCGTTGATGACCTCCACGGCCTCGGCCAGTGGCAGGTCCGGATCACCGAAGAAGTCCGCCGAATATTCGAGGTTGTAGCGATTGATCACCGCCGGACCGAGATCGGGCGTGAGTTCGGCGACGGTATCCAGGCGCACCAGCTCGCCCGATGAGGCGGGCAGGTAGATATTGCGCAGATCATCCGGACCGGTGAACGCCGACTCCACCCCCTTCATGCGCACGTCGTAGCGCTGACCGTCGCCGTCCGCGTCACTGTAGCGGGCGACGTCCACGCCGCTGATCATGATCTCCATGGTCTCGGCCACGGTTCGCGTCGACAGGCCGAGATCACGGGCACGCTCCCGGTCGACCGTGAAATCGAGCTGCGGCAGTTCCAGATCCATGTCGAGGTCGAGCCGCCCCATGCCCTCCTCGTCCTCGAGACGTCGCTGCATCTCGCGTGACAGTTCGGCCACCTCGTTCAGATCCGGACCGGTAACCGCGAACTGCAGCGGCTCGCCCCGCTGTCCCGGCACGAAGGGCACATCGGACGCGAACGCGCGCACGCCGGGCAGCTGCGCCAACTCGGGCTGGACACGCGCCATGATGTCCTGCTGCGATGCCGAGCGCTCATCGCGATCAACCAGACGCACGAACGCCAGCCCCTCGTAGACCTGGCCGTCATCACCCAGGCCGATGGCGGTGAATCCCCGATCAACCTCAGGCTGGTCGAAGACGACATCCTCGACCTCGCGCAAGCGTTCATCGGTATAGCCGATGCTCGACCCCAACGGCGCCTGGAACGACACCAGGAACTCGCCCGTATCCTCGGCCGGGGCGAACTCGCCACCGACTCGGGGCACGATCACGACCACGATCACCGCCAGCAGCACCGCCGTGACGGCGAGCACGCTCCAGCGCCAGCGCAGGGCACGGGCGAGCAGCCACCGATAGCCGTTCTCCATCGCCCGGAATGCGTTTTCCAGCAGGTTGTAGACCCGGCCATGTTCCGTGGGCACATGGAGGAAGCGCGAGGCGAGCATGGGAATCAGGGTCAGGGCGACCAGGCTCGAGGCCAGCACGCCGAACGTCACCACGACCGCGAATGATTCGAAGAAGCGACCGATCACGGCCTCCATGAACAGGACCGACGCGAATATGGCCACCAGGGCCAGGGTGGATGCGACCACCGCGAAAAACACCTCATTCGAGCCCGAGATCGCCCCGGCAACGCGGCCCTCGCCGTACTGCTCGCGATGGCGGTAGATGTTCTCCAGCACAACGATGGCATCGTCGACCACCACGCCGATGAGCAGCAGCATTGCAAGCATCGTGATGGAGTTCAGCGTGTAGCCGAAGAAGTACACCACCGCCACGGCCGCGAGCAGGGATATCGGAATGGCGGTGGTGATGATCAGCGTCGAGCGCAGATTCTTCAGGAACAGCCACATCACCAGCGCTGCGAACACCACCCCCAGGGCCAGCGTCAGATAGAGCGAGTCGATCTGCTCCAGGATGAACTGGGATTCGTCGGTCGAGACATTGATATCCAGCCCCGGCGGCAGCTGCGGCCGGATTTCGCTGTCGAGTCGGGACTTGACCTCGTCGATGATGGCCACCGTGTTGGCGCCGGAAACCTTGACGATCCCCAGCCCGATGGTGGGCTCACGGTTGAAACGCGCCAGCGAGCGCTCATCATCGAGCCCGTCGACCACCTCGGCGACATCCTCGAGATGGATCAGCGAGCCGTTGTCCTCGCCGATGACCATGCGTCGGAGTTCGTTCGGGTCACTGTATTCGAGGTCGAGCTGGAGCTGATCCTCGCGCTCGCCACCGACCAGGAAACCGCCGGCGAGCTGGAAGTGTTCCTCATTAAACGCCTGACGCAGCTCGGGGACCGTTACGCCATGGGCATTGAGCCGCTCGGGATCGATCTCGATGCGGATGGTGCGCTCGCGCCCACCCCCGATCCGCACCTCGCCCACACCGCCGATGTTCTCGATCTGCGGGCGGATCTCGTTGCGTGCATAGTTGTCGAGCTGCTGCAGCGTGCGCTCACCCCGCAGCGACAGCCACATCACCGGCTGGGCGTCGAATTCGACCTTGTCCACCACCGGCTGCTCGGCATCCTGCGGGAGCTCGGCGACGATCTGGCTGACCTCCGACTGCACCTCGTTGAAGGCGACATCGACGTCCTGATCGAGGTCGAAGGTGACATTGATGACCGCCGCCCCCGGCACGGATACCGACGTGATGTTGTCGATGCCGGGCACGGTGTTGACCGCTCGCTCGACCTCGTTGGTGATGGCCGCATCGATGATCTCCGGATCCGCGCCCGGTTGGCTGACGGTGACACTGATCACCGGAAAATCGATATTGGGGATGCGATCGGTGCCCACGTCCTGGAGGGCGATCAGACCGAACAGGGCGATCACCGCACTGATCATCACCGCCAGCACGTGGCGCCGGATGGAGAGTTCGGAGAGGGTCATCAGCGATTACCCTTCATCCGCCGAGGCCGATACCGTCGCGCCGTCGGCCAGGAACCCGGCACCATCGACCGCGACGGCCTCGCCCGGATCAAGGCCATCGCGGATTTCCACCCGCTCAGCGGTACGGTGGCCGGTTTCGACAACCCGTGCGCTGACGGTCTCACGGTCGTCATCGAGCACGTACACCGTATCCCCGTCCGGGCGCCGCACCAGCGCCTGGGGCGGCACGGTGACGCTTTCGCGCACATCGGTCACCACCTCGACATTGACGCTGGCACCCGCAAGCCAACCGCCGGGGTTGTCGATCGTGGCGATCACCTCGAGCATGCGCCCGCTCTCCGTGATCGTGGGTCGCACCTCCGTGATCTCGGTATCGAGCTGCGAGTCCGCGGCCGACCGATTGCGTATTTCGACCGGCATGCCCGGCTCGAGGATGGCCGCGAGCGTCTCGGGAAAGCCCGCGCGCACCTTGAGCAACTCATCGGTGGTCAGGCGGTAGACCACAGTGCCGTTCTGGACGAAATCGCCCTCGCTGACCATGCGCTCGTCGATACTGCCCGCAAACGGTGCGCGCATGTCGGTGCGGTCAAGGTCACGCTCGGCCGCTCTGAGGCCTTGCTGAGCGGCTGCCAGCTCCTGGCGCAGCGCATCCAGTTCCGCCTCGGTCTCGTCGAACTCCTGCGCCGAGATGAAGTCGCTGCCCCGCAATGCTTCGTTGCGCGCAACGGTGGCTTCCTGAACGCGTATGCGCGCCCGCAGGCGCTCGATCTCGGCCTCGGCCCGGTCACGCTCGATGCGATAGTCCTCGTCGTCCAGCTTCACCAGCCGGTCGCCGGCAGCCACGGTGTCCCCCTCGTCAACGGCCAGCTCGTCGACGCGCGCGGCCACCTCCGCAGCGATCTGCGGATCCCGTTTCGTGCGCACGGTGCCCAGTGCCGTCTGGGAAATCTCGACCGAGCGCAGCTCGGCCTCGATCCAGGTGACGGCGACGCCCTGGTCCCCGCCTTCCCCGGAATCATCATCGGCCTCACCGCTGCAGGCCGTTGCGACCAGCACGGCCAAGAGCGCAATGGATGCGCCCACACCCGCCCGCAGGGGCGTTCTGACTTTCACCATGAGTTGTACTCCGGGGCCGGCGGAAGCCGGCCTGAACCGTCGGGCATGCCCGGTCGTGACTGACTGACCGTCCGGTCAGGCTATCATTGATTCGCGGTCGGAGAAAATCGGGATGCAGCCGCGTTCATGTGCGCGTCGCGCCGCAGGCGCGAAGCGCACCTACGAGCCCCGGCACCGAATGCCAACCCCGTAGGTGCGCCTTGGCCCGCACCAGCGGGACAATGCGCACGAAACCTCGCAGCCCGCCCGGCAATTGCGTGCGCGT
>CAZJGZ010000171.1:0-4570 GCA_964545695.1 uncultured Ectothiorhodospiraceae bacterium | reverse complement strand
GCAGCAGGACCAGGCTGAGGTCGAGCCGACCCAGAAGGTGGGTGTCGGCGGCCAGTCGTGGATGCAGTTCGAAGCCCTTCATCGACGTGACGATACGGCAACGGGCCGGCACGCGGAACACGAGTGGCGAGAATCGGCGGCATGCCTCACCTTGTCTGGAGCGTGTGCGGCCTCCCCCCGCGCCTGTGGCTGAGGAATCACGAGCCCGCGTTCGACGGCCGGTGCTCGATTCTCAGCGGTCCACGATCGCCGGGTCGAAGGCCTCGCGGCTGAAGATGCGGCGGACCAGCGGTTCGAAGTGCTCCAGCGGCTGGGTCGGGTAGTCCGGATCGAACGCGGCCTGGTCCCAGCGCTCACAGAAGCGAACGGCCGAGTCGTAGTAGGGATGATTCTTGAAGCGGTCGCGGGCGTTCGGATCGTCGCCGGTGTGGTGGCCGAAGTAGTGGAGCTGGAACACGCCGTGGTGCTCGACGATCCAGGTGACTTCCTTGCGCACGTAGGGGCGGATGATGGCGGCGGCGTACTGCGAGTGGTTCTCCGGTGCGAGGTCGTCGCCCAGGTCGTGCAGCAGGGCACCGAGGACCATCTCCTCGTCGGCGCCGTCCTCCTCGGCGCGCGTCGCGGTCTGCAGCGAGTGCTCGAGGCGCGTGATCTGGTACCCGCCCAGCGTGTGCTCGAGATCGCGCAGGGCCTGAAGGATGCGATCGGGGAGGCCCTTGATGTACTCAGCCTCCAGGCTCGCGAGGAAATCGTAGTCCTCCTTGGTGCCGTCCTTCATCTGCCGAAAGCTTACGGTCTGCATGGAGTCTCCAGTGTTGTGAATTCCGGGTTGCGGTTGCGCAATCGCGAATGAACCGCGCGGGCGCGTCGATCACGCGGCCCGCGGTCGGCTCAGCGTGCGGTAGAGGCTGCGCGGGCCATCCAGATCAATGTAACAGCCCTGCAGGTGGCGATGGCCTTGCGTCGGATCATAGGACGTGCGGCCGTGCAGCACGCGACTGTTATCGAACATCATGAGCTCGCCCGCCGCCAGCGGAAATGCGAGCTGGTAGGCCGGGTCGACGAACAGTTCGCCGAGGCGCTGGCGTGCCCGCTGGAAGCGCTGCGTGGTGGCTTCGTCGAGCAGTGGCAGGTCGTCGAGGCGTGGGCTGTAGTGTACGCCGGTCACCTGGGCGTTGGCATCGCGCTGGATCACGGTCCGGTTCTCGACCAGCTCCTCGTTCGTATCGAGGAAGCGGAAGCGCACTGGGACGCTGGCCAGCAGGTCGAAGCCCTCGGGATCCTCGGCCTTGAGCTGCTCGGTGACGGCGATGCTGTCGACCAGGGTGGACTGGCCCCCGGTGGTCTCGTTGACCAGGCAGTGCAGGAGCTGCACGCCGGGCACCGGCTCGCGGTAGGGATTGTCCGTGTGCGGGCCGAGGGCGACGGGGCGGTAGGCCAGGTCGTTCGACTGCGGCCGCGAATAGACTTCGAAGTAGGACCCGAAGTTGGTCTCGCGAACATTGCCGAAGGTGCGGGCGACTTCGAGGATGCGCTCCGAATCCCGCGGCACGTCCGTCAGGACGATAAAGCCGAACTCGAGGAAGGCCCCGACGGCACGGCGCAGGTTGGCGGCCTCGCGCAGATTGTGCCAGTCGAAGCGGACATCGGCCTGGTTCAGATCGGATTGCCAGGCGCGCTTCGGCGGCAAGCCGTCACGACTGCCGAGGTCGGCGGCGAGGCGCCCGAGGTCGAACCAGCCGGCGTAGCCGTCGCTGAAGGCGAGCCAGGCGTGGGCGCCATCCTCGTCGAGGCGGGCCTCGGTCAGGGCGAGGTCGGCCGGCAGCTGGTGCGGATCGAACAGGCGCTGCTGGGTCACCGGATCGAGGTGCTCGGGGTCGTGACAGCGCTCGCGCAGCCAGAGTGCCGGCACGGCGCGGGGCTCCTCGCCGTTGCGTGCCGTCACGCGCGGTGGTTCGGCGCTGACGCTCAGCAGATCGGTCATCATCGGTCGGGCTCCGGTCGGTTGCGAATGCGCTATTATGAGAACGAATGAGTGCGCCTCGGGAGCCTGTAATGACTGATGACTTCATAAGGTTACCTGATGCCTGATCCGAGCCCGTCCATGAAAGCCCTGCAGGCTTTCGCCGCGACCGTGCGCTCGGGTTCCATGACGGCGGCCAGCCGCGAATTGGGGACCACCCAACCAGCCATCTCCCAGCGCATTCGCCATCTGGAGGACGCGCTGGGTGTGGCGCTGTTCGAGCGGGCGGGGCAGCGCTTGCGGCCAACGGCCGATGGCGAGTCCTACTACGGCGAGATCAGCGACGCGCTGGATCACATCACTGCCTCGACGCTGCGCCTGCGCATGCGCGCACGCTCGCGCACCCGCGCCGTGTCGATCGCGGTGAACTTCGGCTTCGCGCACATGTGGTTGCTGCCGCGACTGGCGCGGCTGGAAGGCGCGTTTCCGGGCACGGGGTTCGAGGTGCTGCCGGTGGATCGCGATGACAGCCGAGAAGCGCTGGGGGCGGATATCAGCATCCGCTTCGGCCTGCTGGCGTCGGCGCGGGAATCGGAGTGGCCCTTGTTGCGTGAGGCCGTGTTTCCGGTGTGCAGCCCCGGGTTCGCCGCCCGGTACGGGCTCGACAGCGATGACGTGACCGCGGCCACGGCGCGGGTGCCGCTGCTGCACATGGATCGCAGCGATCCGCGTTGGCTGGATTGGCACGAGTGGTGTGTGCGCGCCGGGGCGGAGCAGGCCCCGCCTTCGCCGCGGTTTCACTACAACAACTACCCGCTGCTGCTGCACGCCGCCATCGAGGGGCAGGGGCTGGCGCTGGGCTGGCGGGGCCTCATCGACGCCGCTCTGGAGGAGGGCACGCTCGTGGCGCTGAAACCCGTGGTGGAGCGCCCGGAGCGGGGTTACATCCTGCACACCGCGTATGGCGACCGCGCGCTGATGCGGGCCATCGTCGACTGGTTCGTGCGCGAGGTTGCCTGAAGCCGCAGGCAGGAACCCGGTTTCTGCTTCAGTGCTGCCTGGCGCGCGCGAACGCCGCGCCCACGATACGTTCGACTCGCTTGACGAGTTCCTGGCGGATCGAGCCGTCGAGAGAGCGATGGCGGTCACGTCCGGTCCCTTGTCGTGATGGGAGTATCTCGTAACGGGAGTATCAAGGAGGGAGCAGATCACCAATTGTGGGTAAATCCCGAGCGGCTGATCGCCAGGGATGTGTGATCTGCGTGCGTTGCGCGTATGGCGACCGCGGCGTTGCCTGCCGGTGGCGCATTTGAAACTGCATCCCGGATTCGCGAGAATCAGCCAGCACTTTGAGCGTACATGTCCGCGCGCCGAGCGGCGCTGCACGGAATCCGTGCGTCCAGGGTCTCTCGTCCGACCCCTGCTTACAATCCCCGCCTGCGGGTTTTCGCGCCACGCAGGCACGGCGACACTTCGATCCATCCGCGCGCGCGTCGCCCTTCGGGGCTGGTCGCGCCGCATCACTCCGCCGGGCACCGAAGCGCGCAACACGAGCGCACCCGGGCCGACCATCGAGCCCGCAGGCACGCGCCGCGCCGGGCGCCCGCGCACTGCCAAAACGGGAGGTAAATCATGAACGATCATGCCAACAAGAAGCGCTACAGCGCAGCGGTCCAGACTGCGGGCGACTACTACAACAGCGAGGATGCGGACAATTTCTACACGCTCGTATGGGGCGGCGAGGACATCCACATTGGCCTCTACGAGCACCCGCACGAGGAAATCTACACCGCAAGCGTGCGCACCAATGCGGTCATGGCCGGGCAGGTGCCCGGGCTGGGTGCGGACACGCGGGTCATCGACCTGGGATCCGGCTACGGCGGCGCTCTGCGCTACCTCGCGCGGGAGTACGGCTGCCACGGCACAGGTTTCAATGTAAGTGAGCGCGAGAATGAGCGTGGCCGGCGGCAGAACGCCGAGCAGGGCCTCGATGATCGTATCGAGATCGTCGAGGGTAACTTCGAGGATGTAACCTACGATGACGCGAGTTTCGATGTCGTCTGGTCGCAGGAAGCGTTCCTCCACAGCGGCGACCGGCGCCGCGTGCTGGAAGAAGCCGTGCGCATCCTGCGCCCGGGGGGTACGTTCATCTTCAGCGATCCGATGCAGGCAGACGACAGATCGAACGCGGGGCTGGAGCCCATCCTCGACCGTCTGCACCTCGACACACTGGGCTCACCGGCGTTTTATCGCGACACCCTGCGTGAGCTCGGCCTCGAGGAGGTCAGCTACGACCAGCGCGGCGAAATGATCGCCACGCACTATGGGCGCGTTCGCGAGGTCCTGATCGACGAGCAGGACGAGGTCGGCCGACATCTCAGCAGCGATTACGTCGAGCGCATGAAGACCGGGTTGCAACACTGGGTCGACGGCGGCAACCGTGGTGATCTTACCTGGGGCATTTTCATGTTCCGCAAGGGGTAACCAGAAAGGATCGGAGTGATCTTGTGGGCACGCCTGAAACGAAGTTGGCAGGTGCGCGAAAAGCCGTGTGGCAATGTCACCAATTCGGGTTTCCAACCCATGGAAATCGCATTTTCATGGCCC
>CAZJGZ010000170.1:0-4573 GCA_964545695.1 uncultured Ectothiorhodospiraceae bacterium | reverse complement strand
CCGCGATGTGCGGCGGCTGGGCGGGCATGATGCTGGTGGGGTACTCGCAGGGAGCGACCCTGAGCATGGGTAACGACTATCTGCTGCCGTCCATCGCCGCCGTCGTCATCGGCGGATCATCGATCCTTGGCGGCAAGGGCAACTACGCGGGCACTGTCGGCGGCGCGCTGCTGCTGACCACGATCGGGATGCTGATTGCTGCGATCGGGCTCAGTCAGGGTTGGCGCACCATCATTGAAGGCGCAATCATCCTGCTCGCGCTGCTGCTTCTGCGCGAGAGCCTCTACGAAGCATTGCGCATGCCGCGCTTCGGTGCGCCCGGCAAGGCAAAGTCCGATCAAGGAACTGACGGGCCCCGGGCGGGTCGATAAAACGCTGTCCCGGCATTCGCGGATGGCGCGACGGCCACAATGCAATTGCGGGAAGAGCACTAGGGAGGTTGAAGGCAAGAAGGCAAGACAGAAAGAAATGCGGGGTCGTGCAATCGTTTGCATACGCATCGCTCGATGCAATCGACACAGCCGCAACAACCGCCAGCTGCTCTCCATGTGGAGGTGTCGCTGGCCAATGCAGCGTCCTGTCCGACGGGACCAATACACGCGAAGAGGTACACGATAATGGCTACAATAAAGAGAAAGTGGCGTTACGCACTGCTCTCGGCCGCCGCCACGGCCGCACTGGCGGTTGGCGGCATCAGTCAGGTGCAGGCCGATGATGACGAGAAGTTCCTCGTCTATCTGTCGCTCAGCTATTCCGGCAACATGTGGCAGTCCGAGGCGGCGAACATCGTCAAGGCGCTCGCCAAGACACCTCCGTATGACGAAATGGTCGAAGTTCGCGAAGTGATTTCCGGCACTGATCCGCAGGAACAGATCTCCGCGTATCAGAGCATGATCGACGCGGGCGCCGACGGCATTGTCAGTTTCCCGATCTCCGCCAATGCACTCAATCGTGTGGTCCGTCAGGGCTGCGACGCGGGTGTGCTGATGTTCATGTATGACGCGACCGTCACCGAGGAGTGTGCGTACAACGTCAGTTACATCAGTTCAGGCTTCGGTGAGAACAGCGCGCAGTACCTGGTGAACGAATTGGGTGGCGAAGGTCGCATCCTGTTGTCACGTGGTGTCGCCGGCAACTCGGTCGACCAGCGCCACACCGACGGTGCCAAGCACATTTTCGACCAGTATCCGGGCATTGAAATCGTCAACGAGTACTACAGCAACTGGGATGATCGTACGACCGAGCAGAACACCCGGCGTGCTCTGGCCTCGCACTCCAACATCGACGGCATCTGGGCGCAGGCCGGCGAATACGGAGCCATTCAGGCGTTGTTGCGGCACGACGCGGACAACCTCATTCCGGTGACCGGTGAAAATTCCAACGGCTTCCGTCTGGCATTGGCTGATCCCGAAATGCAGGCGAAGGGCCTCAGTGGTGTTTCGTCGGGTTCTCCGCCCGCCCAGTCCGGCTATGCCTTCAAGCTGATGATGGAAATCCTCACCGGTCAGCGTGAGCTTGAGCCGATGAACATCGAGTACCCGCTTCCGTGGGTGCCGGCCGACGAGGTCCGTCTCTGTGAGGGCGATCGCTTCGAGGATGGTTGCAATGCCTTCCCCGATGGCACGGTCCCGAGCTCTTTCGTGACCGAGGTGTTCAATCCCGAGCTGTTGCCGGAACTGAGCATCCCGGCGGCATTGGATGGCGAGCCGACACCGGGTGCCACGATCCAGCCGCTGCCAGCCGACGTGGTTGTGGAAGCACCGAATGAGCCGGGCATCAACTGCCGCCGCTGCGAGGCTCCGGACAACCATTACGAGTTGACCAAAGTCGAACCCACCGTCGATCCCTGATTTGGATCAAGGTCCCGGTGCCGATGATCGGCGCCGGGATTCTTCCGGGCCCTGTTTTCCAATTGAAAGGATAAAGCGATCATGGCCGAGATTCTGAAGCACGGTATTACGCCGGAAGCGGCGGATGCCGCCGATACCAAGGTGCGCGACACGGTGCAGGACATCCTGACCCGCATGAAGACCGACAGTACGGGTGTGGTCCGTGAGCTGTCGAAGAAGTTCGATGATTGGACGCCAGCGTCGTTTCGCCTGAGCGATGAGCAGATCCAGGCCTGCATCGACAGTCTGCCGGACGAGACCATCGAGGATATCAAGTTTGCTCAGCAGCAGATTCGCACATTTGCCGAGGCGCAGAAGAACTCGCTTACGGATCTCGAAATCGAATCCATCCCGGGCATCAAGCTCGGGCATCGCCAGGTGCCGGTGAACAGCGTGGGCTGTTACATCCCGGGCGGGCGCTATCCGATGGTTGCGTCGGCACACATGAGCATCGTTACGGCGCGCGTCGCCGGCGTCGACCGCGTGATCGCCTGTACTCCGCCCACCAAGGGCGAGCCGCATCCCGCTACCATTGCCGCCATGGCCATGGGCGGTGCCGACGAGATCTATTTGCTCGGCGGCATCCAGGCGATCGCCGCCATGGCGATCGGCACAGACGAAATCGACCCAGTCAACATGATCGTCGGCCCGGGCAATGCATTCGTCGCCGAAGCCAAGCGCCAGCTCTTTGGTCGCGTCGGCATCGACCTGCTCGCTGGGCCCACGGAAATCCTCGTCATTGCCGACGATACGGCCGATGGGGAAATGTGCGCCACGGATCTGCTGGGGCAGGCCGAGCATGGCCCGAATTCGCCCGCCGTACTGCTGACTACTTCCCGTCGTGTGGCCGAGGAGACGGAGAAGGAGATCGCCCGTCAGCTCACGGTTTTGCCCACTGCGGATGTTGCGGGCAAGGCGTGGGAGGATTACGGTCAGATCATACTGGTCAAGGACGATGAAGAGATGCTGCGCGAGGCCGACCGGATCGCCTCCGAGCATGTCGAGGTGCTGACCGCGGAGCCGCGCTGGTACCTGGAGCGGATGACCAATTACGGCTCGCTGTTCCTCGGCCCGGAAACCAACGTGGCCTATGGAGACAAGGTGATCGGCACCAACCACACCTTGCCAACGAAAGGTGCGGCCCGCTATACGGGCGGCCTGTGGGTCGGCAAGTTTATCAAGACGGTGACGTATCAAGAGTGCACGCCGGAAGCGAGCGCCTATATCGGTGAGTATTGCTCGCGATTGTGCGCGGTCGAGAACTTCTGGGGCCACAAGGAACAGGCCGATCTGCGCGTGCGCCGCTATGGTAAGGGCAACGCCGATTGAGGCTGCTCAGGCGAGTGGATGGGTGATGGCATCATGACGAGGGAACGACCGGATCTCGATAACCATGTGGCCGCGTCAGGCAGGCGCGCGCGCGCTGGTCGTCGGGTTACCGCTCGAGACATCGCCCGATCCCTCGGTGTATCGATCTCCACGGTGTCGCGGGCCTTCACGGCGTCTGCCGTGATCAAGCCCGAGACCCGTGATCGGGTCCTCGCCGAAGCACGCCGCCTCGGCTATACCCCGGATTCGCTGGCGCGCGGCCTGATCACCCGTCGCAGCAGTATCGCCGGCATCGCGGTGGCCGATATCACCAACCCGTTCTATCCAGAGATCCTCGCCACGCTCACCCGCAAGCTGCACGAGAGTGGCCTGCAGAGCATGGTGTTCTTTGCCGGGCCGGGACGTCAGGTCGACGACGCCCTGCCGACGATGCTGCAGTACAACCCCGACGTCGCGATCATCCTCGCGGCGACGCTCTCATCCGAGACCATCCGTACCTGCGAGCAGGCCGGCACCCCGGTGGTGCTGTTCAATCGCTACGTCAATGACGCCGACACCCTGGCCATTTCCTGCGACAACATTGGCGGTGGCCGTCTGGTAGCGGACACGCTGCTCGATGCCGGACACAGGCGGCTGGCCTATATCTCGGGCCTGCCCGATACCTCGACCAACCGGGATCGCCTTGCCGGCTTCAGTGACCGTGTGCGCGAGCGTGGCGCCGACACGCCCATGGTCGAGGAGGCTGGCGCATTCAGTTACGAAGGGGGGTTCGCTGCGCTCAAACGCTTGATGGATCGGCATCCACCACCGGAAGCCGTGTTCTGTGCCAATGACATCGTGGCCATTGGTGCCCTCGATGCCGCACGTGTCGAACTGGGCATGAAGATTCCGCGGGATCTCTCCGTGATCGGTTTCGACGACATCTCCATGGCCGCCTGGCCGCCCTATGCACTGACCACCGTGCGCCAGCCGGCGCGCACGATGATCGATCTCACCCTGGAAAATATCGAGCGCCTGCTGTCCGACAGCAGTTACCAGCCCGAGAGGATTTTTGTCCCGGGCCGGCTGATCCAGCGCTCATCCGCTCGCCTCGGAGATAACTGATGGATGCCCGAATGAACACCTCCGAATCGACTCGCACGACCATTCATGCAAGCGATTGCACCAGCTGGGAAATCCCGGCGGAGGATCCGCAGTTGCTGCTCGCCGCCTTTGATGATGAAGCCGTCGCAGAGTACGCCGCACGGATTCGGCCGGTCTACGAGCGCTTCAAGCGCATCCTCGGCCAGCTCAGCGGCCTGCTCATTCTCGCGCAGACGGCGCCGAAGCAGGCCGACCGCGATCAACCGCTGGTG
>CAZJGZ010000169.1:0-4584 GCA_964545695.1 uncultured Ectothiorhodospiraceae bacterium | reverse complement strand
GCTTCGATCATCTCGATCGACACCAGCCGGTCATAGCGGCCGTCGAGATCGCGATAATCATCGAGACGTAGTTCGATGCGATCGGCGAGTCCGGCCGCCTCGATACGCTCGCGTGCGAGGGCATGCTGTTCGGTGGAGATCGTCGTGGTGGTCACGCGGCAGCCGTAATGGCGGGCCGCGTGCATGGCGAAACTGCCCCAGCCCGTGCCGATCTCCAGCAGGTGATGTTCGGGGCGCAGGTCGAGCTTGCGGCAGATACGGTCGAGCTTGGCGGTCTGGGCTGCTTCCAGACTGGCGCCCGGATGCTCGAAGACGGCCGCCGAATAGGTCAGCGAAGGATCAAGGAAGGTCTGGAACAGGTCATTGCCGAGATCGTAGTGGTCACGGATATTGCGTCGGCTGCCCGAGCGGGTATTGGCGCGCAGGTAATGCCCGATCCGTGCGAGCGCCGTGAGTAGCCGCGCAGAGCCGCGTTCGAGCTCGTCGGCCGCCACCTCGTCGTCCGTGCTGCTGATGAACAGGCGGAACAGCCCGGCAAGGTCGCTGCACTCCCAGTCGCCATCGAGGTACGCCGCACCGAGACCGAGCGTGCCGCCGGCAAGTACGCGGCGGTAGAAGCGAGGGCGGCGAATGTCCAGACGGACGTCGAAGGCACCGTCGGGGTTGCCGTAGACCTTCTCGCCATCCGCGTCACGGACCGTGAGACGGCCGCTGTTCAGGTCCTGGAGTCGCGACGCGAGCAATCTTCGCAGCAGGCGATCGAGTGGCGAAAGGCGAGTCACCGAGGGGTTCGCCGCGGCTGCGATCCGCGGTTTGAGCATGGTTGAAGCCATTGTGTGTCCTGTCCCGATTCCCCGATCTCTATTCGCTGAACTGCCGTGTGCGGATTCCCGTCAGCCGGCGGTGGTCGCCTGATGGGCGAACATTTCCCGGCCGATATCGCGCGACAGGGCCTGCAGGTGACGCTGCAGGCGGTCGAGATATTCGTGCAGGCCGCCGGCGATGACCTGGTCAATGTCGCCATCATCGATCAATCGGCGCAGGTCGTCGAGGCTGCCGGTCACGTCGGTCGCACCCGGGACGCCGTAGCCCGAGCGCAGTTCACTGATCCGTTGGCGGATTTCGCTGACACAGGCCACGACCGAGCGCGGGAACGCATGGTGGAACAGCATGAAGCCGGCGACGTCGGCCGGTGTCATGTCGCGCGGGTGGATCTTGCGGAAGGCGTGATAGCCGGAGGCCGAACGCAGCAGGGCGTTCCAGCGGCTGATATCGACCGGGGTACCAACCTGATCGACCGACGGCAGCAGCAGCTGGTACTTGGCATCGAGCAGTCGCGTGGTCTGATCGGCGCGCTCGATCTGGCGACCGATCTGGTAGAAGCACCAGGCTTCATCGCGATAGAAGGTGCCCTCGGTGATGCCGGTATGGGTCTGGCAACCTTCCTTGACGAACTGGCAGAAGCGGGTCAGTCGGGGCTCCGTGATGTCCTGTGGCCCCAGTGCCAGCAACCGGTTGTAGAAGATGTTGATCTGGGTCCACATCTCGGTCGAGATCAACGGCCGCATGGCGCGGGCATTCTCCCTGGCCATGCGCAGGGCGCGGATGATCGAGGTCGGGTTGCGCATGTCCAGTGTGTAGAAATGGATCACGCTCTCTGCGGATGCCGTTGCATGTTCCTGAAAGAAGCGCGGCCCGTCGTGGTAGATCTCGAGTACGGCCTGCCAGTTCTGGCCGCCGCGACTGTCACGCGAGAACGTCTCGTTGACGTCGAGAATCCGTGCCAGGGCCTCGGCGCGCTCGATGTAGCGCGCGGTCCAGAAGATGTCTTCGGCGTAGCGGGAAAGCAGCGTGGTCATTGCGTGTCCGTATCCTCGTCCAGCACCCAGGTGTCCTTGGAGCCACCGCCCTGGGAGGAGTTGACGATGAGCGAGCCGCGCTTGAGCGCGACGCGGCTGAGCCCGCCGGGCAGCACCCAGGGTTCGCGGCCGGTCACCGCGAAGGTGCGCAGATCGACGTGACGGGGTTCGATACCGGTCTCGACCAGGGTCGGCGACACCGACAAGTCGAGCGTGGGTTGGGCGATCCAGTTGTGCGGGCGCTCGAGAATCTGCTGGCGGCACTGCTCCAGCTCCTCGGCCGTGGCATGCGGTCCCACCGTGATGCCGTAGCCGCCGGCTTCACCCACGGGTTTCACCACCAGCTCGGCCAGGTGGTCCAGGGTGTACTGCAGGCCTTCCTGTTCCCGGCACAGGTGCGTCTCGACATTGTTCAGGATCGGCTCCTGGTCGAGGTAGTAGCGGATGATTCGAGGCATGTAGGCATAGACGGCCTTGTCATCCGCGATACCCGTGCCCACGGCATTCGCCAGCGTGACATTGCCGCGCCGGTAGGCCTGCATGAGCCCGGGGACACCGAGCAGGCTGTCCGGGTTGAACGCCCGTGGGTCGAGGGCGTCGTCGTTGATGCGGCGGTAGATGATGTGTACCGCCTCGAGGCCGCGGATGGTCTTCATGTAGACCCGGTCATCGACGACGGTCAGATCGCGCCCTTCGACCAGGGCCACACCCATCTCCCGCGCCAGGAAGATGTGCTCGAAATAGGCCGAATTGTAGGTCCCGGGTGACAGCAGCACCGTGGTCGGACGGTCGACGCCGGCCGGGGCAGTCTCCATGAGGGCCGCGTTCAGCCGCTGGCCGTAGTCGGACACGGGGCGCACCGGCAGGCCGTCCATCAGGTCGGGGAAGGTGCGCAGCATCAGGTGGCGATTCTCCACCAGGTACGAGACGCCGGAGGGGCAGCGGGCGTTGTCCTCGAGGAAGACGAATTCGCCGTCACTGCCGCGAACGAGGTCGGAGCCATTGATATGCACGTAGGTATCGTGAGGGACCTTCAGCCCTTCCATCTCCGGCCGGTAGTTGGCATTGGAGAAGATGATGTCGCTGGGCACGATGCCATCATTGAGGATGTGGCGTTCGTGATAGATATCGCGCAGGAACAGATTGAGGGCGGTCACCCGCTGGCGCACGCCGGCGTCGATGCGCGCCCAGTCAGGGGCGGAAATCACGCGCGGCACGACGTCGAAGGGCAGGATGCGATCGATTGCGTCCTTCTGGGTATAGACGGTGAAGGTGATGCCGAAGTTGTAGAGCTCGAGCTCGGCATCGTGCGCGCGCTGGCGCAGGCCATCGAGGGAGAGTGCGTGCAGGCGGTCGCGCAGCAGGCGCGTATGGGCGCAATCGATCTCGCCGTGGCCGAACATTTCGCAGAAGAAGTTCCCGGCGTCATAGTCCTGGAGCAATCCGCTGTCGGCGGGCAGGGTGATGTCATGCGTTTCGGTCATGCCTGTACCTCGGCGGCGGATGCGCTTGGCGGCGCGTTGCGAATGAGATCATGCACGAATTCGAGCTTGCGGCGCACGGGCGCGGTGAAGATCTCCGGGACCACGTCGAGGAGACCCATGTCGCGATTGATCTCGTTGAGCATCAGGCCCAGGCTGCCGTAGGCCTGCAGCAGTTCCGGCAACTCGGTGTCGAGCGGTTTGGCGTGTGTGAGTTGCCAGTGCGCGGCCGTGTCCATGACGGCAACCAGATCCATGTAGGCCGCAAATGTCTCGGCGAAATCCTCCCAGGGATGCATGCTGGCGTAGGCCGATACGAAGCGTTGCGGCCAGTCATCCGGGGCGCCGTCGCGGTAATGGCGCTGCAGGGCCTCGCGGTAGGTGGGATCGGTGTGGTCACCGAAGCGCGCACAAAAGGCGTCCTCGCAGCGGCCACGGACCAGAAGTTCCCAGTAGTAATGCGCAATCTCGTGGCGAAAATGGCCGATCAGCGTTCGATGAGCCTCGTTCATGTTGATCCGTCGCTTTTCGCGCACGGCATCGTCGGCTTCGTCGAGATTGATGGTGATACGGCCACTGGCGTGCCCGGTATAGACATGCTCGACCGGCCCCATGGACTGCCAGTTGTCGCGACTGCGGATGAGCTCGGCCTTGAAGTCGAACAGCAGCGGCGGGTCGAAGCCATCCGCCTCGGTGCCGTACGGCAGGTCCAGTTGATCCAGCGTGTAGAACAGGCGGCGCTTGGCCGATTCGAGTCGGGCCCACTTGGCCCGGTTGCCGGGCACGCTGGTATCGGGGATGGTGCGGTTGTGGCGGCAGGCGGTGCAGAACCGTTCGCTGCTTTCGGCGTGCACCATGCGGTTGCAGACCTGCTCGACCGCGTAATTGTGGCAGGGTTTGAGCAGCGTGCCGCAGCCGTTCGCGGTACAGCGCCATACGCCATCACCGGCCGGGTCCAGTCCGCGCAGGGCATTGCAGTTCGGACACCAGCCGGTCTTGCGCTGGCAGCGCAGGCACTGGGTGTTGTCGAAGTAGAGGCGGTTGCCGCAGATGCAGCTGAAGCTACGCATGGTCGGTCCGTCAATCGGCCGTCGGTGGCTGGCTGCGGATTATGGCATACCGGGGGTGTAGGTGGCGGGGCGGGACCGGTGCCGGGGTACTGCGTCGGGGGCCGCTCGTGCCCACCCAGGGCGCGAGCAGTGTGGCCAAACCAGGCCACACACCCCCCCAGCCCACGTCCCCCG
>CAZJGZ010000168.1:3009-4592 GCA_964545695.1 uncultured Ectothiorhodospiraceae bacterium | reverse complement strand
TGATCGGTGGCATCGGCATCTCCGGCGACGGCATCGAGCAGGACGACATGATCGCCTTCCTCGGCCTCCATGAGGCCGGCAAGCAACTCGGCACCATCAACAATGCGCCGAAGCACATGCGCGCGGACCAGATCGAGATTCCCGGCTTCTCCTCCAGCGATCGACTGCGCTACGTGCAATGCCCCCAGGCCCCGTTCCTCGACAGCAATGAACAGAAAGTCTGCAGTGGCAAGTAGGTGGTTCACCCCCCTGTTCGCGGCTGCCTGCCTGGCAGCCACGTACGCCCCTGCCCACGCCGAGGGCCGGCCCGGTCCCCAGCGTGACCTGCCGCCCGAACCGGAACAGACCAATCCGAACCGTGCCGGCGGCATCGAGCGTGTCGAACCACCACCGTCACCGGCGCGCACCGACTACGAAGCCGACGCGGTCACCGACCGCTGGCGCATCCTCGACGACCTCGGTGAAGTCGACAACCCGTGGTATGACCCCTACAACATCAACACGCTGAAGGCCGACCGCCCGGTCCACGATGACTGGTTCTTCAACGCCGAACTGCGCTCCAACACGGTTTTCGAACCGCGCAAGTTTCCGGTCCCGGTCAGCCCGGCGGCGATCGAGGAGAGCGGGCGGGATGACCTGGTCGGTGACGGTGAACAGAGCGTGTTCGCCCAGACCGTGGTCGCCGCCTTCGTGTACTACAAGGGCGACACCATCTTCCGCCCACCCGACTACGAATACCGCCTCACCCTGGCCAAGCAGTACAACCGCTTTCGCGCCCAGGAGAACCGGTTTCTCGAAGTCGACCCCGATGGCGGCCAGACCCGCAATGACAGCCATTTCGCGGTACAGGAGGCATTCTTCGACAAGCACCTGCGTGATGTCTCGCCACGCTACGACTTCGACAGCGTCCGTATCGGCATCCAGCCATTCAATGCCGATTTCCGCGGCTTCCTGTTCCAGGATGACCAGTTCGGCGTGCGCCTGTTCGGTACCCGCGACAACAATATCTACCAGTACAACCTGGCCTGGTTCCGGCGGGTGGAGAAGGACACCAACAGCGGTCTCAACGATGTCAACGCCGGCCTGCGCAAGGATGACGTGTTCGCTGCCAACCTGATCTGGCAGGACTTCCCCGTCCTCGGCTTCTTCACCCAGTTCAGTCTGACGCACAACCGCAATCGCGAAGGCAATGAGGAAGCCCATTTCAACAAGAACGGCTTCATCGAACGCCCGGCATCGGTCGGCCTGGAACGCCCGCGCAACTACGATGTCACCTACTTCGGCCTCAGTGGCGATGGCAAGATCGGCCGCGTGAACCTGACCTCGTCGATCTACTACGCCTACGGTGATCAATCTCGCGGCACGTTCCTCGATGAACCGGTGGATATTCGTGCGCTGTTCGGTGCGGCAGAACTGTCGATGGATTTCGACTGGACCCGGGTTCGACTCTCCGGCCTCTATGCCAGCGGTGACGAGGACCCCTTCGATGATCGCTCGACCGGCTTCGACGCCATCTTCGAGAACCCGATCTTCGCCGGCGCCGACACCAACTTCTGGACCCGCCAGAACGTGCCGCTGATCGG
>CAZJGZ010000168.1:0-2909 GCA_964545695.1 uncultured Ectothiorhodospiraceae bacterium | reverse complement strand
CCCGGCGTGGTGCTCGGCTGTGCCGACTGCCATGGTGGCGATTACAGCGTCGAGCGTCCGGCCGGCAGCGAACAGGGCGATACCGCGTACATGCATGCGCTGATGGAAGCGCATGTACTGCCACAGCATCCCGAGGCCTGGAACTGGCCGGAGAGCGCCAACCCGGCGCGCACCTACACCGATCTGAACAAGGAGTCGCCGGAGTTCGTCCGCTTCATGAACCCATCCGACTACCGCATCGCGGAAGAGGCCTGCGGCGCCTGCCATCTGGACAAGGTCGAATCGGTCAAGCGCAGCCTGATGTCGACGAGTGCCATGTTCTGGGGCGGTGCGGCGTACAACAACGGCATTCTGGATTACAAGCGCTATATCCTCGGCGAGTCGTACACCCGCGACGGCGAACCCGCGCGCATCAGTAATCCGGTCGAGGTGAGCGAGGAAATGGCCGACGCCGGCATCATCGACGAACTCTGGCCGCTGCCGCGCTGGCAGGTCACCCCACCGGCCGACGTGTTCCGCGTGTTCGAGCGCGGCGGGCGCAACAAGGTCAACCTGTTCCCGGAAACGGGCCTGCCCAATCCTGTATTCGACATCCAGTTGCTGGAAGAACCCGGACGCCCGGACATCCGCCAGGTGAACCGCGGACCCGGGACCGGCGGCCGCATTGCCGTCCCCGTGCTCAACCTGCACAAGACCCGTCTGAACGATCCGATCAGCTGGTTCATGGGCACCAACGATCAGCCCGGTGATTTCCGCGCATCCGGCTGTGCCTCCTGCCATGTTGTCTATGCCAACGACCGCAGCGAAATGGCGTCGGGCCCCTATGCCGAATACGGCCACTGGGGCAAGAGCCAATCCGTCGACCCCACCATTCCCAAGGACCGCCCGGGCCATCCGCTGAGGCACGAATTCACCAGCGCCATCCCGACCAGTCAGTGCATCGTGTGCCATCTCCATCAGCCCAATGCCTTCGTCAATTCCTACCTCGGTTTCACGATGTGGGACTACGAGGCCGACGCGCCAGCGATGTGGCCCGAGGAGCAGAAGTACCCGACGCACGAGGAGATGCGCGAGGTCTATGATCGCAATCCCGAAGGGGCGGCGCCGCGCGGCAAGTGGGGCGATGTCGACTTCCTTGCTCGCGTCTCGGAACTCAATCCCGATCTCGAACATACCCAGTTCGCCGACTACCACGGGCACGGCTGGAACTTCCGCTCGGTGTTCAAGAAGGATCGCAAGGGCAATCTGCTTGATGGCGACGGCGACATCGTCGGCCACGACGACCCGGACAAGTTCGACAAGGCCGTGCACATGACCTCGATCCATGCCGAAAAGGGCATGCACTGCGTCGACTGCCACTTCTCGCAGGACATGCACGGCAGCGGCCACATCTACGGCGAGATCGCCCAGGCGATCGAGATCGAATGCTCGGACTGCCACGGCAACGCCGACGAGTATCCGTCGCTGCTGACCAGTGGTCCGGCCGCCCCGCCCGGTGGCCACGATCTGACCGCCATGCGCACACCGGACGGCCGCCAGCGCTTCAAGTGGCAGGGCGATGCGCTCTACCAGCGGTCGCAGCTTGATCCCGAGCTCGAATGGCAGGTCACGCTGGTCAAGGACACCATGGATGCCGGCCACGGCGAGTACAACGAAACGGCCGCCCGCGCCAAATTGATGTCACGCGACACGCACACGCAGGACTGGGGCACCGGCGTCATGCCCGACGACCGGGCGCACAGCGAAGAGGAGATGACCTGCCAGACCTGCCACACCTCGTGGACCACGAGCTGTGCCGGCTGTCATCTGCCCATCGAAAGCAACTGGATGTCCGACTCGCTGCGCTACGAAGGCGAACAGGCGCGCAACTACGCGACCTACAACCCGCAGGTCGTGCGTGACCAGATCTTCCAGCTTGGCCGACATGGTCCCGCCAAGGGCAACCGCATTGCGCCGATCCGCTCGAGCTCCGCACTGGCGCTGTCATCGCGCGACGTGAACCGGGCACTGATCTACATCCAGCAGCCACCCGTTTCCTCCTCGGGTTTCTCGTCGCAGGCATTCGCGCCGCACTTCGCCCACACCGTGCGCAAGACCGAGACCAAGCAGTGCAAGGACTGCCATCTGTCCGAGGATGGTGACAACAACGCCATCATGTCCCAGCTCCTGCTGCAGGGCACTCGACTGGTGGACTTCATCGGCTACAACGCGTGGGTCGGTGGCGAGGGTGCCATCGAAGCCGTGCGCGTGACCGAATGGGAAGAACCGCAGGCGGTGATCGGCAGCTATCTGCACCGGCACGCCTACCCCGACTGGTATGAAGAACACGAGGAACGCGGGCGTGACCTCTACGAGTCCTACAGCCACCGCGCACGCGGCGAGGTCGGCTGCATCCAGCTGCGCGGCGAATATGTCTTCGTCGCCGAGGGCACGGGCGGCTTCCGCATCTACGATGCGCAGGCCGTGGCGAACAAGGACTTTTCCCAGCGCATCGTGCGTTCACCGTTCTCGCCGCTGGGTCAGGACACCCATATCTCGACGCCCGATGCGAGCTGCATGGCGCTGCCGACCACCCAGCCGATCCACCCGGACCGGAACACCGGCGAATTGATGCGCGACATCAATCTGGAGCAGCCGTTCCATCCGATCTATGACTACGCCGCCATCACCGACCGCGAGGAAGGCCTGATCCTGACCGACGTCAACACCATGGCCGACGGTGATCCGCTCAACAACTTCATCGAGCGGGACCTGACCTGGAATCCGGACGGCCTGCTCGACGGTGCGCGCCACATCATCTTCGGTGGCCATTACGTCTACATCACCACGCCCGATGCACTGGTGATCGTCGACCTGGACGACCCCATGGAGCCGCAGGTCGCGCGCGTGATCGAACTGAATGATCCGCG
>CAZJGZ010000167.1:0-4605 GCA_964545695.1 uncultured Ectothiorhodospiraceae bacterium | reverse complement strand
CGGACTTTGTTCAGAGGTTCCCTTGATGGTGCGCGGACTTCGGCTCCATCCAGGCCAGCATCGCGGGTGTGAACAACAGGGTCACCGGAGTGGCGAAAAGCAATCCGCCGGCGACGCCCGTCGCCAGCTGGATCCAGTAATCGGTCGACGGTGCGCCGATATAGAAGTCCCGGCCGACGAAGTCCACGGTCCAGCCCAGCACCATGGGCATCAGTCCGAGTATCGTCGTGACCGCCGTCAGGATCACGGGGCGCAAACGCAACGCTCCCGTGCGCAGGGCGGCCTCGCGCGGCGGCAAGCCCTGCGCGCGCTTTTCGTTGTAGCTGTCGATCAGCACGATATTGTTGTTGACCACGATTCCCGCCAGCGCCAGCACCCCGATGCCACTCATGACGATGCCGAACGGCTCGCCGCGCACGAGCAGCGCGAGCAATACGCCCGCGGTCGAGAACACGATCGCCGACATCACGAGCAGGGCCTGGGAGAAACGGTTGAACTGCGTAACCAGCAGGGTCAGCATCAGGAACAGGGAGAAGCAGAATGCCAGCAGGAGGAAACGGCTCGCTTCCGCCTGGTCCTCAGCCTCACCGCGGAACCGAACCGTGATGCCATCGCCGAAGTCGGCGTCGACTAGTTCGGCGCGCAGGCGATTGATCTGATCGTCGACCAGTCGCCCGGGTGCCACATCCGCGGCAATGGAGTGCGCGCGCTGGCCATCGCGGCGTTTGATCAGGCCGGTGGCTGGTACGGGTACGAGCTCGGCGAAGTTGGCCAGCGGCACCAGGCCCTCGGGTGTGGGCAGATTGAGGTTGGCGAGCTGCTGCAGATGGCGCTGTTGCGGTGGCATCCGCATGCGGATATCGACCTCCTGATCCGTGTGCGTGGGCCGATAGGTCCCCAGCAGCAAGCCATCGGTGAGCAGTTGTACCCCCTGACCAATGAGCGGGACGTCGACCCCGAACCGTGCCGCCTGCTCGCGATCAAAGCGTACTTCCAGGTCGATGCCGGGCAGTGGCAGGTCGTCCTGGATGTCGACGAAACCGCCGAGCTGCTCCATCCGGTCACGGATCTCGTGCACGGCCGTGCGCAGTCGCTCGGGATCGGCGCCCCGCGTTTCGATCTGGATGGGGCGGCCCGCGACCGGTCCGGCCTCCTGCGCGCGGATCTGTAGCTGCAGTCCGGGCAGATCGGTGGTGCGCTCGCGAATGCGTTCGATGACGGCCGATGCCGGATCGCGGTAACGCCAGGAAGTCAGTTCGAGCTGAAGGACGCCAATGACGTCCTCGGCATAGTCGGCCTGAAGGCGGGCCAGCTGACTGGCAATGGTGCGGGCGTAGACGGCTTCGATCTCCGGCACATCGGCTACACGGGCCTCGACCTGCCGCACCAGTGCATCGGCCTCCCAGACCGACAAGTCCCCGCGCGCCTGGACCTGGATCTGGGCGAACTCGGGCTCGATGGAGGGGAAGAACTCCACGCCGCGACCGTGCACACCGTAAGCCAGGTAGGCGAGCACCAGAAACGCCAGCGTGCCGGCCAGCGTTCGCCCGGGGTAGTCGACCAGTGGCCGCAGGACGCGGATGTAGGCCGCGGTCAGACCGTGCAGATCCGTGTAGGCCCCGTCTTCGGCTGCCTGCACCTGGCGTGTCTGCGTCGGGTTTGTCGCACCAACCGGGCCAACCACGGCGCCCAGTGTCGGGATGAAGACCAGCGCCATGACGAGCGACGCGGTCAGCGTGATGATGACCGTGGCGGGCAGGTAGAACATGAACTGTCCCACCATCCCCGGCCAGAAAAGCATGGGGAAAAACACGGCGAGGGTGGTGGCGACGGCGGCGGTGATGGGCCAGAGCATGCGCTGCGCCGCCTGGCGGAATGCGTCGGCACGCGGTCGGCCCTCGGCGAGGTAGCGATCGGCGAGCTCGACGACGACCACGGCACCATCGACCAGCATGCCGACGACCAGAATCAGCGCGAACAGCACCACGATGTTGAGGGTATAGCCGAGCAGCCAGATCACCAGGATCCCGGCGAGGAAGGCACCCGGGATCGCAATGCCGACCAGCAACGCCGCGCGCAGGCCCATGACGCCGAGGATGACCAGGGCAACAATGAGCACGGCCGTGATGACGTTGTTTTCCAGATCGCCGAGCAGGTTTGCCACATCCCTGGCTTCGTCCTGGAGGTAGGTGATCTGCACCGACTCCGGCAGCTCCGCCCGCGCGGCCTCGATCGTCGCGCGAGCCATGCCGACGACATCGAGCACATTCGCCCCGCCCTCCTTGCGGATCTCCAGCGACACCGAGGGTTGTCCGTCGATACGCGTGAATCCCTCCGGATCGCGGAAGGTCGAACGCACATCGGCGACATCACGGACGCGGACCACGACATCGTCTTCGACCCGCACCGCCGTGTCCCGCATGTCGCCGATGTCGTCGATCGTCCCGGGTACGCGGATCGGGATGCGACCGGCACCGGTATCGACGGCACCCGCGGCGATCAGGCGGTTGCTGCGCTCGATGGCCGTGGTCAGCTCCTCGAACGCGAGCTCGTAGGACTCCAGCACCAGTGGGTCCACCAGAACTTCGAGCATCTCCTCGCGGTCACCACCGATATCGACCTCGAGCACGCCGGGCAGCGCTTCCACCCGATCACGGATGTCCCGCGCCATGCGGATCAGCGAGCGCTCATCCAGCGGCCCCGACAGGTTGACCGTGAGCACCGGAAAGAGGGACAGGTCGACTTCCTGGACCGTGGGCTCTTCGGCGCCCGCCGGCAGGTCTGGCCGCAGGTCGTCGACCTTCTCGCGCAGATCGGCGAGCGCCTGGCGATTGTCCCATCCGGGCCGGAAGTCGAGCCGCACCATGGCAAAGCCTTCACCAGCCCAGGAACGCACATCATCGACACCGCGCACGCCCTGCAGATCCCGCTCGATGGGGCGCAGCATGAGCCGCTCCGCATCGTCGGGGCTGGCGCCCGGGTAGGCCACGGTCACGAAGAACGTCGGGATGTCGATCTCGGGTGCGGCCTCCTTGGCCACCGTCAACCAGGCCGCGGTGCCGGTCGTGAGCACCATCAGCAGAATCAGGAGAACCGTGCGGGCGTGATCGATCGCCCAGCCGATGATCGCCTTCATTGCGTGCGCTCACCCTCGGCCGACGACAGGGTGTCGCCGCGCTCGACCTCCTGCGCGCGGACCGGCTCGCCGGCGCTGACGAAGCCCTGTCCCACCGTGATCAGGCGGATCTCGCGCGGCAGGCCGGTGATCCACACCCCGTCCGGCGCGGTGCGGATGACTTCGATGGTGTGGAACTCGACCCGGTTGTCGTCGGTGACCGTCTTGACCCCGATCTGCCCGGCGTCGTCGAGGCTGATGACTGCCGGCGAGACCTTGTGGGCCTCCACTTCCCGGGTCGGGATCTCGATGCCGGCACTGATGCCGGAGGGCAGCGCGCCCTGCGGGTTGGGGACCTCGATCTCGACCCGGAATGTGCGCGTGCCCGGCTGCGCGACCGAGGAGACGAACGTCACCTCACCCTCCGCCCGACGGCCATCGAGGAACCGCAGGCGCGCGCGCTGCCCGGGCTCCACGCGAGAAATCTGGTGCTGCGCAACGTTCGCCACGCCCAGCAGCGGATCGTTATCGATGATCTCCGCGACCGCATCCCCGACGCCCACGAAATCGCCACGCTCGGCGATGCGCTGATGGATCACACCTTCGACAGGCGAGCGGATATTCGTGTTCTCGATCTCGAGCTCGATGGCCCCGACCTCCGCCCGGGCAGCGGCAACCGCCGCCTCGCGCGCATCCAGCTGGATGCGGGCTGCTGCGCCGCGCTCGACCAGGCGCCGGGTTGCCTCCAGCTCGCTCTCGGTGTCACGCAGGCTGGCAATGGCCTGCTTGCGTCGGGCTTCGCGGTCATCCATGCGCAGGCGTGCCAGGCGTTCCCCCTGAGCAACTGCCACGCCCAGCGGGCGGAACCATTCGGCGACCTGGCCCGCAGTCTCCGCGCGCACCTGCACACGCATGTGCGGCTCGACCTGGCCCTGCAGCGACAGGATCTGCTCCACCGGCTGCGCCGTCCGGTGCTCGACCGCAACGGATATGGGGCTGCGCTCACGCACCTCGGGCGCCTGCGGGGCCTCGCGCAGAACCACACCCGAGGCGATCCAGACCACGGCCAGCACCGCGATGGCGGCCACCGAAAGCAGGCGAGCATTCATGCGCAGGCGAGCTGCAAGTGTCATGGGCAGGGCTTCCGCGGCCAGCGAATCAGCGAACGCCGTCGATCCAGGCCAGAGGCATCAGTATTGCTGCATGTTAGCAGCCTGTCGGACTTGGGTTCATCTACTGCGATCATGCCCCAAGTCCTGGCAGAGACCGGCGGTTGCGGGAATAGCATGTCGCAGAACAAAAAAAATCCGCCAGCAGACGGGGGAATCTGAAGGCGGATTCAAAGCAGGATGGCTCCTTGCTTCGATTGCGAAAGTAGCAGGCGTGGACACAGAACAATGTACGCAAGCCCACACAAAGGAAGATTCCGATACCCATCGTGCGAGCGGTACGAATCGCGCCGAGCAGTATCGATAGTACGGCGGTACGGA
>CAZJGZ010000166.1:0-4612 GCA_964545695.1 uncultured Ectothiorhodospiraceae bacterium | reverse complement strand
TCAATGACGCCATCCACGACCAGGGCAATATAGACGTTTTCGCCCGGCGTCAGATCCTCGAATACATAACCGGATACAGGCGAGCCCGGAGAGGTCACAACGGATGACAAATGGGGATTGTCGATAAGGTCCGCCTCGGGGTCAGTGGTAAGGCGAACTGTGTAGTCATCGGTGGTGTCTACCAATGGCCAGTGAACGGTCACCTGCGTGGCGCCGGTCTCAACGTGGATGTCGCCCTGGTGCATCGAAGTCAGCCACGGTTGCGTGATGGCGCCATCACCGGAATCACCTGTTCCGCCACCGCCGCTGCTGCCACCCCCACCACCACCGCCCCCGCAAGCGTTGACCAGCGCCACAACCATTAAAGCCAACAGTCCATAGCCGCTTATCTTCTGCATTGCACCATACCCCGGGTAAAGATCGATTGACTTGACCATTCGAGTAGAACAAACCGCTGAGCGCGGTGGCATAGTGCAAATGCATCATCGGACATCAGTTGAGCCCGAAAATGATCGGAAATAGCGCAAGTCCAAACTTGATGCACGACCGGAAGCCAGCCTTTCTGCTGCAACCACTACAGGCGTTTTGTACACTGTGGGGCGTATGCGACGGTTTCCCGGAGCATGATTTGCATCGCGCTACAGCGATGAGACCGAGCGGGGCACAACCCAAGGACCACCGAGTGGCAGCGAAAACCCGGTATTCGGAATTCACGGATCATCCGGTACTGCGGTTCGTGCTGCAGTTGCTGGGCTACGCAACCTGCATTGCTGCGATCCTTGCTGGCGGTGGCGCACTGTTCATCCTGCTCATTGGCGGTCTCTGGGAAGGTTTTTCCCGAACCGGGTACACGCTCGCCTTTCTCACCCTGGCGCTGTACATCCTCGTCACGGCCTGGCTGGCCTTTCGCTTCGCCCGGCGTCCAACGAAACGTGCCGGCCTCGTGCTGGCGGGATTGGTTCTGCCCGCGGTGATCTATATCGCCGTTTCGGGTGGAGATCGGCCGGATTTGCGCGAGAGCGTCAGAATCTATGTGGCCAATGAAGACCCCGATGAGGTGTCCGAAGCCCGGGCAACGCTGCTGGAACATGGCCGCCGGGCCGGCAATCCGCCCCATGTCCGCGCGCTGATCGAGGCGCTGCAGGAAGCCGATGACGATGCCCAACGCATCCGTGTCGTCGAGCTGCTCGCGGAGCTCAGTCGCCAGAATGCGTCGGTAATCGCCGAGCTCGAACGCCTGCGCGAGGCTACCGCGGGCGATCCCGAGCGCGAGCCACTTCATCATGCGACCGGGGAGGCCCTGGACCAGGTTGACCCCTACCGCAGTCATTGATTAGCCGGTTTCGTGTACCGGGGCAAATGACCGGCGCTGACCGACGCACTGATGCAGGTCGATTCCAGGAGTCTACAGACCCCCGCATGATGGCATCCCGACCCTCCCGGCCTTGGACAACGACGGTCGCAATCCTTACATTGCGCACTATGGAGCGCAGCAACCTGGCTGGAAAACGCCCTTGGATCCACGGGCGGCGCCGGCTGCCGCGCGTCATCCCGATCAGCAAGAGGCAACCTCATGACGAACACCATCGCCGACTATCATCTCGGGCTCGTCCTGCTGTCGTACGCGGTCTCCGTGCTGGGCGCGCTGACCGGCCTGTTCGTGGCCAGCTACATTCGTCGCGAGCATGGTGGTGCGCACTTCGGCTGGCTCCTGCTGGCCGCCGTTCTCATCGGCGGTTGCGCGATCTGGTCGATGCATTTCATCGGCATGCTGGCCTACGACCCCGGCACCCCCATCGCCTATGACACACGCCTGACGGGGATCTCGCTGGTAATCCCGATCGTGTTCGCCTTTTTCGGCCTGTATTGCGTGACCCGCTGGTGGGAAAACCTGCCCGCCATTCTGATTGCCGGCGTGATCACGGGCCTGGGCGTCGCATCGATGCACTACACGGGTATGGCGTCGGTGCGCATCGAGGCATACATGCACCACGATCCGTTCATCGTCGGTCTCTCCGTGGTCATCGCCATCCTCGCGTCCATCGCTGCCCTGTACGTTGTCGTCCATGTTCGCGGGCCGTTGCGCTATGCCAGCTCGCTGGTCATGGGGCTGGCCGTCTGCGGCATGCATTACACGGGCATGGCCGCCATGGAACTGGAGCCGGCGGATATCGAGGTCGAGTTCTTCGCCGGGGCGCTGTCACCGTCGCTGATGGCGGTTGCGGTGACCCTCGCCGTGGGCGCTACCTGCGCGATCGGCGGCATCGTCGCCGGCTCGCGCTGGATCGAGGAACGCGGGTGACGGGGGCTGGCGGGCTCTACCGCGATTATCGGTCGCCGTCGAGCAAGAGCGGGGTCGCAAACGGCGACCGGAAAGGTTTCACGACGCAACTTCCCCGGGCAGAAGATCCGGCGGTACCGAGCCGCGCAGCTCGGCCACCAGCGTCTGTTGCGCCTCGGTCAGATGCGCATCCGCAGCACGCAGGACGTAGTGGATATCCGGCGGCGCCGCGACCGCTGCCGCACCCGACCAGATGCACTGGTCTTCGGTCATGAAACCGCGATTCATCAGTGCGATGCCGAACCCGGCGCTCACGGCGGCGCGGACGCCGGCGATGCTCGCACTCTGCAAAACCTCCTCGTACGCAATCCCCGCGGCATCGAGCAGCGCACCGGCGACACGTCCGTAGAAGCAGTGTTCACCGAAGGTGACCAGGGGCAACGGCTGGTTCGCGGGGAATTCGCTTTCGCGTGCCTGCACGAATCGCAGCTCGTCGGTCCAGAGTCGGTAATCGCGAGCCCGGATCTCGCGGGATTCGACGGGCAGAACCGCGAGATCGACCTCGCCGGTGTCGACCGACTCGGCCAGTTTCAGTGACGACTCGATCCGGACCTGCAGATGAATGCCGGGGTGCGCCCAGCGCAAGCGCCCGGCGATCCCGGCGACTCGGTTCACGGCGACATCATCCGTTGCGCCGAGACGGATGGAGCCGTTCAGCGCCGAACCCTGGAAACGCTGTACCGCCGCGTCGTGCGCCGACAGGATGCGGTCGGCGAACTCGATCAGCTCGCGGCCGTGCCGTGTCGGTTTCAACATGCGGCCCTCGCGGCGCAGCAGCGTGTGTCCGACGCGCTCCTCCAGACGCCGCAATTTCCAGCTGACCGCCGACTGCGTCAGGAACAGCCGCGCGGCCGCCTCGGTCACGCCGCCGACCTCGGCGACCAGCTTCAGGGCACGCAGGGATTCGGTATCCAGTCTCATGCTGCGATCATGACAAAATTCGGTACAGAACAGAATATTTGTCATTGGTGTCATATCCGGGCCGCCGCTATTCTCATCTGCCCGCTACATTCGCGCGTGCCCCAAGTGAAGTCCGGAGGCTCCATGGCAGACACGAAAGACAACGTCCAGTTTGTGGTCAAACCGGTTCCGAGCAGCGGCGGTGCAAGCGAATTCCGCCAGAGCATGGCGCCGCACCCGCTGGTCCATCAGGAACTGCCTCATGACCCTTCGTTCGGGGTCTACAACCGGCGGCTGCGCTCGCTATCCTACGGCAACTGTGATCCGCGGGAACTGTACTGGCGCCTGCGTCGCCAGGTCATGGTCTCCCACACTGGCGAATTGCCGACCGAGATCACCGGCCCCGATGCCGAGGCCCTGCTCGAGCGCGTATTCACCCGGAGCGTGGCGCGCAACCGCGTCGGGCGCTGCACCTACCAGATCGCGTGCTACCCGGATGGCACCACCATCATGGATGGCGTACTGATGCGCCTCGACCAGGATCGCTTCTGGTACGCCCAGGGCGATGGCGAGTTCTACGTCTGGCTGCGCGCGCAGACGCAGGGATTCGATGTCGAGGTCTTCGACCCCAACGTCTGGGTGAGCCAGGTGCAGGGCCCGCGCTCGATGGACGTGCTCGCGCAGGTCGCCGATGACGGCATGCCGGAGCCCTTCCGCTACTTCGACATGGCCGAGATTCGCATCGACGGCCAGCCGGTCATCATCAGCCGCACCGGGTTCACCAACGAGCTCGGCTGGGAAATCTATTTCGAGCCCGGCGTCGACGCCGCGGCCATTGGCGAGCGCATCATGCAGGCCGGCGCCGCCTATGACATCCACACCACGCCGGCCGAGGTCACCAATGCGCGGCGTATCGAGGGCGGCCTGTTGTTCTCTGGTACCGATTTCGACGACACCGTGACCCCCTTCGATGCCGGCTTCGGCAAACTCGTCGATTTCGACAAGGGTGACTTCATCGGCCGCGAAGCGCTGGGTACGGTCGACCGACGCAACCGGACATGGGGGGTGACGATCGCCGAGGGCGTTGCCCGCCATGGCGAGACGCTGCAGATCGACGGCTCGGGTGCCGGGCGCGTCACCAGCAGTGCGTGGTCGCCCACACTGCAGTGCGGTGTCGCCATCGTGCGCATGAACGACCCGGACGCGGGCCCCGGTACGGCGGTCGAAGTGGAGTGCACCGACGGCGAGACGCGCGCAGGCCAGGTCTGTGAACTGCCCTTCTTCGATCGTGCCGGCGACATCGCGCGTGGGCGCGCGACGGAGCTGCCCGAGATTCCGGACAACGGCTGATCACGGGCCGCAACCGCAAAC
>CAZJGZ010000165.1:0-4624 GCA_964545695.1 uncultured Ectothiorhodospiraceae bacterium | reverse complement strand
TGCCCAGGATCGCGATGATGTCCTTGAGCTCCTTGTAGCGCTGCAGGGTCTGCTGCACGTCGCGCGCCGTGTCGTAATGCTCCTGGCCGATGACCAGCGGATCGAGCTGACGGCTGGTCGAGTCGAGCGGGTCGACCGCCGGGTAGATACCCAGCTCCGCGATCTGGCGCGACAGCACGACGGTGGCATCAAGGTGCGCGAAGGTCGTGGCCGGTGACGGGTCGGTCAGGTCGTCCGCCGGCACGTAGACCGCCTGGATCGAGGTGATCGAACCCGTCTTGGTGGAGGTAATGCGCTCCTGTAGCACACCCATCTCCTCGGCCAGTGTCGGCTGATAGCCCACCGCCGACGGCATGCGGCCGAGCAGCGCGGAGACTTCCACGCCGGCGAGGGTGTAACGATAGATGTTGTCGATGAACATCAGCACGTCACGGCCCTCGTCACGGAACGCCTCGGCCATGGTCAGGCCGGTCAGTGCGACACGCAGGCGGTTGCCGGGCGGCTCGTTCATCTGACCATAGACCAGCGACACCTTGTCGAGCACGTTCGACTCGGTCATCTCGTGATAGAAGTCGTTACCCTCACGGGTGCGCTCACCGACGCCGGCGAACACCGAATAGCCCGAGTGCTCGATGGCGATGTTGCGGATCAGCTCCATCATGTTGACGGTCTTGCCGACACCCGCACCGCCGAACAGGCCAACCTTGCCGCCCTTGGCGAACGGGCAGAGCAGGTCGATGACCTTGATGCCGGTCTCGAGGAGCTCCTGCGCCCCGGCCTGCTCATCGTAGGTCGGCGCCTTGCGGTGAATCGGCCAGACGGTGTCGGCGCCGATATCGCCCTTTTCGTCGATCGGCTCGCCGAGCACGTTCATGATGCGGCCAAGCGTCTGCGTGCCGACCGGCACCGAGATGGCGGCGCCGGTGTCGGTGGCCGTCATGCCGCGACGCAGGCCGTCCGTGGTGCCCATGGCGATACAGCGGACGACACCGTCGCCCTGCTGGCCCTGGACTTCGAGCACAAGGTCCGCATCGTCGAGCTTGATGGCGTTATAAACCTCGGGCACCGAGTTACGCGGGAATTCAACGTCGACGACGGCGCCGATAATGGAAACGATCGTTCCGGAACTCATGTGGCTGTCCTCTGGAATGCGGTCGTGAATACGGATTCGAGTATCATTCGGTCCTTCAGACTGCGGCTGCGCCGCTGACGATTTCGCTCAGTTCCTGCGTGATAGCCGCCTGGCGGGCCTTGTTATAGGCCAGTTGCAGGTCGTCGATCAGATTGTCCGCGTTATCCGATGCGCTCTTCATCGCGATCATGCGGGCAGCCATTTCACAGGCAATATTCTCGACCACGCCCTGATACACCAGCGATTCGATGTACCGTTTCATCAGCGTGTCGAGGATGTCTTCGGCATCCGGCTCGTAGATATAGTCCCACTGCTTCGAGCGCATGGAGCCTTCTTCTTCCTCGCTCGGCTCCAGCGGGAGCAGGCGGACGATTTCCGGTTTCTGCGTCATCGTGTTGACGAAGCGGTTGTGCACGAGATTCAGTTCCTGAATGCGCCCCTCGTCATAGGCGTCGAGCATCACCTTGACCGGGCCGATCATGTCATCCAGATGCGGCCGGTCGCCCAGGTCCGCGGTTTGTGCTTCGACCGGCACGCCGGTGCGCTTGAGGAACTGGATGCCCTTGCGACCCACCGCGGAAGTCTGCAGTTCGACACCGCTGTCGCCGCGCTCCGAGAATTCACGGATCAACTTGCGGAACAGGTTCACGTTCAGCCCGCCGCACAGTCCGCGGTCACTCGTGACGACGACATAACCGGCGGTACGCACTTCGCCCGGCTCGACCAGATACGGGTGCTTGTATTCCGGGTTGGCGTGCGCCAGGTGACCGATGACGCTCTTCATGCGGTCGGCATACGGCCGTGTGGCGGCCATGCGTTCCTGTGCGCGGCGCATCTTGCTGGCCGCCACCATTTCCATCGCACGCGTAATCTTCTGAGTATTCTTGATACTCGAGATCTTCGTACGGATTTCCTTTGCACCGGCCATGAGTCGCTCCGCTTACCAGACGCCGGTCGACTTGAATTCCTCGACCGCTTTCTTCAGATCGGCCTGGATCTCGTCGCTGTAGTCGCCCGTCTCGTCAATCTTTGCGATCAGCTCACTGTGATTCGAGTTCACATGCGCGTGGAGCGCTTCCTCGAAGGCCACGATCTTGTTGACCTCGACATCGTCGAGGTAACCCTCGGTGGCCGCGTACAGAGACACCGCCATGTAGCCCACGGTCAGCGGTGAATACTGTTTCTGCTTCATCAGCTCCATCACGCGCTGCCCGCGCTCGAGCTGCTTGCGGGTCTGTTCGTCCAGGTCCGACGCGAACTGGGCAAACGCGGCCAGTTCGCGGTACTGGGCGAGCGCCAGACGAATACCACCGCCGAGCTTCTTGATGATCTTGGTCTGCGCGGAACCACCAACGCGGGATACCGACAGGCCGGCGTTGATGGCCGGACGGATACCGGAGTTGAAGAGGTCGGACTCGAGGAAGATCTGGCCGTCGGTGATCGAGATCACGTTGGTCGGGACGAAGGCCGACACGTCGCCCGCCTGCGTCTCGATGATCGGCAGGGCGGTCAGTGAGCCGGTCTGGCCCTTGACCTCGCCATTGGTCAGTTTCTCCACGTGTTCGGCATTGATGCGCGACGCGCGTTCCAGCAGGCGTGAATGCAGGTAGAAGACGTCACCGGGATAGGCCTCACGTCCCGGGGGACGGCGCAGCAGCAGCGACACCTGGCGGTATGCCCACGCCTGCTTGGTCAGATCGTCGTAGATGATCAGTGCGTCTTCGCCACGATCACGGAAGTACTCGCCCATCGCGCAACCCGCGTACGGAGCAATGTACTGCGCGGCGGCGGATTCCGAGGCGGCGGCCGCGACCACGATCGTGTGATCCATCGCGCCGTGCTCCTCGAGCTTGCGCACGACGGCGGCGATCGATGACTGCTTCTGGCCCACGGCAACGTAGATGCACTTGATGCCGGTGCCCTTCTGATTGATGATCGCGTCGACCGCGACGGCGCTCTTGCCGGTCTGGCGGTCCCCGATGATGAGCTCACGCTGACCCCGTCCGATCGGCACCATGGCGTCGATCGCCTTGAGGCCCGTCTGCACCGGCTGGTCCACCGACTGACGCGCGATCACGCCCGGCGCAACGACTTCGATTGGCGCGGTCTGATCGGTCTTGACGTCACCCTTGCCGTCGATGGGCGTCCCGAGCGAGCCGACCACGCGACCAAGCATGCCCTCGCCAACGGGCACTTCGAGAATGCGCCCCGTGGTCCGCACGGTATCGCCCTCGGACAAGTGCGTGTAGTCGCCGAGGATCACCGCGCCGACCGAATCGCGCTCCAGGTTCAGCGCGAGTCCGAAGGTGTTCTGCGGGAATTCGATCATCTCGCCCTGCATGACCTCGCCCAGGCCATGGATTCGCACAATACCGTCGTTGACGCTGACGATCGTGCCCTCGGTCCGTACTTCGGAGCCCAGGTCGAAGTCCTCGATACGCTGCTTGATCAGCTCGCTGATTTCGGACGGGTTGATTTGCATCACTGATTCCTCTTGATGAGCCTTTGCTCAGTGGCCGAGACGGTTCGCCAGACGCTGGAGTCGCCCTCGAATCGAGGCATCGATCACCATGTCGCCGGCACGCACGATGACGCCACCGATGAGTTCTTCGTCCACGCTCTGCTCAAGCCGGATGTCGCGCTTGAGGCGTCGCGCCAGGACGTCGGCGAGACGCTTCTGCTGGTCGTCGTCGAGTTCGCGTGCCGTATGGACATGTGCGTCGATGCGGTTCTCCGCATCCGCGCGCAGGCGCTCGAACTCGTGCGCGACCTCGGCCAGGACCGTCAGTCGACCGTTTTCGGCAAGCAGCCGGATCAGGTTCGCGATCCCGGCCTCGAGGCCGTCGCCGCAAATGCCGATCAGGAACCCGCCCCGCTTGTCCCGCGGCAAGCGGGGGTCGGCCATGATGCTCGCGACCCGTTCGTCGGTAGTGACGAGATGGGCCAGCGCATCAAGGCTTTCCGCCCAGGCAGCGACTTCACCGTGCTCGTGGGCGTATTCGAACGCTGCCCGCGCGTACGGTCGTGCCAGTTGCGTCTGCGCCATGCCGCCGTCTCCTCGGGTTACAGTTCCGCGACCAGGTCGTCGAGCATGCGCTCATGCGCCTTGGCGTCGACTTCCTTGCGCAGGACGCGCTCGGCACCGGTCATCGACAGGGCGGAAACCTCACTGCGCAGGCGCTCCCGCGCGCGGTTGATCTCCTGGTCGATTTCGGCCTGGGCCGCCTGTTTCAGACGCTCGCCTTCCTCGCGCGCCTTCTGCTTGGCGTCCTCGACGATCTCCGTGCCGCGCTTGTTGGCCTGGTCGACGATCTCGGCGGCCTGACCCCGTGCTTCACGGATCGTTTCCTCGGCGCGCTGCTGCGCGAGTTCCTGTTCCTGCTGGCCACGTTCGGCCGCCGCCAGGCCCTCGGCAATCTCCTCGCGCCGGTTATCCATGGCCTCCTTCAAAGGCGGCCATACGAACTTCATCGTGAACAGGATGAACACCAG
>CAZJGZ010000164.1:0-4630 GCA_964545695.1 uncultured Ectothiorhodospiraceae bacterium | reverse complement strand
GGACCTGGCCGGCCTGTTCAAATCGATCTCCTGCGTGGCAATGAATATCTGCAGATCGACGTCGTGACGGTGCCGCTTCCACAGCCGGGTTTCGCGAATTCCGCAGGCGGAAGTTCCGAAACCGGGGAAAGCCATGAAAGGGTGCACTGAGCCGAGCGGTTCGGGCCAAGTGACCCTCTCTCCAGCGCGCTGTCGCGCGGATGTTCTGGCATTCATCGCCGGCGTCTCGTTGGTAAGCGCTTTCGCCCCGCTCAATTGGTACTGGATGAGCATGGTAGCGCTGGCGGTGTTGTTTGCCTGCTGGCGTGATGTCAGTGGTGGTGTCGGTGCGCGTCGTGGATTCCTGTTTGGTCTCGGATTGTTCGGTACAGGGGCTTATTGGTTCCACGGTGCCCTCGACCTGCTCCTGCAACAGCCGTCATGGGTCACGATTTTGTTCACGGGTGGACTGTTCGTGCTCCTGGCTCTGCCAATCGCGGCGGTCGGCTGGATCGTATGTGCAATTCCACGAATGCGGCGCTCCACGAGGATCTTGTGGTGGCTGTGTGTTCTTCCGTCTGCCTGGATCCTGCAGGAATGGGTCCGGACCTGGTGGTTCTACGGGTTCCCGTGGCTGTTCGCAGGGATACCCCAGGTAGACAACCCGATCTTGCAGGGGTTTTTGCCGGTGGTTGGTACATTCGGCACTGGCTGGATTGTGGCATTGGCTGCAGCGTTGCTCGCAGCCCTGTGGACGGACCGGGGAGTCTGGTCGACCTCGACAACCGTTGGTGGCGTGGCATTACTGGTCGCCGGAATCGTGTTCGCGAATCTCGAGTGGACCAGGGATTCCGGCGATTCACTGCGCGTCGCGGCGCTGTATGGCGAAATGGAGGCGGGCGAAAAATTCGAACGCGGCGTGAATCCGGTAGTGCCGTACGTGCGCGGAACCGAGGCACTTCACCATGAGGTGGATCTTGTCGTTTGGCCGGAGCTCGCGATTCCCAGGGAATATGATCGTGAAATGCGCGGTTACATGGAGCCGCTCTCGGAGCTCCGGATCGAGACGCCGATCGTGGTCGGGTATCTGGAAAGAGATGCGGCAACCGGTCAGATGACCAACATGGCCGGCGAACTGCTGTCCGGGCGCCCACTGTATCAGAAACGCGGCATGGTCCCGATTTACGAGTTTGTTCCGCTGCGCGGCTTGCTTGATCATGAGTGGCTGAGTTGGCTGCGGAGCTGGTTTGCAGTGGCCGAATACGACATGCAACCCGGCCCTGCCCATCAACAAGCAGTAGTACTGTCCGGCGTACGGATTGGCACAACCATCTGCTACGAGATGGCGCGCAGTCACCTGGTGAATCGCTCGGCCCGAGACTCTGACGTGATGTTGAATCTCAGCGAAGACGTCTGGTACGGGCATTCGACTGCGCCAGCGCAAATGCTGCAGATCACACGCACTCGTGCGCGTGAAACGGGACGTCCGATCGTGCGCGCTGCGAGCAATGGCATTTCCGCGCTCGTCGATCATCGCGGCCGCGTGATCACCCAAGCAGTCCAGGAGCCCGGGGCAGTCGGTGCGGTCCAGCCACGCCAGGGCATGACGCCGTATTTACGGCTCGGTGACGGGCCCATCCTTTTGCTTGTTGCCTTGCTGTTTTACGCCAGCGCATTTTTCAGCCTGCTGGCTCAGCGCCGCGACTGCTTGCGCGCCCCCTCCGACGATGCGTCGGCAGATTGTCGCTCGCACATGAAACCGTCTCCCTCAGACCGAATGGGTTCCGGCAATGAAAGAATTCTTTGATTCGTCTCTACCGGATTGCTCGCGGCGGGCAATATCGCACGCTCGTGGGGCCCTTGGTGTGATCATGCTGAACCCAAACGGGACCGTCGAAAGTGTTGATCAAGGCCTGGCGAAGTTTCTTGGTCTTGAGGCGGAGGTCGTCACCGGGACGTGTGCAACGCTGCTGATCCCGGAGGAGGACATCAAGGCGTTGTTGCAGCCGCGCATGGAACGCATCCACGACGCCGAGAGCGACCCATTCCGCACCGGCCGTGCAATCCGGCTACGCAGTCGGAGTGGGGCCATGGTGAGTGCGCACGCGACCATCAGCGAACTCGCCGTTGGCGGAATGGCGTACACGGCGGTTGTCGTGATCGATATCCCTGTTGAGGATGCGTTCGCGGCGGGCCAGGGAGCGTGTTGGAGTGACTGGCACTTCGTAGCCAGCAGGGCGAGTCCGGTACCTGACCGGGGACCGGCATGTGACACCGTTCGGATGTCGGGTCCTGCCGAGGGCGGAAGTCTGCAGCGTATCACGCGAGACCTCGCACAAAGTCGCCGTGATTTCGAGCAACTCGCCGATACGGTACCCGGAATCATCTGGACCGCCTCGCCTGCTGGTGTAGTGGATTTCGCCAGTCGGGAGCTTCTTGATCGCTGCGGCATGAGCGTTGCGGCCTTGACAAGCAGCCGTTGGCATGAATTCTTTCATGCGGAGGATCAGCAACGTACGGCAGCCGCATGGAATCAGGCGATTGAATCGGGTTCGAGTTTTGTCATCGATGCCCGTCTGTATAGTCATGATGAAGACTGCTATCGGTGGCATGCGTTACGTGCCAGCCCCGTTCGTGACGATGATGGGCTCATCACGAAATGGGTCGGGAGCGCCCTGGATATCCACGCTGAGCGCAAATTGCAGGAAGATCTGAAGCTTGCCGCGGCACGTCTCACCCACACGCTGGAAAGCATCACTGATGGTCTCATGACCGTTGATCACGAATGGCGCGTCCGCTATTTCAACCGCGAGGCCGAGCGTGTGTTCCAGATGCCGCGGGATCAGCTGCTGGGGGAGTACCTGGCGAGCGTGTTCCCCGGTCCTTGCGGGTCACAGTTTCAATTCGAGTGTGCCCGCGCAATGCGGTCCCGCCACACCCAGCATTTCGAGATGCACCTGCAATCCATGGACTTGTGGCTGGAAGTGCACGCGTATCCCTCCAGCGACGGCCTGACCATCTATTTCCGCGATATCGGTGACCGCAAACGCGCCGAGGCTGAGATCGAATTCCTGGCATTTCGCGATCCGCTCACGCATCTGCCGAATCGGCGCCGCATGCTCCAACAGCTCGAGCAGGCGCTCAGGGAGGCCGAGGGCCGCGAGTGTTACGCGGGACTCATCCTGGTCGATTTCGATAATTTCAAATGCCTGAATGACTCGCTCGGCCATGAGGCGGCGGATGCAGTCCTTCAGGAAACGGCCCAAATACTGGAACATTGTTTCAACGCCGAGGAAACGGTTGCGCGAATCGGGGGTGACGAGTTCGCCCTGGTGCTTCCGTTCATCGGCACCACTGCGGCCGGAGCGAGCAGCCGAATCAATGAGGCCCGGACAAGCATTGTCGATGCCGTGCGCAAGGCGGGAGACGCCGATGGGCAAGGAATACGGAAAACGTGCAGCATCGGGGCGGACATGATTGCCCCGGGTGCTTGTGAGGCCGGCGAAGCCATGCAGAAGGCGGACCTTGCGCTTGCCGACGCGAAAAAGGCGGGCGGTAACCGGTTCAGAATCTTCGACGAGTCCATGAGGGTGCAGGCCGATGCCTGGGTAACCAGCCAAATCGAGATCCCGCGTGCCATGGAGGCCGGCGAATTCGTGCCGTACTATCAGCCGAAACTGGCTGTTGATGGCCGCTGTATTGGTGCCGAGGCGCTGATTCGTTGGCATCATCCCGAACGGGGGGTGGTCGAGCCGAATGAGTTCGTGCCGGTGGCGGAACAGACCGGCATCATCAAGCGACTCGGCAAGGCCTTTCTGCGTGATGTTTGCGTGGATGTAGCCCGGTGGGCACACATGTCGGAAATGCGTGATCGGATCATATCGGTCAATGTGAGTCCGAGTCAGTTGCATGAACCGGGTTTTGTGGATGATCTGACACGAATCATCGAGCAGACCGGTGCACCCGCGAGCCGCCTCCAGATCGAGGTGACTGAAACCATGCTGATGCAGGACATCGACGCCGTGGTCGCGACCATGGATGCGCTGACGAAGTTCGGCATTGCCTTCTCCCTCGACGATTTTGGTACAGGCCATTCGGCATTGGCCTATCTCAAGCGGCTGCCCCTTGAGGAGCTCAAGATCGATCAAAGCTTTGTCAGGGATATCACCGGGGACGCGAGTAGCCGGGCCATCGTCCAGTCCATCGTGGCCCTGGCGACAAGTCTCGATATGGAGGTCCTGGCCGAGGGCGTGGAGACCTGGGCAATGCACGATTGCCTTGCGGCCGAGGGATGCCGCTTCTTTCAGGGTTACCTCTTCGCTCACCCCATGCCGGCAGCGGACTTTGCCCGCTTTCCACAGCGGACCTGTATGGAACACGCTGCCTTGCTGAAAGGTTCAGCGTAATCGGCGTGGCCGTATTCCAACCGACACACAGCCTTGCCAGAGTTACTTGAGTGCCGCTCGTTACAGCTCGGCGATATACTCGGTCATGGCGTTGCGTGTGGCGGCATCGGGTACCGGGCCCAACAGCGCGCCCATGTTTTCGCGCATGTGCGCGGGCTGTGAGGTCGCCGGGATGGCGCAGGTTACCGCCGGATGCGAGACGATGAACTTGAGGAAGAACTGCGCCCAGTTGTCGATGCCGGCAT
>CAZJGZ010000163.1:0-4634 GCA_964545695.1 uncultured Ectothiorhodospiraceae bacterium | reverse complement strand
CCGGCGAACACTTGCACGAGCTCTATGGCGAGGCAGAGGTTCGAATCGTGCGCGAGTTGTATGCCGAGGATTTCGCGAGACTGGATTACGACGCCGAAATCCCTCCGGGACCACCGCGATAACGAGCCGTTGCGTTCGTCTCAGGGTACATCCCCGGGCCCCGTGACCAGCTCATCCTGGACACGCGTGACCCGTTCGGCGGCTGCGGGCGGCAATGCTTCGGCCGCCATCCGCTCCCGTTCCCATTGCGCGATGCGGTCACAGCGTGGCCGCAGGCCGCAACCGTTGGCCATCTGAATGGACAAGCCGGGGCGGGCGTTCAGCTCGAGGAGCATGGGGCCCTGTTCGCGATCGAGCACCATGTCCACCCCGAGGTAGCCGAGGCCGCTCATCTCGTAGCAGCCGGCCGCCAGCTCGAGCAGCTCACGCCAGTTCTCGATGAACAGTTGATCCAGCGCTGTGCCGGTATCCGGATGCGTCCGGATGGGCCGGTCGTACTGGACCGCGTGGACTGCACGTCCAGTCGTCAGGTCGAGCCCGACACCAATCGCGCCCTGGTGCAGATTGGCCTTGCCATCCGAGGCCTGCGTCGATAATCGCGTCATCGCCATCACCGGGTAACCGCGATGGATCACGATGCGGACATCCGGTACGCCTTCGTGGCTGAAGCCGATCATTCGCTCCTCGGGCCGGATCAATGCTTCGATCACGGCAACGTCGGGCCGACCACCGAGGGTATAGAGCCCCGACAGAAGATTGGACAGATAACGCACCACCCGTTCGCGCGTCATCCAGTGACCGCTGGCCTTGCGAAAACGGCCCCCGTCATGCGCATCGATGACCAGAATGCCCTTGCCGCCACTGCCGCGCGCCGGTTTGATGGCGAAGCCCGGATGGTTGGCGATCATCGCGTCAAACTCGCGGATTCCGCTCTGGCTGCGGATCACGCCGAGCAGTTCCGGCGTGGTGATGCCGTGACGTCGGGCGGCGAGCTTGGTCTGCAGCTTGTCGTCGACCAGCGGGAAGCGTGAGCGCTCATTGTGCTGGTTGATGTAATCGAGATTGCGCGCGTTCAGGCCGACGACGCCGAGCGCCCGCAGACGTCGGCCCCAGTCAAGCATGAGCGCGCTGCAGGAACGGCCGGAAACGCCACAGTTCCGTGAGGCGGTAACCGGTATAGCTGCCGAGCATGATGATCAGCGCCAGCACGACCAGCTGCAGGCCGAGGAAATTGAACATCCAGTACTGCACCCATGCGCCCTGCATCACCATGTAGGCCGCAATCGCCGTGATCAGACTGCCACCACCCTGATGAAAGACCTCGCGCGGACCTTCCTCCTCCCACAGGATCGACAGGCGCTCGATGGTCCAGGCGAGGATGATCATGGGGAAGAATGGCATGCTCAGCGCCTCGGTGAAGCCGAGGTGGAAACTGACCACCGACAGGAGTGCAATCAGGCCGATCACACACACGATCACGACGGACACGCGCGCAACCAGCAGGAGATTCAGGTGCGCCATTGCCTGGCGCAATACCAGACCACCGGCGATGACCAGCAGGAAGGTAATCAGGCCCGGCAGCAGCGACATCTTGAGGAATGCCAGCGCAATCAGCACCGGCATGAAGGTACCCGAGGTCTCCAGCCCGATCACCACGCGGAAGAACACCACCACCAGGGCACCCAGCGGCAACAGGAGCACGCTGCGGAAGATGGCCTGCTCGGAGATCGGCAGGCTGTAGATGGACAGATTGAATATCGCCTCGGAGAGCATCTGCCCACTGCCGGTGGTCGCAGCGGGCTGGCGCGTTTCCATCATGGAAAAGCTGATGGCCGAGCTGTCACCGCCGCTGACATCGAGCACGGGACCGCCAGTCTGTTCCCACAGCAGCAGCTCCCGGGGATCCACCCGGCCACCGGCCGCCGCATCGAACAGGCGCCACTCGCCGTCCTCGAACACCTGCACCACCGGTCGCAGCGACTGACGGCGGCGTCCATCCTCCAGAACCAGCCCCTGCACCGTACGCGCCGCGACATCGGCCTGATGCAGCAGGCGCACCAGGACCTCATTCGGCGCGAGCTCGCTGAGCAGCAACTGGGCATTCTGATTGCCCTCATCCTGCAGACGACGAACAAGGGCCGCGGCCAGGCTGAAGCGATCCGCCGATTCCCGGTAAGCGGCGTCGAGCACGTCGCCGGCGGCAACCTGCAGCGAGGTCGGCCAGGTCACGAACCCCGGCTCCGGGAGCGAGTCGAAGGTGCTGTAGTCGGGGTCCACCAGCGAGAACTGGGCACGGTAGTACAACACCTGCGTACCGTCGGCTTCGCGAATGGTCCATTCCGCACGCCGTTGCCGATCCTCGATGAAGCTCAGCCCGTAACCCGGCGAGGCGGTGTGCTCGCCGGTGCGCACGAATCCGGGGGGCGTATCGGGCACGGTCAGCCGCACGGTTACCGGCTCTCCGTGCGCTTCCAGCGACACCATCGCCTCGACGTCCCAGATGCGATCGGTATCCCCTGGCAACCACGCAACATCCTGGACCATGTGCCGATAGACGGAATGCCCCAGGCCGACCGCGATCAGCACCAGGGCGATCCACAACAGTGAACGACGCGGGAGTTTCATCGGCAGCGCACTACTGGAGGCTCGAGCAGGGCTGGACATACTCCCGCCCCACGTCGATCAGCGCGATATCGCGGATCAGTTGGCGCCCCAGCAATACCGGCAATTCCATGTCGGCACGATCCGTGAGCGTGAATTCGGCGGCCTCGGACAGCGAACCGATGCGGATGGGCAGGCTGACCACATAGCGCCGTTCCTCGCCGGTGGTCTGGCGGATGCGAACTCTGCGTTCCACCTCGGCCTCGACCTCGGTGACGACGCCGATCCGCTCCTCGTCTGTTGCGGTCGACTCCCCCTCTTCGGCGAAGACCCGCTGGACGCCGGGTGCGGGGATGGCAAACCGGACCCAGGATGCGCCATCACGCTCGAACGCATCGATGTCGACGGCGTGGAGCGACGAGGTCGCGGCGCCGGAATCCACGCGCGCGCGCAAAACCAGCCCCTGCTGCGGGAAGGCGACGCATTCGGCCGCGCCCAGGACCAGCTTGTCGTCGGGCGCGAACAGATGATCCACGATTGCCGGCTCCTCACTGGCGTTGTCTTCGTCTTCGTCCTCGGGTTCGTCCGCGGCGGCGGCCTGTTCCTCGCGCACTTCCAGCAGCCGCCGATCCAGCACCAGCAACCGTTCCTCCTGGCGCTGGAACTGGCGCTCGAGCACCTCCTGCATGGCGTCGAGTCGCTGGTCCAGATCATGCCCCCGACGCTCCTGATCACGCTCGTATTCGGCGCGCGTCAACGGCTCCTCACCGCCGGCGAACCAGTGGCAGCCGGCGAGGACCGGCATGAGCAAGCCGAGGACGAGCGCGCGCCACCAGCGGCGCACGGCAGTTGCGGGGATTGCGCTCATATCAGGGCGATTCGATCACTCGTGAGGCAGCTTCAAGGATGACGGCGCGACACCGCGATGGCCGCGATCACAGGCTATCAACATTGCTGTGACAATACTCGCACGCAATGGTGCCAACCGCCAGCAAGCGGTAGCCGCCGCATCATGTGCCCGTCGTGCCGCGGATGCGCTCGATCAGCGATGTCGTCGAACAACCGGCGCGCAGCGGAATGATTGCGACCTCCCCGCCGTAGCTGGTCACCGTGTCGTACCCGGCAACGTCCTCGGCGCGGTAGTCGCCACCCTTGGCCAGGACATCGGGGCGTACCCGGCTGATGAGGCCGGCCGGCGTATCCTCGGCGAACGCCACGACCCAGTCGACGCAATCAAGCGCCGCCAGCAGTTCCATGCGCTCGGCGGCCGGCACGACGGGCCGCCCGTCACCCTTCAGACGGCGGACCGAAGCGTCGTCGTTGACCGCCACGATCAGCCGATCGCCCAGGCCGCGCATCGCGCGCAGCGACTCCAGGTGGCCGGCGTGGAGCAAGTCGAAACAGCCGTTGGTCACAACGATGGTCTCACCACGCTCGCGCGCTGCGGCCACGCGGCGCAGCAAATCCTCGAGCAGCAACACGCCACCCGGATCGCGGGCGCGCTGCGCCTCGGCCAGGGCCTCGACCAGCTCGGCAACACCGACCTGGGACGCGCCGAGGCGGCCGACGACGATGGCCGCGGCGTGATTGGCCAGGGTGATCGCGTCGACGGCCCCGATGCCGGCCGCGCGTGCGGCGGCGAACACGCCGATGACGGTATCGCCGGCCCCCGTGACGTCATAGACCTCGCGCTGATGCGCCGGCAGATGTACCGCGTTGCCATCCCGGGGCACCAGACTCATGCCCTCCTCGCTGCGGGTCACCAGCAGCCCGCCGAAGTCGAACTCCTCGATCAGGGCGCGCGCACGCATTTCGAGATCGGCATTGTCGCTGCAGCGCCCCACCACCAGCTCGAACTCACCGCGATTCGGCGTCACCAGGTCCGCACCACGGTAGCGGGCGAAATCAACACCCTTGGGATCGACCAGCACAGGCACACCGGCCTCCGTGGCAGCCGCGATGAGTTCCGGAGCCGCGGCACCCAGCGTGCCCTTGGCGTAATCGGACAGCACCAGACAGTCGGCCTCGGCCAG
>CAZJGZ010000162.1:0-4679 GCA_964545695.1 uncultured Ectothiorhodospiraceae bacterium | reverse complement strand
ACGCGGTGCGGGCACCGGGCTCGAAGGTGACGCGGGTGCCGTGGGCGCGGGCCGGGTCTTCCGGCGTGAAGAGCGGCTCCATGCTGACATCGCCTGCGAAGTACTCGGCCGGCGGCGTACGCAGGGAGCGTGCGTCGTTGCGCGTGATCTTGACCATGTATGTCTCCGTCGTGGGTTGGGTGCGACTGCGACTGTAATCCTTTCCTTACCGTTCCAGGCCGGTAGTTCCGACGCCGCTGCCCATGTTGGGTCTTTCGTATACAAGCGTCCAGAGCCGCCGCGCCGCGGCGCGTGTTCGCGAACGCGGCTGGCGGGCGCGGATTGCAAGAAGTAGACATGGTGTATACCTTCGAGACAAGCTGCCCTGAACCGGCGGCACAGGGCCGCCGTGAGCAGTGTTGACGCAGCTCCGGCTGCGCACGCCGTCACCTGAAGGCGCTCACGGGAGGATGCGATGAACGGGACAAGCAGAAGCAGGAAATCGGCCTGTCTGAAGGATCTGCGGCAGCGGATTCTCATCCAGGACCTCGAGCCCGGTCACCACCTCGACGAGACCGCGATTTCGGAGGCCTACGGCATTTCCCGTCCGCCGCTGCGCGAGACCCTGCGTCAGCTCGAGGGCGAGGGCTACGTCGTCCTTCACGAGCATCGCGGCGCCCAGGTCGCGCCCATGACGCACAAGACGCTGAGGAACTTCTTCGTCGCCGCGCCGATGATCTATGCCGCCGTGACCCGACTGGCTGCGGAGAACGCGAGACCCGCGCAGATCGACCAGCTCAAGGACACCCAGCGCCTGTTTCGTGCCGCCATCCGTGACGGTGATACTGCGCAGCGCGCGCTGATGAATCAGCGTTTCCACGCGATCATCGGCGACATGTCGGACAACGAGTACCTGACGTCCAGCCTGCGCCGACTGCTGATCGACCACACCCGCATCGCCATGAGCTTCTACAACCCGCGCAACCATGCACTGGCCGACAAGCGCGCCATCGCCGCGGACCAGCATGACCAGTTCATTGAACGGATCGAGGCCGGTGACGCCGAGGCGGCGGCCGACCTCGCCATCGAGCACTGGGAACTCTCGCGCACCGAAATCGAGCGTTTCATCACGCCCGTCGGCGTCCAGGCGCCGCTCGGCGAGGTACCGGATACGGCCGGCCGGGCGGAGGACCCATGAGACTGGAAGGCATCTACACACCCATCGTCACGCCCTACGGCGAGAACGGCGCGATCGACCGCGACGCTTTCGTCGCAATGGTCGAGCACCTCATCGCCGCGGGCGTCCACGGCATCATCAGTGGCGGCTCAACGGGCGAGTACTACGCCCAGACCATCGACGAGCGCATCGAACTGGCAACGCTGGCCAGGCAGGTCATCAATGATCGTGTCCCGCTCATCGTCGGTACCGTGGCCATGCGCCTGCCGGACTCGATCGCGCTGGCCGAGGCGGCGGCGCGGGTCGGCGCGGACGCGATCCTGGTCGGCTCACCGCCGTATTCGCTACCCACTGAACGCGAGAATGCGCTCAATGCGCTCGCCATCGACCGCGCGGCCGATCTGCCGATCATGCTCTACAACTATCCCGCGCGCATGGGCATCGACATGGGCGCGGAGTTTCTCGACCGCGTCGGGCGCAGCCGCAACGTCTGCGCCATCAAGGAGAGCTCGGGCGACATCAATCGCGTGCACCTGCTGGCCCGCGACTATCCGCACATCCAGATGGCCTGCGGCATGGACGACCAGGCGCTCGAGTTCTTCGCCTGGGGCGCTCGGAGCTGGGTATGCGGCGGCTCGAATTTTCTGCCCGCCGAGCACATCGCGCTGTGGCGGGCGTGCGCGGTCGACGGCGACTTCACCAGAGGGCGCCGGATCATGTCGGCCATGCTGCCGCTGATGCGCGTTCTCGAGCAGGGCGGCAAGTTCATTCAGTGCATCAAGCATGGCTGCGCGATGCACGGGCTGCACGCGGGTTACCCGCGCCCGCCGCTGAAGCACCTCAATAAGGATGACAAGCGGCAACTCGAACAGGTGGTGCGGGTCCTCAAGCGGACCGTGGCCGAGCTCGAATCGGAGGCAACAACATGAGCGCGCTTCTCTCGCGTGATGAATACAGGGCGATCGCCGCCGGCCTCTCCCTGCCCACACAGGCATTCATCGATGGCAGCTTCCGTCCCGCGAAGTCGGGCGGGACGTTCGACACCATCAATCCGGCAACCGGCGAGGTGATCGCCCGCGTTGCCGCCTGTGGCGCCGAGGACGTCGACTTCGCCGTGACGAAGGCGCGCGATGCCTTCGCCGATGGCCGCTGGTCGCGCCTGCCCCCGGGCGAGCGCAAGCGGGTGCTGATCCGACTGGCGAAGCTGATGAAGCGCAATGCGCGCGAGCTCGCGGTGATGGAGAGTGTCGACAGCGGCAAGACCATCTTCGACTGCGAGACCGTGGACGTGCCCGAGAGCATCGACTGCCTGCTCTGGCACGCCGAGTTGATCGACAAAATCTATGACCAGGTCTCGCCGGCGTCGGACGAACATGTCGCCATGATCGTGCGCGAACCCGTGGGCGTGGCCGGTCTGGTGCTGCCGTGGAACTTCCCGCTGCTCATGCTCGCCTGGAAGATCGGGCCCGCGCTGGCCGCGGGCTGCTCCATCATCGTCAAACCGGCCGAGGAAACCTCACTCACCACGCTGCGCGTGGCCGAACTGGCGATGGAGGCAGGCGTCCCCGCCGGCGTGTTCAATGTCGTGCCCGGCCTCGGACCCGATGTCGGCGAACCGCTCGGACGGCACATGGACGTCGACCGGATCTCCTTCACCGGGTCGACGGAGACGGGCCGGCGCTTCCTGCGCTACGCGGCAGAATCCAACCTCAAGGAAGTCACCCTCGAGATGGGCGGCAAGAACCCGGCCGTCGTGCTCGACGATGCCGAGAACCTCGATCGCGTGGCGGCGCATGTCGTCAATGGCGCCTTCTGGAACATGGGCGAGAACTGCTCGGCGTCGTCGCGGCTGATCGTGCAGAAGGGGATCAAGGATGAGCTGCTGAAACGGATCGTGGCTCACGCCCGCGAATGGCCGGTCGGTGATCCCCTGGATCCGCAAAGCCGCGTTGGTCCGCTGGTCTCACAGGCGCACTTCGACAAGGTGGCGTCCTATCTCGGCGCGGAGACCCATGTAATTCTCGGCGGCAAGGCCGAGGCGGGTTTCGTCGAGCCGACCCTCCTCGACATCACGGACCGGGATGCCAGGCCCGTGCGCGAGGAGATCTTCGGCCCCGTGCTCGCGGTGCTGACCGTGGACAGCTTCGACGAGGCGATCACCCTCGCCAACGACACGGAGTACGGCCTGGCGGCATCGATCTTCACCGCCAACATCAAGCGCGCGATCCGCGGCGCGCGGGCGATCCGTGCCGGCACGGTCACCGTCAACAGCTTCGGCGAGGGCGATATCTCCACACCCTTTGGCGGCTTCAAGGCCAGCGGCTTCGGCGGGCGCGACAACGGCATCCAGGCGCACGATCAATACACCGAGATCAAGACCATCTGGATCGACCTCGCCGACGACAGCGACGAGGCCGTCGATTGATGCGTGAACATGTCGCCCGCAGGTTGCCCACGCACCTGGGACAGGCGGCCTGGAGCGCGATCCTCGGGCCGCAGCCGCCGGCCCGGGCGCTTGCAGGCAACCACACGGCGGATTTCGTGATCGTCGGCGGCGGCTTTGCCGGCCTCTCGGCGGCGCGCAGGCTCACCCAGTTGCAGCCCGGCGCCCGCGTCGTGGTGCTCGAGGCCGGACGTCTCGCCGAGGGCGCCGCCGGCCGCAACTCGGGTTTCATGATTGACCTGCCGCACGAGTTGAACTCGGACGACTACGCGGGCTCGGGTGACGACCGCGCGTTGATCGATCTCAACCGCCAGGCGATCGCCTTCGCCCGGGCGGCGGTCGAGGACTACGGCATCAATCCGGACTATTTCGACCCCGTCGGCAAGGTCAACGGTGCGGTCACCACAGCGGCGCACGCACACAACGAAAGCTACGCACGGCATCTGGCCACCCTCGGCGAGTCCAGCGAAATGCTGGACGCGCAGCAGATGCGCGCAATGACGGGTTCATCCCATTACGGCTCCGGACTCTACACACCGGGCACCGTCATGCTGCAGCCCGCGGGCTACATCCGCGGGTTGGGTGCAGGGCTGGGCGAGCGCGGCGTCGCCATCCACGAGAACAGCCCGGTCGCCGCGTTCGAGCGCGAGGGTGAATCATGGCGCGTGCGCACGAACGCGGGCTCGATCAGCACACCCCGCGTGATCCTGACCGTGAACGGCCACCTCGAGAGCTTCGGCTTCGAACGCGGCCGCCTGATGCAGGTGTTCCTCTATGCGGTGATGACGCCCGAACTGGGCCGCGATGAACTGGCCCGACTGGGCGGACAGTCACGCTGGGGGATTACACCCGCGGACCCGATGGGCACCACCGTGCGCCGGATCGACACGGGGCAGGGCGGCAACCGGATCATCGTCCGCACCTGCGCCACGCTGCAGCCGAATACCAAGCCCTCGGGTACGGCGATGAAACGTGCCGCCAGCGTCATGCAGCGCAAGTTCGACCAGCGTTTCCCGCAGCTCGCCGGCATGCGCATGGAATACGCCTGGGCGGGGCATCTCTGTCTCAGCCTCAATGGCG
>CAZJGZ010000161.1:0-4681 GCA_964545695.1 uncultured Ectothiorhodospiraceae bacterium | reverse complement strand
TTCAGCTATGGCGACGCCATGCTGCTGTGGCCGACGCCCGAGGCTCGGTCATGAATGGCTTCGATGTGCTGGCCGAGTACGGCGCGGCCCGACGTGGTCGGCTGCGTTTCGAGCGCGGCAATGTGGAGACCCCGGCGTTCATGCCGGTCGGGACCTACGGCACGGTCAAGGCCATGACGCCGGAAGAGCTGCGCGGTCTGGGGGCCGAGATGATCCTCGGCAATACCTTTCACCTGATGCTGCAGCCGGGTACCGAGATCATCCGTGCCCACGGCGATCTGCACGACTTCATGCACTGGTCGGGGCCGATTCTGACTGATTCCGGCGGGTTCCAGGTATTCAGCCTTGCCGGGTTGCGCAAGATCCGCGAGGAGGGTGTGACGTTTCGCTCGCCGCGCAACGGGGATCGCATCTTCCTCGGGCCGGAAGAGGCGGTGGCGATCCAGCACGAGCTGGGCAGCGACATTCTCATGGCCTTCGACGAATGCACGCCCTGGCCGGCGGATGAAGCCACGGCCGGGGCCTCGATGGAGCGTTCGATGCGCTGGGCCGAGCGGTGCCGGGTGGCGCACGGGGATGCCCCGGGAGCGCTGTTCGGCATTGTCCAGGGGGGCATGTACCCGGCGTTGCGCGCGCAATCGGCACGGGCGCTGCGGGAGATGGATTTCCCCGGCTATGCGGTGGGCGGGCTGGCGGTGGGGGAACCCGCCGACCAGCGCGATGCCGTGCTGGCGGCCACGGTACCGGACCTGCCGTCCGACCGACCGCGTTACCTCATGGGCGTCGGCCGGCCCGGCGACATCGTCGCGGCGGTGCTGCGGGGCATCGACATGTTCGACTGCGTCATCCCCACCCGGCACGCGCGCACGGGCTTCCTCTACACCGCCGGCGGCGTGGTCAAGATCCGTAACGCCCGCTATCGCACGGACACGGGGCCGCTCGATCCGGCCTGCGACTGCTACACCTGCAGCCATTACAGCCGTGCCTACCTGCACCACCTGGACCGCTGTGGCGAGATCCTCGGGTCACGCCTGGCGACGCTGCACAACCTGTATTTCTACCAGCGCCTGATGCGCGACTTGCGCGCGAGCATCGAGGCGGGCAACCTCACCGGCCTCGCGGCGCAATATGCCCCGGAGACTCCGGATTCTGTGGCATAATGCGCGGCTTTGCCGGGCAACGGCGCATTCCTGATATGGAGGAACACCGATGGATTTCCTGATTCAGTCTGCAATGGCTGGCGGCGGCGACGCCCAGGGCAGCCCGATGCTGAGCCTGCTGTTCATGGTCGGCATCCTTGTACTCTTCTTCTTCCTGTTCATTCGCCCGCAGCAGAAGCGCGTGAAGGAACACCGCCAGATGGTCAGTGAACTCAAGGTCGGCGATGAGGTCGTTACCAATGGCGGCATTGTCGGCAAGATCACCGAAGTGGACGAGAGTTTCGTCACGGTGAACATTGCCAAGGGCGTCGATGTCCAATTGCAGAAGCAGGCGGTATCAAGCCTGTTGCCGAAGGGGACGATCGAGTCCTGATTTCCGCCGCTGACTGAACTGCGCCCCCATGAACCGCTATCCGCTCTGGAAATACCTGCTCGTCATCACGGTTGTCGTGGTGGGCGCAGTGTATGCGCTGCCGAATCTGTTCGGTGAGACCTCGGCCGTCCAGGTTTCGACGTCGGCCCAGGGCGAGCGCATGCCCGGTGATACGGAAGACCGGGTCAGCAGTATCCTCGAAAGGGCCGATATCGGTCTGGTCGAGGTGAGGCGGCAGGAGGATTCGCTGCTGTTCCTCCTTGACGATGCGGATCGCCAGTCGGAAGCGCGGGATCGGGTTGCGGCGGATCTCGGACGCGACTTCACCGTGGCCATGAATCGTGTGCCCGCCGCGCCAGCGATATTCGAGTCCATCAACGCTCGTCCCCTGAATCTCGGCCTGGATCTCCGTGGTGGCGTTCATTTCCTGCTGCAGCTGGACATGCCGTCTGCGGTGGAGCGGGTGCTCGAGCAGGAAGTGACGGACATGCGCCGTTTCATGCGCGAGGAAGGGGTCCAGTATCGTGGCATCAGCCATGATGGTGAACGTATCGAGATTGCCTTCGAGGATGAGACGGCGCGGGAAGACGCCTCGCAGCCGCTGAATCGGCGTTACTCCGACCTGTCGTTCAGCGAGACGACCGTGCAGGGGCGGCCGGGTCTGGAAGCGCAGCTCACCAGCGAGGCGTTCGAGGCTGAACGTGAAGCGGCGCTCGAGCAGAACATTACAACGCTGCGCAATCGGGTCGACGAACTGGGCGTGGCCGAACCCATCGTCCAGCAGCAGGGCGAGGACCGGATCGTGGTCCAGCTGCCGGGCATCCAGGACACCACGCGGGCCAAGGAAATCCTCGGCGCCACGGCGACGCTGGAATTCCGCATGACCTACGGCTCGCGCAGCGACTGGCGCGATGCCGAGCAGAGCGGACGTGTGCCGTTCGACGCCCGCATGTATCGCGATCGTGATGGGCGCCCGGTGCTGCTTCAGCGGGACATCATCGTCACCGGCGATCAGATCAACGATGCCTCTTCCGGTTTCGACAGCGAGAGCGGTCAGCCCAACGTCAGCATTCGCCTGAACAACCGCGGCGCGAACTCGATGCAGGAGGTGTCGGCGGATAATGTCGGCAACGACATGGCGGTGGTATTCATCGAGAACATCGTCGAGACGCGCGAGCGGGACGGCGAGCTCGTCACCGAGCGTGAAACGGTCGAGGAAGTCATCAATATCGCGACCATCCGTGCGGTGCTCAGCCATCGTTTCCAGATCACCGGCCTCGAGAGTTCGACCGAGGCCCGCAACCTGGCCCTGCTCCTTCGTGCCGGCGCGCTGCGGGCGCCGGTGGAGATCATCGAGGAACGCACGGTCGGCCCGAGTCTTGGCCAGGACAACATCAACCAGGGCTTTGCCTCGGTGGTCGGTGGTCTTGCGCTGGTGCTGATCTTCATGGCCGTCTACTACCGCGTGTTCGGACTCATTGCCAACCTGGCCCTGGTCGTCAATCTGACCGTGATGATCGCGGCGCTGTCGGCGTTGCAGGCGACGCTGACGTTGCCGGGTATCGCCGGCATCGTGCTCACGGTCGGCATGGCTGTCGATGCCAACGTCATCATCTTCGAACGAATACGTGAGGAGTTGCGTGCGGGCAACAGTGTCCAGGCGGCGATTCATTCCGGCTATGATCGCGCGCTGTCGACCATTGCCGATGCCAACATCACGACGCTGATCGCCGCGGTGGTCCTGTTTGCCTTTGGTACGGGGCCCGTTCAGGGCTTCGCCGTGACCCTGTCGATCGGTATCGCGACATCGATGTTCACGGCGCTGGTTGGCACGCGGGCCGTGGTCAATCTCCTCTACGGCGGCCGCCGTATCAAGAGCCTGGCGATCTAGGGACGAACGAGATGGAATGGTTTCTATTCAAGCGCGAGTTCCAGTTCGTTCGGCATAAACGACGGGCGTTCGTGTTTTCCGCCGTGCTGCTGCTCGTGGCTATGGTGTCGCTGGCAACCCAGGGGCTCCGGCTCGGCATCGATTTCACCGGCGGCTTCCTGGTCGAGGTGGGCTTCGATGAATCCGTAGAGCTCGATCCCATCCGTGGTGCGCTGTCGGCGGAGGGCTTCGAGGACTTTCAGGTGCAGCATTTCGGCAGCTCGCGCGAGGTCCTGATCCGTATTGCTCCCGGCGCGGAGGCGGAAGAGGGCGAAGCGCAGGCGGGCATCTCCGATGATGTACTGCGCGTGTTGCGCGGATCGCTGGATCAGGATCCGGAGATGCGGCGCGTCGAGTTCGTCGGTCCGCAGGTCGGCCAGGAACTGCGTGAGCAGGGTGGGCTGGCGATGCTGTACGCCCTCGGGATGATCCTTATCTATGTAGCGTTCCGCTTCGAGAAACGGTTCGCCATGGGCGCGGTTGCCGCGTTGATTCACGACGTTCTCATAGTTGTCGGCATCTTCTCGCTGGCCCAGATCGAGTTCAGTCTGCCAGTGCTCGCGGCCCTGCTTGCGGTGATCGGCTATTCGCTCAATGACACGATCGTGGTCTTTGATCGCATTCGCGAGAATTTCCGGCGTCAGCGGCGCGGTACGCCGGAGGAGATCACCAACGCCTCGATCAACCAGATGATCCCGCGCACGATCGTGACGTCCATGACGACCATGCTGGTGCTGCTGTCGCTGCTGTTCTTCGGGGGTGAGGCCATGTTCGGGTTCGCGCTGGCGCTGGCGCTCGGTGTGGTCGTGGGTACGTACTCGTCGGTGTATGTTGCCAGTACGCTGCTCGTGGCGAGCGGCCTGTCGCGCGAGGACATGATGCCGGTGCAGAAGGAAGGGGAGGAGGCCGACGAGCGGCCCTGACCGGATTCGGCGCGAGCGCTGCCGGACGTGCTTGCCGGAGCCCCTGGTGCCTGCGCCGCGGCGGTCGGGCCTGGGAGCCTGTCCGAGTAACCATGAGCCTACTGCGCGCGTACCACAGCGGCATCTTGCGGCGATCGTTCAACGCACATGGGCCCCACCATGCTCGTTTCACGATCGCCACAACCTGCTCGCTGTGCCACGCGCTCGCTACGGCACAGATTACTCGGACAGGCTCCTAGTTGCTGCCCTGACCGAGCTGACGCTGGACGATCTGATTCATCTCGTGAAAGACCTT
>CAZJGZ010000160.1:0-4754 GCA_964545695.1 uncultured Ectothiorhodospiraceae bacterium | reverse complement strand
CGGGGTCGTCGTGTTCCGATTCCGGTCCGATCTCGATCATCGACAGTTGGCAGCGCCCGCAGGCGCCGCGCACGCAATCATTTCAGGAGTAAAAGCAACATGGCTTCACTGATGTTCTACGGCAAACCCACCCCCATCAACCGCAACAAGCACAAGGATGCGCGCATCCAGAGCGTCGCCGGGGACTACTCGTTCGCGGGCGGCACCAACTCGGTCCTGCTGGCCGGTGTCGAATTCATCGAAGCGAGCAAGGAATACCCCATCGTCTTCTCGAAGGCGGGCGATGATCGCTATGTGCCGGTGGCGTTGCTGGGGCTGCGCAACGAGGAGAACCTGTTCGTCGACGAGCAGGGGGCCTGGGATGCGCGCTACATCCCGGCGTTCGTGCGCCGCTATCCCTTCGTGCTCGCGCGCGGTGCCAATGAAGGCGATTACAGCGTCTGCGTCGACGAAGCGTTCAGTGGCTTCAAGGCCAAGCCGGGCAAGAAGGATACCGAGGGCGAACCGCTGTTCGACGAGAATGGCGAGAACAGCCCCACGCTCCAGCGCGCGGTCGACTTCCTCGGCGAATACCAGCGCCAGTATCAGCGTGTTGAACGCTTCACCGCCCGCCTGGCCGAGCTTGATCTGTTCACCGAACTCACCGCCCGCGTCGAACTGCGTGAGGGCGGCAAATTCGCGCTCGGCGGCCTGCAGGTGGTGGACGAGAAGAAGCTGCTGGGGCTGGGCGACGAGGAAGCGCTCAAGCTGTTCCGCCAGGGCGAGCTGGCGTGGGTGTATTCGCACCTCGCATCACTGACCAACATGAACCGTCTGGTGAATCGGCTCGCCGAGCGTCGGCGCAGCGAGGAAGCCGCGTAACATCCCGAAGATGACGTGCCGGGTCCGACCGGGTCGGACCCGGCAGGGCCATCGGCGGCCGGATCAGCCGATGCTTGCGAGTGGCGGTTCTTCGGCCAGCGCCCGTACCTCCCGCACGATGGTGCATTCCTCCGGTGCGTGGCGCGCGAGCGCATCCTGCAGGGCCGTGACTATTGCGCTGCGTGCGTGCGCATTCTCTGCATGGCAGAGGCGTTCACCCAACGCACGCAGCTCCACCAGCACCGCACCCTGCGCGCGCGCCTCGGTGATGGCTGCATCCAGATCATGGCGCCCGACGTCGGCCGTGGCGCGATCACGCGCGCGATCCAGGCGCGACACACCACGCAGAAGCAGAATGGCCGGGCGCAGGTAGCGCTCGCCAGTACGCAGCCCTTGCGCCAGCGCCTCGTTCGCCAGCGCGTCGATATCCTCGGCCAGGCCGAGCTCGCGGGTAGCCTGCATTTGCAGATACAGGAAGTAGGTGACCACGCCGTCCATGGCCTCGCGCATGGCCGCCACGGTGGTCGCCAGCTCGCCGAGCGCCGCGGTCTCGCCCTCGTGCGCACGCGCCCACGCGTCAATCGCGCCGGCCGCGGTCGCCCACATCGGGTAATGCATTTCGCGGGCGATATTCGCAGCGGTCGCCGCCGCCTTTCTGGCGCCCGCCGTATCCGTGGTCATCTGCGCCAGCACGGCGGCAAAGGTGTGGACATAGGCGCGGGTGGCCGGGTGGCCGCAGGCATCGACTTGTTCGCACAGCGCCTGTATCTCCTCGACGGCCTGGCGTCCGCGACCGATCTGCCACAGTGCCCACGTGGCATAGGCACGCGCTGAAAAGCCGCAGTCCTCGCCGAACCGCGTTGTCAGTGCCGCATGGTCTTCGGCTTCGTCATACAGTGCGGCGGCCTGGCGGCTGTAGCGCAGTGCGGCGCGGAAATCGCCGGTCCAGTAATGGGTGTTGCTCTGTGCGTAGCAGGCGACAATGCGCAAACGGCGGTCGTCTTCGTCCTCGGCGATGCGTTCCATGTCGGCAGCCAGGCGGAGGGCTTCATCAAAGCCGATGGCGGAACTGGCGCCGACCCATTGTCCCCAACGGATGCGGAAGCGGCAGGAAGCCGCAGTGTGAGTGGACTCGCGAGTGGCGGCGCGGCTGAACAGGTCGCGGATGCCGGCTGCGCCGTAGCCCTCGAGCGCGACCCGCGCGCTGCCCTCGCCTACCAGTGCTTCAATCGCCAGTTCGTCGTCGCCCGAGCTGGCCTCGATCGCAGTGAGCGCGTCGGCGAAATGTGTGGCCGCCTCACGATGCATGGCCGCAGCGAGTGCCGCGTGCCCGGCGTCGAGATGATGCGGCACCGCGGCCGCGGGCTGGTGCGCCGCCTGCAGGTGGCAGGCCAACTGGGCCGGCGCCACCGCAACGCCCGACTGCGCGCGTTGCTGCAGCAGGTCCGCCATGATGCCGTGCAGGCGGGCGCGCTCCGAGCCAAGCTGGCAATCGTAGGCGGCGCGCTGGAACAGCGCATGACAGAAGCGGTATGTCCCGGCAGGCGTTCCGGGCTGGGGTTCGACCAGCCCCTGGTCGCGCAACAGTTCGAGCACTGCTTCAAGATCGCCGGGCGCGATGCCGGCAAGGTGCTGCAGGGACTCGACATCGAAGGTGCGGCCGATGATGGCTGCGCACTGGGCCACCTCGCGAGCGCTGCCGAGTCGCTCCAGCCTGGCCGCAAGGTACTGGCGCAGCGTGCCCGACATGCCCGTGCCGTGCTCGGTACCGTACGCCATCCGGTCGCGTGTCAGTTCCTCCAGAAACAGCGGGATGCCCTCGCCGCGCGCGGCGATGTCCGCGCGCACCGCCGGAGCCAGTCGCTGTTCGCGGTCCATTCGCGCCACGACGTGCTCGCTCGCGACCGCATCCAGCGGCCCCAGCAGCAATTCCTCGACGTGCAGATCGGGCCACGGCGACACAAAGTCCGTGCGCCCGGCGAGCAGGACCATGACGGGTGCGGCCGGCAGCCCCAGCGCAACCCGCCGCAGGACCTCCAGCGTGAACGAGTCCACCCACTGCACATCGTCGCAGGCCAGCAACAGGCCCTCGCGGTCAACGGCCTGCCGGGTCATTGCCAGGAGCGCCTCGATCAGGCGTTCGCGCTGCGGCATTGCATCGCCCGCGGTCTGCATGCCGAGCGGATCGGGCGCGCCGACGAACGCCGACAGGACTTCAATGGAGGGCTCGTCAAGCGACACGCGTCGGCGCAGCGCCGCGCCGACCTGATCGGGGTCGACCGCCTCCTCGCCAGCCAGATCGAGCAGCACGAGCAGGCCGCGGCGCAGCGGTTCGCCCATGGCGTGTCGGGTCTGGCGCAGGCCGCGCAGCAGCATGACGCGGTTGCCCTCGCGTGCGCGCACTTCGCGCGCGAAGTTGCGCACCAGGTGGCTCTTGCCGATGCCCGGGTCGCCGCGCACGAGCATGACGGAGGCCTGGCGTGAACACACCCGCTGCCAGCAGCGTTGCAGGGCGTGATACTCGGCATCGCGTCCGAGCAGGGTGGCGGGCGCCAGCGAGCGCCGGGTGTCCACGCGATCCTGCAGGCCGGTATCGCGGACAACCCGCCAGAGCCCGCCGTGCGGATGCCGTGCCCCGTCAGGCAGCGCCGATGCGATGGGTTCATGCTCGAAAAAGCCGTCGACACTCGCGCGCACGTCGGCGGTCAACGCGACGCTCCCGCTGGGCACTTCGCGCAAATGGCGCAGGGCTTGGCCCGACAGTCGACCGGCTGGATCGGGCATGTCCGGGTCCTCGCCGGTGACGATGAGATCGGCGTGGACCAGTGCCCGCGCCGCAACGATCCCGCGTTGGTGGCCCTCGGACTGATGACTATTGAGTGCACACACCGCGGCCCGCACTGCGTTCACGGCGGCCTCTTCGTCGGCTGACGGATAGCCGAAATAGGCCAGCAGGGCGCCGCCGTGGACCGGGATCACATGGCCCCGCCGGGAGCGCAGACGTGTCGCGGCCGCTTCCGCCTGCTCCTGCACCGCGAGCGTCCGCGTCTCGAGATCACCGCATTCCGCGGCCTCGAACTCGCAGCAGACGATGGTGACCAGGCGCTCCTCGCGCTGCAGCGAGGCCGCCGTGCCGGCGGCCTCGCTGTCCGGCGTCATGGCGCGCTCGGCGGCATCCCGCAGGGCAACCGTGGCGGCATCCGGCCCGACGCCCAGTTCGCGTTCGAGGGTCTCGCAACACTGCTTGAAATGCCGCCGGGCGGCATCCGGCAGGCCCGCGTCGAGCAGGGCGCGCAGCTTGAGTCGGTGGAGCGTTTCGTCGACCGGATCCTTGCGCAGGAAGCGCTCCACATGCGGCAGCGCGTCGCCGGCGCGTCCCGCATCGGCGAGGGCGATCGTGAGGCGGGCAAGCCGATCGATGACCTGTTGCCAGTAATACTCGCGCCGATCGAGGATCCACTGGCGTAATTCCGTGGAGTCGAGACGATGGTCGGTACCAGCGAGAAACGCGCCGGCGTAGCTCTCCAGCGCTGCCGTGATGTCGTCGATGTCCTGCCCGGCATACAGCAGACACCCAACGTCGCTCGTCGCCCCGCAGGCATGATTGAAGGCCACACACTCGGCATCCGCGACCAGGACTTCGCCGTTGCGGACGCCGAGATTGCGGTTGATCTGGAAGAGATGCTGGCGAAGGTTGCTGCGGGCGGCTGCGGGGGGCAGGTCCGGCCAGAACGTGGCTGCGAGCTCCGACCGTGACAGTCGTTCGCCCTGCTCCAGCAGCAGCCGGACCAGCAGCAGACCCGTCTTGGTGCCATTCAACGCGGGCAGGGAATGGCCGTCAACCTGAACCGACATTCCTCCCAGTAGATCAAGATGCAGACGTCGCAAGACAC
>CAZJGZ010000159.1:0-4807 GCA_964545695.1 uncultured Ectothiorhodospiraceae bacterium | reverse complement strand
TGCGCCGAGTGACAGCCCATGCAGTAGTTGACGAACATCTTGGCACCGCGCTGCATTGCGGCACGGTCATCGACGCGAACATTGGGCTCGGCCCAGTACTCCTTGGCCCAGGCCTGCCCCGGCACCGCAATCGCGGCGATGGCGAGCAGTGCGGTGGTCACGAACAGCGCGCGCTTACTCATTTCATCGTCACCCTTTCCGGTACCGGTTTGGTCGATTCAAATTTACTGACGAAATACAGGCCCACGAAGAAGCCGAAGTAGAGCACCGTGCAGATTTGCGCGACCAGGGTTTCCGTCGGGCCCGCGGGCACCGCTCCCAGATACCCCAGGATGATGAACGAGACCACGAACATGGCAAGGAGCAGCTTGTGCCAGATGGAACGGTAGCGGTGTGAGCGTACCGGGCTGCGATCGATCCACGGCAGAATGAACAGGATCAGTACTGCCGCGCCCATGACGGCGACACCCGGGAACGAGGAGCCGGCAAACGATGGAACCGCGCGCAGAATCGCGTAGTACGGCGTGAAGTACCAGACCGGATGGATGTTCTCCGGCGTCGCGAGCGGGTCGGCCGGTTCGAAGTTCGGCCGCTCGATGAAGTGACCATCGAACGTGGGCATGAAGAAGACGATGCCGAAGAAGATGATGAAGAACACCACCACGCCAACGAGGTCCTTCACGGTGTAATAGGGATGGAATGGAATCCCGTCCTTCGGCTTACCGTTCTCGTCCTTGACCTTCTTGATATCCACACCGTCCGGGTTGTTTGATCCCACTTCGTGCAGCGCGAGGATGTGCGCGACCACCAGGGCCAGCAATACCAGCGGCATGGCGATCACATGCAGCGCGAAGAAGCGGGTGAGCGTGGCCTCGGAGATCACGTAGTCGCCGCGAATCCACTGCACGAGGTCCGGGCCGATCCACGGGATCGTGCCGAACAGGGAGATGATGACCTGGGCACCCCAGTAGGACATCTGCCCCCAGGGCAGCAGGTAACCGAAGAAGGCTTCGGCCATCAGGCAGAGGAAGATCAGTACCCCGAACACCCAGATCAGTTCGCGCGGCTTCTTGTAAGAGCCATACAGCAGCGCGCGGAACATGTGCAGGTAGACGACGATGAAGAACATCGATGCACCGGTCGAGTGCATGTAGCGAATCAGCCAGCCATAGTTGACATCACGCATGATGTACTCGACCGACGAGAACGCACGCTCCCCGGACGGCTGGTAGTGCATGGTAAGGAATATGCCGGTGACGATCTGGAGAACCAGAATCAGCATCGCCAGCGAGCCGAAGTAATACCAGAAATTGAAGTTCTTCGGCGCGTAATACTCGCCTACATGTTCCCGCCACATCTTGGTCAGCGGGAAGCGGTCATCCACCCAGGTCAGCAGCTTGCTCATCGCGGTTTACCCAGTCGCAGTTTCTTCGTCTTCACCGATTACCAGCGTGGTGCCATCGTCGGAAAACATGTGTGGCGGAATCGGCATGTTCAGCGGAGCGGGCTGGCCGGCATAGACCCGTCCGGAAAGGTCATAACTGCTGCCGTGGCAGGCGCAGAAGAAACCGCCCAGCCAGTCGTCGGCCATGCCTGACGCGCCACGCTCAGGGCGGAATGACGGCGAACAGCCCAGATGCGTGCACACGCCCACGATTACCAGGAACTCGGGCTCACGAGCGCGATACCGGTTGCGAGCGTATTCGGGCTGCTGCGAGTCCTCGGATTCGGGATCGGCGAGGCGGGGCTCGATCTCTTCGAGGGTTTCGATCATGTCGTCGGTGCGCCGGACAACCCAGACGGGTTGCCCGCGCCATTCGAAACTGACGCGCTGCCCCGACTGGACGCGCTCGATGTTCACCTCAACGGCAGCACCGGCTGCCTGAGCCCGTGCGCTGGTGCCCATCGTGGCCAGAAAGGGATAGGCCAGCGCTGCTACGCCGGCGCCCCCAACAACCGTCGTCGCGCCCGTGAGGAATCGGCGGCGGTTGCGATCCACCTCTTGCGATGCCATCGGTATGTGTCCCCTGCTCGATCCGTCGGCGCAGACCCTGATTCATGCGACTGGACATGATCTGGCCGGATGTACTGACGATTCAGGCGGCGAGGATAGCATATCCTCTGGTCTTGTGGACCCGCTCCCAACAAGCCCTCGACAAACAATCCGGGTGGACGCATTCCGTGCCGTGGCGCGCTTCCGGGTGCCGACCCCGGCCCGCGATCGTTGGCCAGCCGCGAATCGTGAATCAGATCGGGTTGTCGATATCGACGAAGCGGTGCTCGAGATCGAAACGCGCGGCCAGGTGTTCGCCCAGTGCCCGCACGCCATCACGCTCCGTGGCGTGGTGTCCGGCGGCGAAGAAATGGACGCCTTGCTCGCGGGCGAGATGGGTCGTGCGCTCCGCGGCCTCGCCGGTGACGAACGCATCCACCCCGAGCTCAATCGCCTGGTCGATCAGGTCATGAGCCGCACCGGTGCACCAGGCGACATGCTGGATCGAGCCTTCGGTCGGCCCCATGTGCACGGCCTCGCGATCCAGCTCGCGCGCGAGCCTGGCGCCGAAGGCTGCGGCGGTCACCGGCTCGGCGAGGTGACCATGCCAAAGCAGTCCCGGGATCCCGCCGGCTTCGACTCGGCCCGCAACGTTCACGCCCATGCGCCGGCCGAGCTCGGCGTTATTGCCGTAGTCCACGTGGACATCGAGCGGCAGGTGGTAGGCCAGCAGACTGAATCCCCCATCCAGTACCGTGCGCACGCGGCGCAGGCGCATGCCGGTCAACCGGGATGGCTCGCCCTTCCAGAACCAGCCGTGGTGTACCAGCAGGACATCCGCCTGCCATTGCGCGGCCGCATCGAGAAGCGGCTGACACGCCGTGACGCCGGTCATCACACGGCGCACCTCGTCGCGCCCTTCCACCTGCAGACCGTTGGGCGACCAGTCGCGCACGGCATCCGCGGCCAGCAATTGATCGGTGTAGGCGATCAGTGACCGGCGATCAATCATGGTGTCGACTCCCTTTTCCGTTTCGGGCCGGCCGGCATTGTAGCGCCTCGCCCGGCCACCCTCTCGAAGCCACGTTCTTCCGAGCGCGCGGCCCCAACCCCACGGGGCCTGTAGAATAATCGGTCGGACAACCACCACGGGCGCTGCCGATGATTGGCTCCCAGCTCACGCGCGCGGCCCTTGCCGGTTTGCTCGCCGGCGTACTGATCTTTCTGCTCTGGGATGCGCTGGACCGGCATCGCGGCGACCGCGGCGTGCACGCGGGCTACGCGGAGATCGTCGAGCGTACGTCGCCAGCGGTCGTCAATGTCTACAGCAGCCGGCGGGCGGAACCGCGCGCGCCAGCGCCGTCATCACTGTTTCGTGAATTCTTCGGCGACCACCATGGTGCACCACGCCGCATCAGCACGCTGGGCTCGGGTGTCATCCTGAGCACGGACGGGCTGGTGGTCACCAACCACCATGTCGTCGCCGGCACCAGTGGCATCGAGGTATCTCTCGCCGACGGTCGCCGCCTCGACGCCGAACTCATCGGCACCGACCCCGAGACCGATCTGGCGGTACTGCGCATCGCGGCCGACGACCTGCCGGTGATTCCCGCAGCCACCGATGCGCGCCCGCGCGTCGGCGACATTGTGCTGGCGCTGGGCAATCCCTGGGGTGTGGGTCAGGCCGTGACCATGGGGATTGTCGGCGCGACGGGGCGCGATCGGCTCGGGCTGACCACCTTCGAGGATTTCATCCAGCACGATGCCGCCATCAATCCCGGGCACTCCGGCGGCGCACTGGTCAATACGCGCGGCGAGCTGGTGGGGATCAACACGGCCATGTTCTCGCGCTCGGGCGGCTCCGACGGCATCGGCTTCGCGATTCCCACCCGCATGGTCATGGAAGTGGTCCAGCAGATCGCCCGGCACGGCAGCGTGACGCGCGGCTGGCTCGGTATTGATGCCCGCGAAGTTGTGCCGGCGGAGCATGCCGCCCGTGGCGTGCGGATTGCAGCGGTCGTCGCCGACGGCCCCGCCGACCGTGCCGGTCTCCGGGCGGGCGACATCGTGATCCGCATCGACGATCAGGAAATCCGCGATTTCGATGACCTGCGCGCCAGTACCACCGCCCGCCAGCCAGGCGCCGAGGTCCATATCGAAGCCGAACGCGAGGGCGAGGTTCTCACGCGACAGGCAACCCTGGTGCGCCGCCCGACACCATGACCGCCGGCGGCCAGTCCGGAATCAGGGCCCACTATCCCGTGGCGAGATAGGCCGCCAGCGCCTGCTCCAGTGCCCGGTTCTCCGCCGGCGTACCGATGGTCAGACGCAGACAGCCGGCCAGTGCCGGGTGGCTGCCATGCAGGCACTTGACCCGAATCCCCGCTGCCAGCAGCGCCTCGAAGGCACCTACGGCGTCACCCTCGCGCAAGCGCACCAGCAGGAAGTTGGCGTCACTGGGAAAGACCTCGAGGACGTCGTGCCCTTCGAGGTGCGCGGCCATGCGCGCACGCTCGGCGCGAATGCCGGCCGCCTGCTCCGCCAGCGTGTCGAAATGCTCCAGCGCAAACTCGGCGCTGGCCTGCGTCAGCACGTTGATGTTGTAGGGCAATCTCAGCTTGTCGATCTCGTCGAGCCACGCGGGCGGGCCGGCGAGCGCGCCGAGACGCAGACCGGCCAGCCCGAGCTTGGACAACGTACGTAGAACCACGACATGGGGCCAGCGCCCGAGGTCGCCGATGAAACTGTCATCGGCGAATGGCTGGTAGGCCTCGTCGATCACCACGAGCCCGGGCGCCGCCTCGATCACGGCCT
>CAZJGZ010000158.1:0-4833 GCA_964545695.1 uncultured Ectothiorhodospiraceae bacterium | reverse complement strand
ATGGGTTGGTCGGGTTTTTCTTACTACACCAGCGGAATGCACGGCTTACTTACTCACCGCTTAGACACACGTCCGCAACCGTAAATCTGTTTATCTATTGTGGGAACGCGGTGATTCTCACTCTACTTATTGCTCCTGCAACGGCGGCACCTGCTGATGCAGGAACCAGCGCTCGGTGACGACACGGCGGGTGAACCAGTGCGACCGCATCAGTGGCGGCGCCGCCTTGAGCTTGGCCCAGGCCGGCAGTGTGATCCCCGGCTTGCCCCTCTGGTCGACGCGCGGGCCGAAGCGTTCGTTTACGCGTTCCGCGTACGCGGTCAGGCCGGATTTGCTGAAATCGTCACCACGGGTGATGACCTGCGCGGCGATCAGTGCCGACTCGACACCGGGCCGAATCCCCTCGCCGCTCTGGTCATACGCGAGCCCGGCGGCATCGCCGATCAGCAGCAACCCGTCATCGATCAACGGGCGGTCGGCGCGACCGTAGAGCAGATAGGCGTGCCCCTTGAAGCGAACGGGCAGATCCGGCGGCAGGCGGCCCGCTGCCTGCATCTCATCGACGAAGGCCTGCAAGTGCTCCTTCAGCCGGTAGTTGCCCTCGCGGCCCAGGCCGATATTGAGGTAGTCGGCCTTGCGGAAGACCCAGGCATAACCCTTGAGGTCGCGGCAGAACCACAGCTCCGGGGTATCCTCGCGCACCTTGCAGGCGGCGGCCTGCTCCGAATTCATTTCGAACTCGACTTCTTTGGCCGTGATCGCGTTTTCGTGCTTGCCCGGCCCCATTCCCAGGCGCGCGGCAACCGGGCAGAAGTGACCGCCGGCGCCAACCACCAACGGCGCCCGGTAACGGCCGTTAACGGACCACAGGCCATCGTCGGCGCGTTCCAGCGATTCGAGCTTCTCGCCCAGGGCCTTGTCGGCACCGGTTCGCATCAGCAGATAGTTGTCGAATTCGCGCCGCAGGATGCCGTAGCTGACCGGACGCTCACCGTGATGATTGTGCACCGCGGGCTGACCCATCATGCCGATGCGGAAATTGTGGATCGGCTGGAGCACGCACCGGCTCGCGAAATCGTCCAGGTCGACCTCGAGCTCTTCCATGACCGCGGGCGTGACCCAGCCGGCACAGGTCTTGTCGCGCGGGAATTCGGCCTTGTCCAGCACCAGCGGGTGCCTGCCCCGGCGCTCCAGCGCCCAGGCCAGGCTGGAGCCGGACGGTCCGCCACCAATAATGATTACGTCGTGGGTGCGGCTCATGCGAGGGGCTCTGCCGGCGGACAGGCCGGCGCTGTGTAGAGGCGCTTGCGGTTCCGCGGAATGGTGTTGTTTTCCGGATGCGCCAGGACCATCTGAAAGAGCTGCAGACCACCAACCCGGAACGCAGCGATGGAGCCGGACAGGTACAGCCGCCAGGCGCGTACGAAGTGCTCGTCGTACATCGCATGGACCCGATCGACGTTGGCCTCGTAGCGCGCCAGCCAGTCGGTCAGGGTCTCGGCGTAGTGCAGGCGCAGATTCTCCACGTCCAGTACCGACAGCGGCCCTGCTTCGGCCAGACCGGTCAGTTGCGTGATGCTGGGCGGATTCGCTCCGGGGAAGATGCGCTTCTCGATCCAGGCATTGATGCCCTCCGGGCGATTGCGTCCGATGGTGTGTATGAGCGCCAGGCCGTCCGGGCGCAGGTGATTGCGGATCAGGCGGGCCACGGTGGCGTAGTTCTCGGAGCCCACATGCTCAAGCATGCCCACTGATACGAAGGCGTCATACTCGCCGGACACGTTGCGGTAATCATCAAGCACGAACTCGACGCGCTCCGCCACCCCCTCCCGGGTGGCCTGCGCACGGGCGTACTCGACCTGTTCTCGGGAGATGTTGAACGCCCTCACGCTGACGCCGTACTCACGTGCCATGTAGCGGGCCAGCCCGCCCCAGCCGCAACCCAGTTCCACCACCCGCTGGCCGGGCTGAAGCGCGAGCTTGCGGCAGACGTATTCGAGCTTGGCAATCTGGGCCTGCTCGAGGGTCAGGCCGGGCTCTTCGTAGTAGGCGCAGGTGTACTGCATCGCCGCCTGATCGAGCCACAGTTGATAGAACTCGTTGCCGAGATCGTAGTGGTGGTGGATGTTCTCCTTCGCGGCCTGCTCGCCGGCCGCCCGGGGCGTCGCGTGGCCACGCTGCAGCCATCGCGCCGCCATGGGCTGGTGCGCCCGGTGCTGCTCGAGATGCCGGGTAATATCCGTGAGGAACTCGACAAGATCCCCTTCGACCCTCACGCGTCCAGCCCTGTAGAGATCGCCGAAGGCCAGATTGGGATTGCTCAGCAGGCTGTAGAGGGCGCCGCGGTCGCCGATGTGCAGGGTATGGACCGCCTCCTGGCCCGGCGCGAGCACTCGCTCGCCATTCCACAGCTCGATGGCCACGGGCGGTTTGCCGGCGAAGCGCAGCAGCCTCTCCGTGATCCAGCGGTCGGGTGCACGGGGTGGATTCATGACGCGTTGAGGTGCCGTCGACGATGAAAGCGGCTCGGAACGCGGGTACGTCTCGGCGTTCGACTTCTGCTGGGTAGACGTTTCGGTATCCATCGTCCCGCCCCCTACTCCCTTCAATATAGCGCCTGAAATCTTCCAGAATTCGGCTTCTTCACACCCACTATCTCGCCATCTGCGACCGGACGCAAGGGCTGGGCTTTTTGCTGCGGCAGCCCACCGAGCAGTTCGTTCTGAGTAGCAAAGCGTTAGTAAGCTAGCGGGTCTCGATCGAGGTCCAGGTGCGGATGCAGGACCCCACGCAGGAACTGCGCATGGCCAGAGGCGCTGGGCACACACCCTGAGAACGGCGCAGAAATGCTGTACCGTAAGATGTCTAAGGAAAGTTGAGCCAGACTACACAGATTGGACGTGTGAGGAAGATCATGAGTGAGTCAATCGAACGGAAATCGGTATTGGCTTCCATCGTCAGGGATCCGGGGACGTGGCTCCCCATGGGATTTCGGGGTGCAGCATTGTGCGCAGTGCTGGGGTTTGCGAGTTCTTTTCCGGCGATGGCCTTTGCCCAGTCATCTTGTGCTGGAATTCACGTGCAGATTCTGGATATCAGAAACAGCGATGGCGCGGTCGCTTGTGCACTATTTGAAGCGCCAGAGGGGTTTCCGAAGAAGTTTCTGAAATTCGCGACCAATATCATGATGATCAAGATTCAGGATACGCAGGCGCGTTGCAACTTTTTGGACATCGCGCCGGGAACGTATGCGTTGGCCGTGATTCATGATGAAAATATGAACGGCGAACTCGACACAAACTGGCTGGGGGTCCCCAAGGAAGGCTACGGTTTTTCAAGCGACGCAGAAGCGTCGATGAGTGCGCCTTCGTTCGAAGCCGCCAGCTTTCAGTACGATGGACAAGAACTGGATCTGACGATCACATTGAATTACTGAGCGAAAATCGCATGGAGTGTGGAGACTTACTGTAATCCGGCGTGTGTCGTTCTCCCGGGGCGTGCGGTACCGATATCGACCAGTTGCTCCCCTATCCAGTCCCGCGCGAGCCGGCCGACCTCGACCGGGCTCCGTTGTGCCGTCTCGATGGGCGGTCCGATCCGAACGGTGATCAGGCCCGGCCGCTTGCGCCAGTCATGCGTCGGCCAGCAATAGCCTGAATCGACAGCCACCGGAACCACCGGCATGCTGGTGGCGCAGGCGAGCCGCGCCCCGCCCTGCAGGAAGCGGCCCAGTTCCCCATGGCGCACCCGCATTCCCTCCGGGAAGATCACCACCCAGCGCCCGGAACGGATGTGTGCGGCACCTTTTCCCTCGACCTCACGAAGTGCTTCCCGCGGGGACTGCTCGCCGACCCCGATCTCCTCCAGCGCCCTCAGCGCCCAGCCATAGAACGGCAGCCGGAACAGCTCGCGCTTGACGACCCAGGAAAGCCGCGCGGGGAAGATCGTACGATAGGCAATCGTATCCCACGCCGACTGGTGATTGGACATCACGACCGCCGGCCCCGCTGGCAGGTTCTCGAGCCCGACCACGCGGTGACGCACGCCGCAGCATATCCGCAGCCAAAGCAAACTCGCGCGGCACCACAAGCGCGCAGTGTCCTCGCGCACGCCATAGGGCAGGTGCCAGAAGGCGAAGATCAGCAGGGCGAAGGGTGGCGTGATCGCGAAGAACCCAGCAAAGAACAGCGCGGAACGCAAACCTGACAGCATCGAAACCTTTCCCCTCATCCATGAACTGCCCCCAACAGTGTGCCGTCTCGCGGCGTGGATACCAATCACCGCGGACCTTCGGACCATCCATCTGACCCTCTACAAGGCGCCTCAGCAACCACGCTCGTCCTCGGGTCCGGGGCCGAGCGCAGAACGGCCGATGCGCCGACTGGTGCTCCTGGTCAAATGCGATTTCCATGGCCCTCCAGATCAACGACTTGCAGTCGTTGATCTGGAGGCACATCCCTGCCGCGCGAAGGCCTGAATTGATCAGACCTTCCCTGATCAGATTGACTAGACTTGGCCCGCCCGCAGGAAAACCAGCTGCCCCTGGTTCTCGCAATCCGCTCTGAAGCGAACACGTATTGACAATCGAGCAGCGGGCTCACCTGGGTTACCTTGCCGCTCCCAGGCAGTTCGTGAATCAACGGCCGATGTCTTCGTTCCAGAGTTCGGGCTGCTGCTCGATGAATGTTTCCATGAGCTCGATGCACGCCGGTAGCTGTAAAACCTCGACTTCTATTCCGCGTGCGCGCAGCAGCTCCTCGTCACCCCGGAAGTTCCGATTCTCGCCGATCACGACGCGCGGAATGCCGAACAGCATCACGGCACCGGCGCACA
>CAZJGZ010000157.1:0-4840 GCA_964545695.1 uncultured Ectothiorhodospiraceae bacterium | reverse complement strand
CTACCGGCGCAGGCCGAAGAAGGAGAAGGGCCGTGGCGGCTTCTCCGGCAGGATGCCCTGGGGCCGGGTGATCAGGATGATGTTGAGCAGCAGCCCGATGAGGAACATGCGCAGGGCGGAGCTGCGCGCCTCGAAGCCTTCTCCCGAGATGCCCGTGAGCGCCTCCCAGACACTCGCCAGCCACGCGATGAGGTTGGGCGTCAGGCTCCACACGCCCCAGACCACCAGCGCGCCCAGCAATGCACCGCGATTGTTGCCGCTGCCGCCGGCGATCAGCATGACCCAGATCAGGAACGTGCCATACATCGGATCGAAGGCCTCGGGGCTGATGAAGCCGCTGAAATGGGCGTAGAGCGCGCCGCCCAGGCCCATGAACAGCGAGCCGATGACGAATGCCTGCACGCGGAAGGCGAGCACGTTCTTGCCCGCGGCACGGACCGCATCCTCGTTGGAGCGGATGGCACGGAGTACACGTGCCCACGGCGAGCGGAACAGGATTTGCAGCGTGAAGTAACTCAGCGCGAGGAACACGGCGACGACACCCAGGTAGGCCAGGGCGCCCTCGAAACCCCGCAGCCCGCCGACCGGCTTGTCGATCCCGGCGATGCCGCGCACGCCGGCGGTCAGCCACTGCTCGTTCTTCAGCACGAGACGGATGATCTCGGCGAGTCCGATGGTGGCGATGGCCAGGTAGTCGGAACGGAGATTCAGCGTCAGCAGGCCGACTCCGAAGGCGATGACCCCCGTCACCGCCATGGCCGCCACAATGCCGAGCAGGAAGGGCAACCCGAAGCCGCCGAGATGGCTGATGCTCGCGGAGGTGGTGAGGATCGCGGCCGTGTAGGCACCGACGGCGAACAGGCCGTGAATGCCGATGTTGAGCTGGCCGGTGAAGCCCCACTGGACGTTCAGGCCGAGGGCCATGATGCCGAAGATGCCCACCGTGGTGAGGAAGAAGATGGCGTAGTTGAGCAGTCCACCGTATTCCATGTCAGAGCACCTTGCCCTTGAACAGGCCGGTCGGTCGCCAGATCAGCATGATGACCATGATGGCGAAGGCCACTGCGGCCTTGTAGGCCGATGGCAGGAACAGGGTCGACATCTCCATGGCGATGCCGATGACGAAGGCGCCGACGATGGCGCCATAGGGCTTGCCGATACCACCGAAGATGGCGGCCGCGAACACCGGCAGCAGCATGTGCCAGCCCATGGTCGGATGCAGCCGTGTATCGAGGCCGAGGAAGATGCCCGCCGTGGCGGCAAGGCCGCCGGCAATGATCCAGGTCAGCAGCACGACGCGATCGGTATTGATGCCGGAGATACGGGCGAGATCGGCGTTGTCCGACATCGCCCGCATGGCCTTGCCCAGCCGCGTGCGCGTGAGAAAGGCATGGAGGGCGACGACCAGCATGATCGTGCCCCCGATGATCAGCAGCTGGTCCGGCTGAATGCGCAGACCGCCGAAGGTAATGGCTTCGTCGATGGCGACGTCATAGACGCGGTTGCGCGAGCCCCAGAATACCTGCACCAGGCTGCGCATCATCAGGGCGACACCGACGGAACTGATCAGCAGGATGATCGCGGGACTCTTGCGCAGGCGGCTGTAGAACAGCCAGTCGATCGCGGCAACCGCTGCCGCGGTGCCGACGAACGCGACGACGACCGCGAGCGGGAAGGGCAGCTGCAGCGTGGTGAACACCAGGTACGCGAAGTACGCACCCAGCGTCATCATGTCGCCGTGGGCGAAATGGGCAAAGCGCAGGATGCCGAAGATCAGGGAAACGCCGATCGCGCCGAGGGCGAGGATGCTGCCCAGCACGATGCCGTAGATCAGCAGCTGCAGGACCTCAATCATCGCGGTCCGCTCCGCCCAGGAACATGTCCGCGATCTCGGGATCGGCGAGCAGGTTCGGCCCGGTGTCCTGGTGGCGATTGCTGCCCAGCACCAGGACATAGCCGTGGTCGGCGAGGGCCAGTGCCTGACGCGCGTTCTGTTCGACCATGAGAATGGCCACGCCCTGATCGTTGATGTTGCGCACGCACTCGAAGATCAGGTCGATGAACCGGGGAGAAAGACCGGCGGTCGGTTCGTCGAGCATCAGCAGGCGCGGGTCGAGCATCAGGGCGCGTGCGATCGCTACCATCTGCCGCTGCCCCCCGGAGAGCGTGCCGGCCGGCTGTCGGCGCTTCTCCTTCAAGGGCGGAAAGAGTTCATAGGCACGGTCGAGCTGGGCCGAGTAGTCATCCCGGCGGATGAATGCACCCATCTCCAGATTCTCGTGTACCGACAGCGAAGGGAAGACATTGTATTCCTGCGGGACGTAGCACATCCCGCGCTTGACGATACGATCCGCCGGTGCGTTGGTAATGTCGTGACCGTCGAAGTGCACGCGGCCGGAACGCACGCGCAGCAGGCCGAACAGCGCCTTCATGGCGGTGGATTTGCCGGCGCCGTTGGGGCCGATGATGACCCCGATCTCGCCGGCATCGAGGGTGAGCGACACCCCGTGGAGGATATCCGCGTCGCCGTAGCCGCCGCGGATCTGGTCGGCGTGGAGCAGACTCATGCCGGGTTCTCCGCAGCGACCGATCCGCCCAGATAGGCCTCACGCACACGCGGATCGCGCCGGACCTCGGCCATGGTGCCCGCGGTCAGCACCTTGCCCTGGGCCATGACCACCACCGGATCGCACAGCGAGGCGATCAGGTCCATGTCGTGTTCGATGATGCAGAAGGTGTAGCCGCGCTCGCGGTTCAGCCGCCGAATGTCGTCGGCGAGCCTGGCCAGCAGCGTGCGATTGACGCCCGCGCCCGGCTCATCCAGCAGGACCATGCGGGCATCGGTCATCATGGTCCGCCCCAGCTCCAGCAGTTTCTTCTGCCCGCCGGACAGCCGCCCGGCGAGCTCGTCGGCCAGATGGGCAAGGTTCAGGAACTCGAGCACATCTTCGGCCCGCGCCTTCAGCTCGCGTTCCTGGGCGGCGACGCGCCAGGGCCGGAACAGCGGGTTGAGCACGTTTTCGCCGGCCTGCATGGGCGGCACGATCATGAGGTTCTCGCGCAGCGTCATGCGCTCGAATTCGTGCGGGATCTGGAACGTCCGGACGAGTCCCTGGTGGAACAGTCGATGTGGCGGCATGCCGGTGACGTCCCGGTCATCGAGGGTCACCGTGCCGGCGTCGGGCTTGATGAAACCGGCGGCGATATTGAACAGGGTGGATTTGCCGGCCCCGTTGGGACCGATCAGGCCCGTGATGGAGCCCGTTTCCACGCGCAGGGAACAACCGTCGACGGCCGTAACGCCGCCGAACCGTTTGACGATGTTGTCAACGGCAAGCATGGCTGTCTGGATATCCCCCTGATGATGCGCCGGTCGCGATCGCGCCGTAACCGTGCAGTGAGCCCGAGACGATACACAGCGGCCACAGCCGGCTCAAGCGCGGTTGGCCGCCCGGACCGGGGCGGCAATCGGGTCAGGGGATGCGCCGATCGATCTGCACGTTCACCTCGGCGCCCCCGCCGATGTCGACGGGATCGCTGAGCCCCTCCAGATCACCGCTCTGAGGCTCGGTGGCGCCGCTGCGGGCAACACGCGCGCCCACCACGATCCGGCTCGCGGACGACAGGTCATTGCCCTCGACCATGGAATGCGAATCGTCGAGGTCGATGCGGCTGGGCAGATTGCCGACGGATGTGCGGGCAACCGCGAGCGGGGGGCCGCCGTGGTCGGCGTTGCGCGCAAAGATGAATACCGTGTCAGTGGCGCGAGCGTCGCCGGCGAGGTCTGCGGCCAGGGCCACACGCACTGACACCTGTGTGCCCTCGGCAACTGCGGGCGCCGATTCCGAATAGGCCTCGGCCTCCGACTCGGGAACCGGTGTGGTACCTGCGGTCGGGGCTTCCAGTGGTGCGCCGGCAGGTGGTGCCTCGCCGCCGGCCCGTGCGATCAGCGCCTCGACGATCTGGCGCTGCTCGCTGTCGGCCGGCATCCGGCCGGCCATGCGCCGCCAATATTCGATTGCCGCCTCGGTGTCGTCGCGCGCCATGGCGGAATGCCCCATCAGGAGCAGTGCGAGGCCATGATCAGGGTCCCGATCGAGGGCCCGTTCCAGCAGTCGATTGATACGCCGGGTGAACCGACGATCGTTGGCGAGCAACAGCGCCTCGGCGTGATAGGCCAGCAGCGACGCGTCGTCGCCGAGCAGGTCACGGGCCTCGGCGTAGGCGGCGTCGGCCGCGTCGAATCGTCCCTCGGCACGGTAGGCGTGGCCCAGCAGCACCCAGCCTTCGCCCGCGCGCGGACGGCGCTCCAGCCAGGGCTCCAGCGCCTCGATCCGTTCGCCGGGCTGCATGTGGGCGAATTCGCGTTGCTGCTCTTCGCTCATGCGCACGCTTGGCGGCGACGTGAGCAGGTCGGGGCGGCCGGTGCTGATATAGACCGTGATCGCGAGCACGGGAACCAGGGCGGTGGCGGTCAGCAACACCGGGCGCGCGAGCGAGTTGTTGGCATTCGGCGCGTCGGCATTCGGTGTATCGGCCGCGGGGGGCAGGTTCGCCAGCATCTCGCGCTCGATCGCGGCACGTGATTCGGCCGCCATGTCGGGGTCGACCGCGCCCCGCTCGAGTTCGCGCTCGAGTTCCGCCAGTCGTGCGCGGTAGTCTTCCAGCAACGTCTGGTCGCTGTGACTGAGTGTGCTGCCGACGCTGCGCAGCGCCGGCAGCAGCGTGAGCACTGCGAGGGCGCTCAGGGCGAGGGCGATAAGCGCAAACAGCGTCATGAGGGTCCTCGGTGATCGTGATCGTCGGCGGTATGGGTATCTGTCGAGGTGGGGTCCGCTTG
>CAZJGZ010000156.1:0-4875 GCA_964545695.1 uncultured Ectothiorhodospiraceae bacterium | reverse complement strand
GTGAACACGCTGGAGATCGCCGCTCACGAATTTCCACCACCTTCGAGACAGAACCAGCCGACCTTCGCTTCGCTGGTTATGAACGGCAGCAACGCGCAGGAAGCGGACAGTCGGGCTTGCGAACGGTGGTTGTCGGTGCGGCATCAAATCGCTCCTGAACTCGGTCTATCATGGTTGCGCTGCTCAGGCCGCGTCCGAGATGACGGAGTCGCAGCGGACCCCTTAATTCCTGGTCGGCTTCGGGCGCTTTGCCTACGGGCTTATCCCTCCCGCCACCCATTCGCCCCCTTCCGCACTCTCAATTTCGTTAATCGCGCCTGATCACGCTGGAGCACCTCGATCTCGTAGCCGTGGACGTTGAAGATTTCGTCTGCCTCGGGAATGCGGCGTGCGAAATCGATCACGAGTCCGGCCACGGTGACTGCATCTTCTTCTGGCAAGCCCCAGTCCATGGCGCGGTTTACCTCGCGGATACTGATGCTGCCGGGGACGGCGACCGATCCGTCGGTCTCGACTTCCAACATCGCGTCGCCACCGATGTCGTGCTCATCCGAGATGTTGCCCACAATCTCCTCGAGGATGTCCTCGAGCGTCACCACCCCCCGTAACGCACCATATTCATCGATAACGATGGCCAGGTGATTCTTGTTCTTAATGAAGGCGTGGAGTTGGTCGTCGAGGCCCGTCACATCGGGAATGAAGTAGGGCTTCATCGCGATCGACGCGATGTCGAGCGTCTCCAGCGCCGCCGCGCCGTTGTTCTCGATCACGGCGTGCATCGCGCGCGCCAGGTCCTTGGTGTGCAGGACCCCCACGATGTTATCGGACGACCCCTGCCAAAGCGGAATCCGGGTAAATCCGGATGCCAGAACAGCCGCGATGATCTCGCTCGTCCGCCGATCAATATCGATTGCTTCGACGTCTCGGCGGTGTGTTATCACCTCGTCAACGGTTCGCTGCGCGAGGTCGAGCGCTCCAAGCAGGCGGTCTCGGTCCGCCGTCTCCACCGCACCCTCGAAATGGTGCAGAGCGATCGCCCCGGCGATCTCTTCGTGCGCGGCGAACGGATGCGCGTCGGTCGCCTGCACCCCGACAATTCGCAAGATGCCCCTGACCATGACCTGCACAAACGTGACCACCGGTGCCGCGATCCTGACGACAAGGGTCATGAAGCCGGACACACGGCGCGCCACGACATCCGCATTGGTGATCGCGTAGGTCTTCGGCAGCACCTCGGAAAAGATCAGCACGAGAGCAGTCATCAGGACGGTCGCGACTGCGACGCCACCCTCGCCGAGAAGGACTGTGAAGACCATTGTTGCGAGCGAAGCCGCCAGAATATTGACGAGGTTGTTACCGAGCAGGATCGCGCCGATCAACCGCTCCTTGTCTTTTGTCAGCCGAAGGGCGCGCCGCGCGCCAGGGTCGCCCTGCTCGGCCCGTTTGTGGAGTTTACCCCGATTTGCGGTGGTCAGCGCAGTTTCCGAGCCAGAGAAGACCGCCGAGCAGACCAAGAGAAAAAGGATCGCAATTGCTGCGCCCGCCAGGAGCGGGAACGACGTGGAACCGATAGGGGAATCCATATGCCTGAATCCTGAGAAATGGAGCGTCGCGCCGCCGCTTGCATCCTGCGCTGTGGGACGTGTTTATCAGGATCATGTCGGGGCAAGAAGGGAGTGATTGTTTGCGTTCGCCTTGTGAGACCGAAAGCGCCGGCCACAGACATCCCTCGGGCAGGTGACCTTGGTCTTCGGAGCAAAGGCCACCGCATTGAGCAGGCCATGACCGACTGCGCTTGCAGAACGTGCAGCGTGTCGCCGCCGCTCCGCAAATGCCTGCAAAGCACATGAGCATCGAACCGACGGCGATCCGGGCAGTTCTGACCGACCCCACGTCGGGCGCGTCTTCGCCCCCGGCGTGGGTCCCGATCAGCCGCCCTGCTGCAACCGATCACTGCGCAGCAGATCCGGGGTTCGCGCGGCCAACCATGCGAGCACAGGACCCGACACGAAGATCGACGACCCCGTCGCGATCACCACACCCGCGATCATCGGCATGGCAAAGCCGGCAACGGCCGGCCCGCCCCAGACCGCCATGGGCAGGAGCGCGGCCAGCGTGGTTCCCGACGTGAAGATGCAGCGTGCCAGGACCTGGTTGAGGCTGCGGTCGATCACGTCGGCGAGGGGTTCTTCATCGCCCGTCCTCAGGTGCTCGCGGATGCGATCATAGACTACCACCTTGTCGTTCACGGAATAGCCGATCAGCGTCAGCAGGGCGACGATGGTGGTCAGGTTCACCTCCCACCCCATCACGGCGATGACCCCGAAGGTCGTGACGACGTCCAGGAACAGGACCGCGATGGCGCCGGCGGCAAAGTGCCACTCGAACCGCACCCAGATATAGACCAGCATCGCCAGCATCGCGAGGGAAAGCGCGATCAGCCCCGTGCTCGCCAGCTCGCCGCTGATGGTGGGGCCCACGAGGTCGATCTGCTCAAAGACAGCGCCCGGCACGGCCTGCGCCGCGGCAGCTTCCACCGCGGCCACGGTGGCCTGCCCGGCGTCACCCTCAACGCGGATCAGCGCCTCGTTCGGGTCACCGAAAGCCTGAAGGCTGGCATCGCCCGGCACGCCCGCGGCGATCGCCGCGCGCAACTCGGCCAGCCGTAAGGGGGCGTCCGAGCGCAGCACCATCTGCACCCCGCCGGTGAAGTCGATCCCGAAATTCGGCCCCGGCATCACCAGCGCGGCCAGCGCCCCAAGCGACAGCACCGCCGATGCCGCCAGCGCCAGCCGACCGCGGCGCATGAACGAGAGCGCCCCGGGGGCGCGCACCCGGCCGACCAGCGGCGCGATCTCCAGCCGGGCGGGTTTGCGGCGGCGCACCAGTGCCTCCATGACCATGCGCATCAGCACCACGGCGGTGAACATGGAAATCAGGATGCCCAGCATCATGGTGACGGCAAAGCCGCGGATCGCCCCCGCGCCGAACATGAACAGCAGCGCCATCGCCAGAAGCGTGGTGATGTTGGCGTCCAGGATCGTGGCCCAGGCGCGCGCGTAGCCCTGTGTCAGCGCCTTGATGGCAATCGTGCCTTTCGCCGTTTCCTCGCGGATACGGCTGAAGATGAGGATGTTGCTGTCCACCGCGATGCCGAGGCACAGGATGATGCCCGCGATACCGGGCAGGGTCAGCGTGGCGCCCAGCAGCCCGAGGGCCGTCAGCGTCAGCATGACGTTCAGCCCGAGCACCGCGCTGGCCAGTAGGCCCCAGGCACCGTAAAGCCCCACCATCGTCGCCACCACGAGCGCCAGGCCCACCGGCCCGGCGAGCAAGCCCGCCGCGATGGAATCCGCCCCCAGTGTCGCGCCGACGCTGCGCTCCTCGATCACGTCGAGCGACGCGGGAAGCGCCCCCGAGGTGATCAGCACGGCAAGCGTCTGCGCCTCCTCGATCGTGAAGTCACCGGTGATCTGACCGTTACCGCCCGGAATGGCAGTCTGGATCACGGGAGCGGTCAGCACCTCGCCGTCCAGCACGATCGCGAAGCGCTCGCCGATATTGGCCGCCGTGATTTCGGCAAAGGTCATGCCGCCCGCCCGGTCGAAACCGAAGGTCACCATCGGACGGCCGGTGTCGGGGTCGAAGGCCGAGGCCGCCCGGTCCAGCCGGTCACCCGAGAGCGCCACACGGTTCTCGACCGGAACGCTGCCGCTGCCGTCGCGCATCGGGAGAAACGAGACATCTGGGCCGGCGGCGGGCGCGACCATCTGAAAGCTCATCTTCGCGGTCGAGCCCAGAAGCTCGCGCAGCTGCCCTGGGTTCTCGATCCCAGGCATCTGCACAAGGATCCGATCCTCACCCACCCGGGTGATGACGGGTTCGGATACCCCGACCTGATCGACACGGTGGCGGATCACCTCGAGGCTGCGGTCGGCAGCAATGCGCGCCGCATGATCGAGGCCCTCCTGGGTCAGCGACAGCTGCAAGGTCTTGTCGGACATGTCTACCGTGAAGCCGGCCGGCCACCCGGGCGGAGCGGCGATCGCGGCAATGCCCCGCAGTGCGGCCAGCAGCGCGTCGTTCGCGGGGGCCGACAGGGACAGCCCATCGGCCCGGATCGCCGCCGGGTCGAGGTTCTGCTCACGCATCGCGGAGACAAGGGTTTCGCGCAGATCCTGCAGCCGCGCCGCGGCGAGGTCGTCGCGGTCCACCGCCAGCAGAAGATGCGCGCCGCCCTGAAGGTCAAGGCCAAGGGAGACGGTCTGGTTCGTGACCCAGCCGGGCAGTGTGCTGCGCACGGTCTGGGGGAGAAAGTTCGGAAGGGCCATCGCAACTGCCAGGAGCAGCAGGACGGCATAGGTCATGATGACCCATGCAGGTCGGCGCATGTCGGTATCCTTGTTTGCCTGAGAGTTCGGACTGACGGAATAGCGTCAGCCCGCAGGCGGTCCCCGGACCGGAGGAAGGATACGGATCTTGGCGGGAAGCGGGCTCGAATGCCGGGCGGCAGCGATGCGGACGGCGGCAGGGGCGGGCAGTGCCCGAAGGGCCGGGTTCTGCACCGCCGGATCGGGCATATCTTCGCCGGCCGGCTCCTGGGCACGCTGGAGCTGCCGCTGCACCTTCAGGCTGTCATGGGCCAGATCGATGCGGCTTTCCGCAGCCGGGCCGGACTGCGCGGGTGACCTGTCCGCATGACCCGGCGGCACTCCGAACAGCGCGCAGGCGAGCACGACAATGAGGCGCGGAAGGAGCGCGCCCGGTCGCAGCAAGCCCTGGCGGGGCGCACCCATCATCCCTGCGCCGCCAGGACATAAGCCGCGTAGCCGGCCAGCAACGCCACGCCGACCCCGCGCCCGATCACCGGGCGGG
>CAZJGZ010000155.1:0-4901 GCA_964545695.1 uncultured Ectothiorhodospiraceae bacterium | reverse complement strand
AATGTCGGCTATACCGCGCGCCACCATACCTTTTTCGAGATGCTGGGCAATTTCAGCTTTGGTGATTATTTCAAGAAGGAGGCGATCGAATTCGCCTGGGAATTTCTCACCGTCGAACTGGGGCTGCCGGCGGAACGGCTGTGGGTGACAACCTATGTGGATGACGATGATGCAGCCGACTTGTGGCTGAATCATATCGGGGTTGCCCCGGAACGCTTTACGCGGATCGCGGGCAGCGACAACTTCTGGCAGATGGGCGATACCGGACCGTGCGGTCCGTGCAGCGAAATCTTCTACGACCATGGCCCCGGCATACCCGGGGGGCCGCCCGGCACCCCCGAAGAGGATGGCGACCGGTACGTCGAGATCTGGAATCTCGTGTTCATGCAGTACGACCGCTCGGCCGATGGCGAGATGACGCCACTGCCCGCGCCCTGTGTCGATACCGGCATGGGCCTCGAGCGCATTGCGGCCGTGCTGCAGGGCGTCCATGACAACTATCACATCGACCTGTTCCAGCGCCTGCTCAATGAAGTGGCGACGCTGGCGGGTACGCAGGACACGGATGCCGCGTCGCTGCGCGTGATCGCCGACCACATCCGTTCCTGCGCCTTTCTCATCGTCGACGGCGTACTGCCGGCCAACGAGGGTCGCGGCTATGTACTGCGCCGCATCATTCGTCGCGCTGCGCGCCACGGCCACAAGCTGGGCCTGGACGAGCCGTTCTTCCACCGCCTGACCGCGCCGCTGGTGGCGGAGATGGGCGAGGCATTCCCGGAGCTCGCACGGGGACAGGAACAGGTCGAAAGCGTGTTGCTGCAGGAGGAGCGTCGCTTCCAGGAAACCCTGGCGCAGGGCCTGAAGGTTCTCAAGGAGGCCGTGCGCACGCTGGAACCGCGTGACGAATATCGCGAGGAAGCGATGCCGGAAGAGGGCTGGACCGCCGAGGAACTGGACGCAGCGAGCACCATCCCCGGTGATGTCGCGTTCAAACTCTACGACACCTATGGGTTTCCCTTCGACCTCACCGCCGACATTGCCCGCGAGCAGGGTTTGCGCGTCGACTACGCGGGCTTCCGCGAGCACATGGCGGCACAACAGGCTCGCTCCCGGCAAGCCAGCCGTTTCGGCATGGAGGTCGCCGCTGGGGTGCGGGTCGAGGCACCCAGCAGCTTCACGGGCTACGACCACGCCAGCGACGAGGGCCGCGTGATTGCGCTCTACCGCGATGGCGAAGCCGTGGAGAAACTCGCGGCCGGCGAGGCGGGCATGGTCTTTCTCGACACGACACCGTTCTACGCCGAGGCCGGTGGTCAGGTCGGCGATCAGGGCCGACTCACCGGCCCGGACGCGGACTTCCGGGTCGAGGACGCACGGAAACAGGGCCAGGCAACCGCCCATGTCGGGCGTTTGCAGAGCGGCGCGCTCAGCCTCGGCCAGGTCCTGCAGGCCGAGATCGATATCGAACGGCGTTCCGCCGTGCGCGTGCATCATTCGGCCACCCATCTTCTGCATGCGGCGCTGCGCGCGGTGCTCGGCGACCATGTGCAGCAGAAGGGATCGCTGGTCGCGCCGGACCACCTGCGCTTCGACTTCTCCCATCTGCAGCCGGTCACCGCCGAACAGCGCACGGAGATCGAGGCCTTCGTGAACCGCGAAATCCGGCGCAACAGCCCCTGCGAGGTGCGGGTAACGGACATGGAATCGGCCGTTGCCGAAGGGGCGATGGCGCTGTTCGGTGAGAAGTACGGTGACCAGGTCAGAGTCCTGCGCCTGGGGCCGAATTCGCTCGAATTGTGCGGTGGCACCCATGTCGACCGTACCGGCGACATCGGCTTCGCCAAGATCACCAGTGAGACCGGGATCGCCGCCGGCGTCCGCCGCATCGAGATGGTGGCCGGCGAGGATGCGACACGCTGGGTGCAACAGCAGGAGCAGCGTCTTCAGCGGACCGCCATGGCGTTCAACACCGTGACTGAAGAGGTCGACACGCGCGCAACGCAACTGATCGAGCGCACACGCAAGCTGGAAAAGGAGCTCGAACAGACTCGGTCGCGCCTGGCCAGTGCCGAAGGCGGCGATCTGGCCACGCAGGCAGTGGATGTGGACGGTATCCGCGTCCTCGCTGCCAGGTTGGAGCAGGCCGACGCGCGCACGTTGCGCGAAACTGTGGACCAGCTCAAGAACAAGCTCGGCACCGGCGCCGTGCTGCTCGCGACGGTCAACGATGGCAAGGTCCAGATCGCGGCTGGGGTCACGCGCGATGCGACCGATCGCATCCGGGCGGGTGACCTGGCCAATTTCGTGGCCGCCCAGGTTGGCGGACGCGGTGGCGGACGCCCGGAAATGGCACAAGCGGGTGGCAGTCAGCCGCAGAATCTCGATTCGGCCCTGGCAGGTGTCGTGGATTGGGCCCGCGAACAGTCCCGGACGGGCTGACAGGCGATGATTGTGTATTCACAAGGAAAGCCGCGAGGTGCAGGCGATGCACTTTTCGTGGCACTATATCCGTGTAGCAAGGTCGAAACATTCAGCGTGTCGGCATCCAGCCGACCGACCATTCCAACCCAGGTGGGCAGCAGGCCCTGACGTCCTCAGGCAGGAAGCGAATGACCCTCTACGTTCAGAAATTCGGCGGCACTTCCGTGGGCAGCGCCGAGCGCATTGGCCATGTCGCCGACATCGTCAAGGCAACCCGTGAGCAGGGGATCGACGTGGTGGTCGTGGTCTCCGCGATGAGCGGCGAAACCAATCGCCTGATCGACCTTGCCCGCCAGATCCAGCCCAAGCCCAGCCTCCGCGAAATGGACACGCTGCTTGCCACCGGCGAGCAGGTCACCATTGCGCTGTTGTCGATGGCACTGGAACAGCGTGGATGTCCGGCCCGATCCTATACCGGTGGCCAGGTCCCGATCCGCACCGATTCGGCCCATGGCAAGGCACGCATCGAGCACATCGATGACACGCGCATCCGCGCGGACCTGCGTGCAGGGCGCGTGGTCGTGGTCGCCGGGTTCCAGGGCGTCGACGAGGGCGGCAGCATCACCACCCTGGGTCGAGGCGGCTCCGACACCTCCGCCGTGGCGCTGGGCGCGGCGCTGAAAGTCGATGAGTGCCAGATATTCACCGACGTGGATGGCGTCTATACCACGGATCCGCGTGTGGTTCCGCGGGCGCGGCGGCTGGATCGCGTGACCTTCGAGGAAATGCTCGAAATGGCGAGCCTGGGCGCCAAGGTGTTGCAGATCCGGGCCGTGGAGTTTGCCGGCAAGTACAACGTGCCGTTACGCGTGAAATCCAGTTTCATCGACAACGACGGGACGCTGATTTCCTACGAGGAGCGGGACATGGAAAACGCACTGATCTCCGGGATCGCGTTCAATCGCGACGAGGCGCAACTAACCGTTGCCGGCGTTCCGGATCAACCCGGCATCGCGCGCCGGATTCTCGGCGCCGTTGCCGACGCCAATATCGAAGTGGACATGATCGTGCAGAACATTGCCAAGGAAGACGGCAAGGCCGATTTCACGTTCACGGTCCACCGCAGCGACTTCGAGCGCACGCTGGAGCTCGTCCGCGAGGTAGGCGCGGAGATGGGCGCACGCAAGGTCGAGGGCAACGACCGCATCGTCAAACTCTCCCTGGTCGGCGTCGGCATGCGCTCCCACGCGGGCATCGCCAGCAGCATGTTCGAAGCACTGGCCAATGAAGGCATCAACATCCTCATGATCTCCACATCCGAAATCAAGATATCCGTGGTGATCGAGGAGAAATATCTGGAACTCGGTGTTCGCGCGCTGCATACGGCCTTTGGCCTCGATGCGCCCGAAGAGACGACAGTCGGCTCCGGAGCGAGCACGGAATCCGCGGACGGGCCGTTATAGACCGAGCAACTACTATCCCGAGAAAGTCGGCACGGTTCGGCGGGTAGATGCCGCTGACAATCGACACAAGCCGACCAGCGTAAATAAGGGAAAAGCAGGCCGATGATGGATACGGCCATTGTCTTATGGTGATGAAGAGCAAAAGGAGTACAGGTCCATGTTGATTCTTACCCGCAGGGTCGGTGAGACGCTGATGGTCGGAGACGAAGTCTCCGTGACGGTCCTCGGCGTGAAGGGCAACCAGGTCCGACTTGGTGTCAATGCACCGCGCGACGTCGCAGTGCATCGGGAGGAGATTTACGAGCGCATCAAGCAGGAGCAGGGCGGCGACTCACCGGTAGAAGACCGGGAGTGAACCGGTATTCGTGGCAATCGGGGTGAGCACCGTCTGAGCGCGCGGGCTTCCCCCGATGAGCCATGAAACCGACACCGCCACGCACGGCAACGCCGACGGCTGCCACTTGGAGCCGCATTGCCCATAATCTCGCCGTTTGGCGCAAGATACTTTACCGATCCGATCTGCATCGTTATCCTGTGCGCCCTCCAGTCATCGCGTACTGGAGTTCATCATGCGGAGAGATGGCCGAGCGGTCGAAGGCGCTCCCCTGCTAAGGGAGTAAGGGGCTAATAACCCCTTCGAGGGTTCGAATCCCTCTCTCTCCGCCAGTATTCCCGGGCAATTCCGCGGACGACGTCAACTTGACGCCCCTGCGGCCCGCCGGGATAATCCGCAGCTCGTCGCGCCCGTAGCTCAGCTGGATAGAGCACGTGACTACGAATCACGGGGTCGGAGGTTCGAATCCTTCCGGGCGCGCCATCCATAAAAAAGCCGGGCAGAGCCCGGTTTTTTTATGGATTACGGGACTGGAGGTTTGATGAGAACCTCGGGTTCGACTGATCGGCAGGAATGCCGATCAGGACCGCGAACGTAGTGAGCGGCCCGCCAGGGCGAGGGCCATGGATGGCCCGAGTCCATCCTTCCGGGCGCGCCATCCATAAAAAAGCCGGGCAGAGCCC
>CAZJGZ010000154.1:0-4967 GCA_964545695.1 uncultured Ectothiorhodospiraceae bacterium | reverse complement strand
TCCCGGCATCCTTCTCGGTCTCCCTTGATGCGGAATGCTCCCCGGTGCCTTTCTCTTCGGCATCGTCGTTGATATCGGCCATCACGGTGTGACTCTTGCCGGCATTCTGGTCGGGCCTCCCCCGCTCCTCCGTCGTTGCCTCGTCGCGTTCCGGGTCGGCCTCACCCTTGGTGTTTCGCGGTTCGTCGTTTGTTCTACCTTCGACTCGACTCTTGTTCATGATTCCGTTTCCAGATCATCGCAGGGCTGACTTCCGTCTCGTTTGATGTACGCATTGCGAGACAGGGCGAAGCCCCACCATAGAGGAAGGTTCACGTCCGATCTGTGTGTCTCCCAACGCACGAATCATTCGACCCATGGCCTGCGTGATCATGGCTCCGATCACGCTGACGGCCAACCATCATTGGGTGGCGAATCGAAGATGTGATCGCGGTTCCTGATCAGCGGCATGACTGGTCTTGCAAGGACACCGCAAGCACGCCTCTGTCTGGCCTTGTGCGGGTACGGGTCCGTCCTTGAATAGGTGCGCCAGCGTACCGACAGCACGTGCAGTGACGCCCACCCTGCAATGGTGTTCCCGAGCGTCGGGAACTGCACTGACGATCCCGTAACGTTCGGCACGCCGCCGACAATCAGAGGACATATTACTCATGAAGAAATTAACCGCATTCGCCCTGACCGCCGCCATGGTTCCGGCCCTGGCTATGGGCTCGGCTGCATTCGCCCAGGAGACTTCCGATGGCATGCAGTTCGATGAGAATGGCACCGACGACCAGGGCATGGAGCGCGCCCGTGACAATGATGATGACCGTGGTGCCGACGAAAGTTGGGACGACGAGCAGGGTGCTGGCAAGACCTGGGGCGATGAGCAGCGTGCTGGCGACGCCCAGGACGATGATCAGCGTGCCGGCGAGCAGTTCATGAGCAGCAAGCCTGCGGGCGCACTCTACGCTGACGACGTGATCGGCAAGACGGTCAAGCTCCGTCAGTCCGACAACGACCTCGGCACGATTGATGACCTGCTCATCGGCGATGACGGCCGCATCCTTGGTGCAGTCATCACCACCGATGGTTTTCTCGGGCTCGGCGGACGAGATCTGAGTCTCGGCTGGGATCACCTCGAGCACGACATGGAAGATGACGACGCCGTGTTCTACACGGATATCGACGAGGATACGTTGAAGAACGCGCCCGAGCACGAGCGCGAATGATCCGACGCACCGAGAAACCGGGGGCATGCTGTGCCCCCGGCTTCCGACCAGGACGACGGGTAGGTGTGCCACCGTACCGACAAGGCCCTTGCCTGCGTCCAACCTGAAACAGCGTTCCCATACTCGGGAATGGAATTGCAGAGCCAAGTGCGGTCGGCAAACCGCCGACAAGCAAAGGAGACAAATCTCATGAAGAAATTAACCGCGTTCACCCTGTCCGCTGCCATGGTTCCGGCATTGGCACTGGGGACGGTCGCATTTGCGGTCCAGGCCTCAGTAGACGGTCAGGACGATGACCTCCGTGCCGGCGAGCAGTACGACGACGAGCAGCGTGCCGGTGACGAGCAGGGAGACGATCTTCGTGCCGGCGAACAGTACGACGATGAGCAGCGTGCCAGTGAAGATCGTGACGATGAGCTGCGCGCTGGAGATGAGCGTGACGACGAGCTACGTGCCGGAGACGAGCGTGACGACGACGAGCTGCGCGCTGGAGATGAGCGTGACGACGAGCTGCGTGCCGGCGACGAGCGTGACGATGAACAACTTGCCGGTCAGCAGGATAGCGGCCAGCAGTTCATGGATCGCAAGCCCCCGGGTGCGCTCTTCGCCGATGACGTGATCGGCAAGACCGTCAAGACTCGCGGATCAGGCGATGACATCGGCACGATCGATGACCTGGTCATCGGTGACGACGGCCGCATCCTCGGCGCCGTGGTCACGACCGGTGGATTCCTGGGCCTCGGCGGACAGGAAGTCAGCGTCGGCTGGGATAACATCCAGCACAGCATGGAAGATGATGATTCCGTGTTCTATGTGGACATGGACGAGGAAACGCTGAAGAGCGCGCCCGAACTCGAGCGCGATTGATCCGAAGCACTCAGGCATCGGGGGCACGCTGTGCCCCTGATGCCTGTTTACCAACATGGTTTTTCATGACGGTCGAGTGCATCCAGTTTTCGCAAAGTGGCGTCTACCCGTCGACGTCGCTCGGAACGTCCGGATTCGTAGTAGCGTGAACGGCCGTTTCATTCTCATCAGCGCCATACCCATAGAGCCGCCGGACGCCGCGCAGATCACCGGGCTGCAACTCGTTGAAGGCCTCGGTGTAGCGAAACGCCATCACCTGGCCGGAGGGCCCGGGATGGTCCAGGCCGATGGCATGACCGATCTCGTGGATCAGCGTGTAGCGGATGTCGTAGATATCCTCGTTGCCGTCGAACCCGACCTTCCACTCCTGCTCGGGATTCAGGCACACGAGTGACTGCTCGATGGCGCGCACCTCCGTGTCCGGACCGGGCACCCGGGAGACGTTGGCGAATGCCCAGCCGCGCGGCTGGCCCTGGGCGCCAATGACGATGTCCGCCGCCTGAGCATCCGCGACCTCGTGGAATGACAGCCCGGAGACGCGCTCCCAGACCCGAAACGCCGCTGCCGCCTCGTGCGCCAGCGTCTCGCTGGAAATGCCCTGCCCGGAAAACGCGCTGATCGGCGCCAGAGCACTACAATTGCGCGCGTCATCGAACCGCAACGCCTCGTTGGCGAGGGCGTAGCTGACGTTCGCGCCCACGCCCAGTTCCTGCTTGCCCCACTTGACCATGGCGCCGTCCAGCTCGAGTAGCTGATAGCCGCCTTCGTCGCCATGAGCGGCGAGCGGAAAGGTCAGTGACAGGAAGCCGGCCACTACGAACGCCTGCATGGAAGGACGTGCATATTTGGCTGATTGCACCGTGGTCTCCATAGAGAGATTTCGGGAAGGCACCGGAAACAACCCGGCAAGAGCGTTGTGCAAGCTCATGGGGATTGCGCCCTGATTACGTGCGCCATCGCACGGACAACACCGTCGTCTGCGTCCATGCTGCAATGGGGATGGGCTTGCCCGGGGAACTGCGCTTACTTCCCGGGACAGGTACAAGACTGCCGCCGGCCGCAAATCTTGTCAAGTATATATCGAAATTGTAATGCTGGGAGTGCCGCCTCGCGGCAGTCTCATACCCGGGCGAGTACCCGGAAAATGGCCGCGCGACGGAGCGTCATGGATGCCGGGGAAGGCCTGGTCGGGAAACTCCGGGGCTTGGACAACGGGCAGGATGGCCCCGTTAAGGCGTGTGGCGGTGCGCCACATGATGATGGGAATGGGCAGACTGCGCAACGCGCCCGGGCATGGGCGCCCGTGATCAGGCGTACGGCACGCCGATCAGGCTGATGCCGCGGTCCGCCCCTCGGCCGCGGGCGGATCCGTCGGTACATCGCGTTTCGCTTCACGGAAGGACACCAGTCGGCGCTTGTCCTCGTCCCACAACGCGAGGCGCACCGCGGCAATGCTCTCCCGCAGCGTGATGCGACTGACGTTCGCCAGTGAGGGATGGTCGTGCAGCACCTCCGCCAGCCGGTAGGACGGAATGCGGCAGCACAGGTGGTGGATGTGGTGAACCCCGATGTTCGCGCTGAACCAGCGCAGCACACCGGGGAGAACGTAGTACGAGCTGCCGTGCAGGGCCGACTCTTCGAACGACCAGCTTTCGTCGTGCTCCCAGTACGTGTCCTCGAACTGGTGCTGCACATAGAACAGCCAGATGCCCATCGATGCCGCCAGCACCGTGACCGGCAACTGCACCAGCAGGAATGTGGACACCCCGAGCACCATCATCAGGCTCCCGCCCACCACCACGATGGCGGCATTGGTGCCCATCGTGCTCAACCAGGGCATCCAGCCCGCGCGCATGCTGCCGACCGGCAGGCGCTGGTCCACCAGGAACAACCAGGCCGGGCCGAGCCCGAAGAGCACGACGGGATGACGATACAGCCGATAGCGCCAGCGCTGCCAGCGCGGCAGGCGCTGGTACTCGCGCACGGTCAGGGTGTCGATACCCCCGACGTGCGGGCGATCCAGATTGCCCGAACTCGCATGATGGATGTGGTGTGCATGGCGCCAGAAGTCATGCGGCGTCAGCGTCAACACGCCGAGGCATCGCCCGAGCCAGTCGTTCGCGCGCCGCGACGCCAGGAACGAACGATGACTGCAATCGTGCTGGATCATGAACAGCCGGACCAGGAAAGCGGCGGCCGGCACCACGAGCACGAGCGCGAACCAATGGCCGGCACTGACGGCATAGGCCAGCAACGCCCAGAGCGCGACGAAGGGGATCACGGTGATCAGCAGCTCGAACAGGCTGCGGCCGGTGCGTGGCGCGCCGTAGCCGCGCAGGATCTTGCGCAGGGCCGCCGGCCTGGCGGTGAGATCGATGGTTTCCGCGGATGCTGACAAGTCGAGACTCCGGGGCGCGGGAGCGGACATCAGCCGGTGGCCCCGCGGCGGGAACATTGGATTCCACCCAGTCCGGTGAAATCCTGGGTGCAGCTTCAACGCAGGCCGAGAAATCCCAGTATCACTACGACCACCACGACGAGACCGACGATGTAGATAATGTTGTTCATGGCATGCGCTCCTTGTATAGGCAGGGAGATCCGGGATGGCGAGCGGCTGATTCCTTGCCGATGCCAGCAATCCCTTGCTGACAAGTCCTTTCCGTTAGCAATCCCTTGATCCCGGCATCTCCCTTGGGTAACGACATTACCGCGATTGCATGGACGCCGATGTACGCTAGCGCACATCCGACTGCGACTTTTCCGCGCTCCGTACCGCCGTACTATCGATACTGCTCGTCGCGATTCGTACCGCTCGCACGATGGGTATCGGAATCTTCCTTTTGTGTGGGCTTGCGTACATTGTTCTGTGTCCACGCCTGCTACTTTCGC
>CAZJGZ010000153.1:0-4990 GCA_964545695.1 uncultured Ectothiorhodospiraceae bacterium | reverse complement strand
CACGGTCCATGTCGTCTCCAGCGGTGCTTTCTCAAGCGGCAAGAAGAGGGTTCGAGCCGATTCTGCCCCGCCGTCGAGAGACCTACCGTGCGGTGGCGCACATTGGCCCACTAGGCCGGGGTTTCAGCTCTGCGGTCCGGATCTGGACCGATTCTGGTCTGCGTGCGCGAAACACACACTCTTGTCGTATCGACCCCGGCTCGCCTGGAGTCTTGTCCACGCCTCACCTGGCGAGTGCGGCAGTCCATGGCCTCAGCTCCTGTTCGGCGTTCGATTCAACCTGCCGCTCGTTCAAGACTCGCAATCATGCGCTGCACGCGTTCGGTCCAGCTCTCGCTGGATACGCGCTGCTGGGCGCGTTCGGCCCAGAGGGGGAACGCCAGTGGGGTGAGTCTGGGCGGTTCGGTGGTGATGAGTTCGGCGTTGGCGATGTCGTGCGCAACGCGGCGCAGGCGTTCGCCGTCGAGTTCCTGTTCGAGGGTCTCGCGTGCGGCCTGGGTGAGCAGGCGATTGTCGGGGTCGTGGCGCGCGAGCACGTCGTAGACGAGACCGCTGCTGGCCTGCAGTTGGCGTGCACTCTTGCCGCGGCCGGGGTAGCCCTGGAACACGAGGCCAGCGATGCGCGCGATTTCGCGGAAGCGTTGACGGGCCATGTCGGTGGCGTTGAGACAGGACTCGATCTCGCCGGCGAGGTCTTCGCCCGGCAGCAGCACGTTGCGCAATTCTTCCCCGGTCGGCGGCTGGAACCGGCTGCCAACGATCTCGAAGCCGTAGTCGTTGACGGCAGTGCGCAGGGTGGCGGGTGCACGCTGGGCGAGGCGCCAGGCGGCGAGGGCGGCGAGGCCTTCGTGGGCGTGGCGGCCGGCGAACGGATAGACGAACAGATGGACGCCCTCCCGCGAGCGCACGGTCTCGGCGAGTAGACGCCCGGCGCCGGGCAGGGCGGACCAGCGCTGCTGCAGTGCAAGCACGGGGCGGAGGGTTGCGAGTTCGGCCGGCACCTCGCGATCGGCACGGAAATCGTCGAGGAGTTCAAGCATGCCGTCGGCGACCTCGGCCGACAACGGCATGCGTCCCCCCTGCCAGCGCGGCGCGGCCGTGGTGCGCCGGCGCGCGTTGCGCACATAGGCCGTGAGGTCACGCACGCGGGCGAGTTCGAGCATGCGGCCACCGAAGAGGAAGGCGTCACCGGGGCGCAGGCGGTTGATGAAGCTCTCCTCGATGGTGCCGATACGGCCACCGCCGACGAAACGCACGCTCATCGCGGCGTCGGCGGTGATGGTGCCGATGCCCATGCGATGACGGCGTGCGAGTGTGGCGTCGCGGATCTCGAAGCGGCCGTCGCCGTGGTCGGTGACCCGGCGGAAATCGGGATAGGCCTGGAGGGCATCGCCGCCACGGGCGATGAAGTCGAGCACCCATTGCCAGTCACGCTCGGCGAGGCCGCGATAGCCGTGAGTGGTCTCGATCTCGGCGCGGAGGGTGTCGGCGTCGAAGCCGCCGCCGGCGGCGAGGGTGACCAGATGCTGGGCGAGCACGTCGAGGCATTGGCGCAGCGGTCGCCGCGCCTCGAGCCGGCCGGCCTCGGCCTTGCGGCGGACGGCAGCGACTTCGAGCAGTTCGAGGGCGTGCGTCGGCACACAGAGAACGGCGCTCGGTCGCCCCGGCCCGTGGCCACTGCGCCCGGCGCGCTGGATCAGGCGGGCGACACCCTTGGGACTGCCGATCTGTATCACCTGATCGACCGGTGAAAAGTCGACGCCGAGATCGAGGCTGGAAGTGGCGATGACGCAGCGCAGACTGGCATCGCGCAGGCCGTCCTCGACGCGGCGGCGCACATCGCGATCGAGAGAGCCGTGGTGCAGTGCAGTGGTCTCCAGCCATTGCGGGCGCGCCAGCAGGATGGCGCTGTACCAGCGCTCGGCCTGCGCCCGGGTGTTGGTGAACACGAGGGTGGTGTCGGCCCGGTCGATCGTGTCGAGGACGGCGTCGAGCTGGGTCAGGCCGAGGTGACCGGCCCAGGGGAAGCGTTCCAGCGATTCGGGGCGCAACGAGTCGATGTGCAGCGCATGAGGGACGACGCCACGGATCAAACGGCCCTGGCCGGAGCCGGCCAGCGCTGCCAGCGCTTCATCCAGGTTGGCCAGCGTGGCCGACAGCCCCCAGACGCGGACGTTGGGGGCGAGTGCGCGGACGCGGGCGAGGGCGAGTTCCAGCAGGGCGCCGCGCTTGGTCGCCAGCAGTTCGTGCCATTCATCGACGATGACAGTCTCGACCGTGGCGAGCTGACGCTGCATGTCGGTGTAGGACAGCAGCAGGGACAGGCTTTCGGGCGTGGTGACCAGAGCGGTCGGCAGTCGCTTGCGCTGGCGCTGGCGCGCGCCCTGGCCCGTGTCGCCGGTGCGCTGTTCCAGGCTCCAGTTGAGGCCGAGATCGGTCAATGGGGTTTGCAGGTTGGCCGTGGTGTCCGCGGCCAGGGCGCGGAGCGGCGTGATCCACAGGACCTTGATCGGTGGTGGCTCCCGGCGCTCGGCATCGCCCGCGGCGAGGCCCGCCCGCACCGGGCCGAGCCAGGCGGCGAGGGTCTTGCCGGTGCCGGTCGGGGCATGAATCAGGCCGTGTTTGCCCGCATCCCATGCGGCCCAGGCCTCGCGCTGGAAGTCGAACGGCTGCCAGCCGCGCTCGGTGAACCAGTCCGTGATCCGCGCGTCGGCGTCGACGATGCCGGGAGCCGTATCAGTCATCGACCAGTCGCTCGACGTCGGCCAGCGTATCGGCGCCAGCGGTCGCCAGATCCTGGCGCCAGCGCTGGATACGCGGGAAGCGCATGGTCAAGCCGGCCTTGTGGCGCTTCGAACGCTGGACACCGTCACAGGCCAGCTCGAAGACCTGCGCGGGCTCGACCGCGCGCACCGGTCCGAAGCGCTCGGTCGTGTGACGCCGGATCCACCGGTCCAGCGCCTCGATTTCGGTCTGCTTCAGGCCGGAATAGGCCTTGGCAACGGGCACGAGCGCGTCGTCCTGCCAGACGCCGAAGGTGTAGTCCGTGAGCAGATTGGAGCGGCGGCCGTGACCGGGTTCGGCATAGAGCAGCACGGCGTCGACCGTGTGTGGGGCGACCTTCCATTTCCACCAGTCGCCGCGTGTGCGCCCGACGCGGTAGGGCGAGCCGTGGCGTTTGAGCATGAAGCCTTCGGTGCGGCGTGCACGCGCGCGCTGGCGCAACGCATCGAGCGCCTTCCAGTCGGCGGCTGCGACCGGCTCTGAACATTGCAGCGTGGCCGGGGCGTCGGCCAGCAGGCGATCCAGGCGCGCCCGGCGCCACTCCAGCGGCTGGTGGCGGCAGTCGGTGCCGTCATGCTCCAGCAGGTCGTAGGCCAGGAAAATCACGGGCGCGTATTCGCGAATCGTGCGGTCCGGCTTGAGCCGGCCGATCCGTCGTTGCAGGCGCGCGAAGGGCAGTGGGCGGCCGTCGGTCCAGGCGAGGATCTCGCCGTCGAGCACGTTGCCGGGTGGCAGCGCCCGGGCGTCCGCCTCGATCTCGGGAAAGCGACCGTCCAGCGGTTCCTCGCCGCGCGACCAGACAAACGTGGCGTCTTCGCGCAACAGGAGCTGGGCGCGGATGCCGTCCCATTTCCATTCCACCAGCCAGTCCGTCACCGGGCCGAGATCAGCGGTGGCCTGGTCGATGGGCGAGGCGAGGAAGAAGGGATAGGGGCGACCGGCGTCGGCGGGCTGCTCGTCCGTGGAAACCAGTCGGGTGAAAAAATCGGCATTCGGTTTCCACTGGCCGGTCAGGCGGTGGGCGAGGCGTTCGCGGTCCAGACCGGTATGGGCCGCCAGCGCACGCACGACGAGGCGCTGCGAGACGCCGACCCGGAACCCGCCGGTGAGCAGCTTGTTCAGCAGAAAGCGCTGATCGACAGGGACGCTGTACCACCATGTCGTTACTTGTTCCCGGCGCTCGGCCTCGGTGAGGGGGCGCAGGCCGGGGATGCGCTCTTCCATCCAGGCATGCAGCGGTACATCGGTGGCCGGAGCGTGCGTGTCCGGCGCGGGCAGCAGCAGGGCGATGGTTTCGGCGAGATCGCCGACGCTGGCGTGGGTCTCTTCGACCAGCCACATCGGATAGCCGGTCTCTTCCGCGGTCCAGGTGCGCAATAGTTGCGCAGGCAACAGCCGTTTCGGCCGCCGCCCGGAGAGCAGGTAGACGGCCCAGGCGGCGTCGGCCGCCGGGGCGGACGCGAAATAGGCCGCCATGGCCTCGACCTTGGCGCTGGTGGCGGTGCTGGTATCCAGTGCTTCGAAGAGTTCGGCGAAGCGCCTCATGGCGTTGTCTCCGCAGAGCTCGCCGCACCGTCGTCCTGTCCCCATAGCGTGTCGAGATTGGCGGCATCGAGGCCGCGGACCTCGCGCAGATAGCGCACCAGCACATCCGTGCGGCCATGCGTGGCGAGCACGCGGTGGCAGCCGGTCTCGTCCAGCGTGCGCAGCAGGTCCGGCCAGTCGACATGGTCGGAGAGCACGAAGCCGCGATCGTAACCGCGTCGGCGGCGATCGCCGCGCACCCGCATCCAGCCCGAGGCCGCAGCTGTGCGACAGTCGCCGAAACGCCGCATCCAGCGCGAGCCGGCGGCCGAGGGCGGTGCGAATGTCAGCGTGCCGCGCCAGTCCCCACGGCCCCGGTCGTTGACGGGTGCGGTTTCCGGCAGGGTGACGCCTGCTTCCCGATAGGCCTCGACCAGCGGGCGCAAGGCGCCATGCAGATAGACCGGCTGATCGAATCCGGCCCGCTCCAGCCAGGGTGCCAGCTCGGCCAGCAGGCGCTGCGCCTTGCCGAGCGCGTAGCAGAACAGCACCGAGGCGCGGCCGGCAGCGGCATTGTCGCGGTGCCAGGCGACGATGTCGGCGGCAACGTCGGCCGCGGGTCGCCAGCGGTAGACGGGCAGGGCGAAGGTGGCCTCGGTGATGAACACGTCGCAGGGCACGA
>CAZJGZ010000152.1:0-5043 GCA_964545695.1 uncultured Ectothiorhodospiraceae bacterium | reverse complement strand
GCGACTGCAAATGGACGGCGAGCCGCTGCGCCATGTACCGTTACGACCCTCGCGCAGTTGCGCGTGTTTGCGGCAGTGGGACGGCTTCTTGCGAGACAGGACGGTGCAGGTCATCGAACTCAGCGGCGGTCCGGCCGTCGGCAAGACCACGGTCGTCCACAGTCTCGCCCGTGACTTGTCCGCAAGTGCACGGGTACTGCACCTGCAGCATCGGTGGATCGGGCCTGATTACCGCTACCGCACCCTGGTGGCGCTGGCTGTACGGCATCTGCCGGTATGGCTGGCCGCCTTCGGGATTCTGGCGCGCGCGATTGGTATGCGGCCGGCCGGGACCCGGGTGGCAAAATATCTGGTGCACCTGTGGCGTCGACGGGAAGAGATTCGGTCGGGCCGGTTCGATGTGCTACTCGAGGACGAGGCGTTCATCAGCTGGGCCGCATCGGATCTCGCCCACGCGCCAGCATTTGCCGGCTGGCTGGAGAAACATGCGGCGTTGCTTTACCCGGATCGTGTCGGGGCGGTTGGTGTCACTTACGATATCCTGCCCCTGCACTGCAGCGAGCTCGTGCGAGTGCAGCGGATTCTGCGGCGGCGACTCGGCAAGGGACCGCCGTCACAGGCGGCACGCAGAACACGCAAGAACGGGTTGCGCACGGGGAGCTGGCGCATGGAGGGTGCAGCTCGCCGAATCGTGACCACTCATGCCGCCGTTCGTCTGGTGGATCCGCTGGGTTACCCGTCGCCACAGGCGCCGCGGCGCTGGGGGCAACCCGAAACAACGTCACAAGTCCTGGAGTGAGGAATCAATGGCTGCGACTGCCAACTCCGCCCGTGATGACTGGTACAGGAAACTGCGCGCGAACTGGCGCTCGGGGCGTACGGCGCGCAGACCCTTCTATCGCCAGTGTGGCCTGATTGCCCGGCGACATCCGGCGTACCTGTCGGCAAGCGCGAGGACCATCGACTCCCGCGTGTTCGTGAGCCATGACCATCGTTATCTGTTCGTGCGTGTGCCGAAGTGCGCGAATACGACCATTCTGTCGACATTGGGGCTTCTTGAGCGAGGCCACGATGCGGCGGACCTTGCCGCCATGGATGAAGGCGAGCGGCAAAAAGTTCTGCGCAAACGCAACATGAAGCTGGAGTTCGTGCGCCCCTCAGAGCTTGATGGCGCTACCGCGAAAAAGGTTCTGGCGGAGTACCGCAAATGCATCTTCGTCCGTAATCCGTTTACGCGCCTGGCATCGGCCTACCTGCACAAGGTGCGTTCGGGAGACTATGCCGACCATCGCGGGCTGTCGGCGGACATGTCATTCGCTTCCTTCTGCGACTACCTTGCGGATGGCGGTCTTCACGACAATATCCACTGGTTTCCGCAGACGAGTATCTGCCCGCTCTCGCCCGCGGAGCTGGATTTCGTCGGGCGGTTCGAGAATCTGGCGGATGACCTGCAGGCGCTGACTCGTCTGATCTATGGGGTGTCTGCCGATGCAGTGACCACCAAGCACCGGCCGACGCATGCGGCCGATCATGTCCGGGCGCTCTACACCGAGCGGGAAATGCGCCTGGTGGCCGAGCTGTACGCGGACGATTTCAGCGGGTTTGATTATCCGGCGGATCGTTTGTCGTAGCGGCACTTGGCGCCGCGCCGGCGAACGCCGCCCGGGTCAGGGGAGGTCCCGATTCGCGCAATCGCCCAGTTCCCGCATGAAGTCCTGACGCCACCGTGCCAGGCTGTGCTCGCGCAGTACGCCGATCATGTGTCGCCAGCGTTCGATGCGCTCGTCGCGCTCCATCGACAGCGCCCGGTCCATCGCTTCGGCCATGCCCTGGATATCGTTCGGGTTGACCATGACGGCCGCGTCTAGCTCGGCTGCCGCGCCGGCGAGTTCGGATAGTACCAGCACGCCGGGGTCCGCCGGGTCCTGCGCGGCCACGAACTCCTTGGCCACGAGGTTCATCCCGTCGCGCAGCGGCGTGACCAGACCAACGCGGGCCGTGCGGAAGAAGCCGAGCAGTGAGCCGCGGGCGAAGGTCTTGTGCATGTAGCGCATTGGTACCCAATCGAAATCGGCGTAACTGCCGTTGATATGGCCCGCCTTTGCTTCGAGTCTTTCCTGTAGCTGGCTGTATTCGGCAATGCCTTCGCGCGAGGGGCTGGCAATCTGCATCATTACCGTGCGGCCCTGGCGCCGTGGGCGGCTCTGCAGCAGATGCTCGTAGGCATCGAAGCGATTGGGCAGCCCCTTGGAGTAGTCCAGGCGCTCGACGCCGATCATGAGCGCGCGTTCCCGCAGGCTGGTGACCAGACGCTGCACACGGCGCGAGTGGGCCGTCTCCGCCGCCAGGCCGGCGAGCTCGTCGACGTCCACGCCTACCGGCAGTGCGCGTGTGCGCACCACGCGGCCGCCCAGTGTGATGCCGCCGTCGACGAAGCGGCCGCCGAGGCCGTAGACCACCGAAGTCTCGAACGCGCGACGATCCTCGAAGGTCTGGAGACCGACCAGATCGTACTCGCAGAGTGCTTCCAGCCATTCGCGCCAGCCGGGCATCGCGCGCAGCAGGCCGAAGCTGGGGAACGGAATGTGCAGAAAGAAGCCCAGCGGCTGGCGCACGCCGAGCGCGCGCAGTTCGCGCGCCAGCGGCACCAGATGGTAGTCGTGAACCCAGATGCGCTCGTCGCCGGTGAGCAGTCCCGCGAGCTGACCGGCAAAGCGCCGGTTGACGGCGTCATAACCGCTGCGATCGTCGCGGTTGTACTGCATGCGGTCGAGCATGAAGTGACAGATGGGCCATAGCACGGAGTTCGAGAAGCCGGCGTAGTACTGCTCGTATTCGCTCGACGTCAGCGCCGTGGTGGCGTAACTGATGCCATCGACATCGGTAACCCGCGGCGCCGACGGGACACGCTCCTCGACATGGCCGTTCCAGCCGAACCAGAGGCCCCCGTGTTCAGCGAGCGCGCCGGCAAGCGCCACGGCGAGCCCACCGGCCTGTGCGCGCTGGCGCGTGCGCGGCACGGTGACGCGGTTGGAGACGACGACAAGACGGCTCAAAAGGCATCCTCCCACGGGCGGCTGAGCAGCAGTCCCGAATGGATCAGGCCGACCATGGAATAGGTCTGCGGGAAGTTGCCCCAGAGCTCGCCGGTCGTCGGGTCGATGTCCTCCGACAGCAGGCCCAGGCGGGTGCGCGAGGCGAGCAGATTCTCGTACATCTGTCTGGCGTCATCACGGCGCCCGATCGCCGCCAGCGCGTTGATGAACCAGAAGGTGCAGATGGTGAAGGCGTTCTCCGGGCGGCCGAAATCGTCGTCCCCGATGTAGCGGAAGAGGTGGTTGCCTCGGCGCAGCTCCCGCTCGATGGCTTCCACGGTGGCGACGAAACGCGGGTCGTCGCCGGCGATGAAACCGAGTTCGTGCAGCAGCAGCAGGCTGGCATCGAGGCGCTCGCCGCCGAAGCTTTCGACGAACGCGCCGCGCGCCTCACTCCACCCTTGTTCGACAATGGTGGCGTGCATGGTGGCGGCGCGGTCACGCCAGCGCGCGGCATCGGCTTGCAGGTCGAGATGGGCGGCGATGCGGGCCAGTCGGTCACAGGCGGCCCAGCACATCGCGGCCGAGTAGGTGTGGGTTTTCTCGTGCCCGCGGTACTCCCAGATGCCGGCGTCTGGCTGGTCGAACAGGCGCGCGGCCTGCTCCCCGAGCGGCTCGAGCCGGCGAAACAGTGCCTCGTCGCCGGGGTGGCCCAGGCGCTCGTCGAAGAAGGCCTGCGTCGCTGCCAGGATGATGGCGCCGTAGCTGTCGTGCTGGATCTGGCGGTAGGCGTCGTTGCCCACCCGCACCGGCTGCATGCCGCGATAGCCGGCCAGCCCGGGCGCTGTCGTCTCGTCGAGCCGGCGCTCGCCGCCGAGGCCGTACAGCGGCTGCAGCGTGGCGTCGTCGGTGGCGGCGACCAGGTTGATGATGTAGCGCAGGTAGCGCTCCATGGTCGCGGTCGCACCCAGGCGGTTGAGCGCCTGGACGACGAACCAGGCATCGCGCAACCAGCAGTAGCGGTAGTCCCAGTTCCGGCCGCTGTCCGCGGCTTCCGGGATGGATGTCGTCATGGCGGCGACGACCGCACCCGTGTCGTCGTAGGTCGAGAGCTTGAGCGTGATCGCCGCGCGGATGACGGCTTGCTGCCACTCGAACGGGATCGCCAGCGAGCGCACCCATTCCAGCCAGTAGGTGCGGGTGTCGACGAAGAAGCGCTGGGCCATTTCGCCGACCGCCTCGGTCACACTCTCGTCGGGCCCCAGCGCCAGCGTCAGCGGGCCGTCGAGGACCAGTGGCGTCTCCTGCAACACAGCGGTGAGCGGGGCGTCGGTGGTCAGGCGCAGGACCTGGTCATCGAGCACGTAGCGGGCATGATTGCTGCCGCGCGTCACGCGCACGTCGCCGCTGCCATAGTTCGAGTTCGGGCGCAGCCGGATGGTCACGACCGGGCTGCCAGCGAGGATCTCGATGCGCCGGATCAGTGTGGTCGGCCGGAAGCGTCGGCCGTACTGGGAGAAGCGCGGCGCGAAATCGGTGATGCGAATGCCGTTGCCCCCGGCATCGAACATCTCGCTGTGGAGAATGGCGGTGTTGCGCTCATAGTACTGCCGGGTGGTCTGGTGGCCGCTCAGCTCGATGGCGAAGTAGCCGCGCTCGGCGCCGTCGTCGACCAGGGCGGAGAATACCGGATCGCCGTCGAGGCGCGGCATGCAGCCCCACACGATGCGGCCCTGGTCATCGACCAGCGCGCTGATCTGGCCATTGCCGACAAGGCCGAGTTCGAGCGATGCGGTCATCCGAAGGTCGCTACCAGGATGACGATCACGAATCCGATGAGGGCAATGCCGACGCCGACGAATACGCGCCAGTCAACGCCGCCCGGCGGCGGCGCGGCTGGATCTCGCTCGGGGCTGTGGTCGCTCGGGGTGGACGGTTTCTGCTCGGGGTCATCCTGCATGCCAGAGGCTCCGCAAGGTCGGCTGCTTGAGAATGCGACCAGCCTAGC
>CAZJGZ010000151.1:0-5047 GCA_964545695.1 uncultured Ectothiorhodospiraceae bacterium | reverse complement strand
GCATCATGGTCGATTCCTCACGTGCGCGATGCCGTCGCCATGGTGATGGCGGGGCGATTGGGCATGCAGCACAGGCGCTCGCGGTCCGCCCGCCAGTCGATGTCGGCGTCATCGATGCCGCGGGCAGCGGCGGCGATCACCTCGAACACCCACGCCGGCAGATCATCCGCCAACCGGTAGTGCACCCACTGGCCGCGACGCTCATCGGTCAGCAGACCGGCATCACGCAGCTGAGCGAGGTGGCGCGAGATCTTCGGCTGCGAGACGTCCAGCGCATGCACCAACTCGCACACGCACAGCCGCCCTTCCGCGTGCAGCAGCACGACGCTGCGCAGCCGCGTTGCATCCGCCAGCAAATGGAACAGCCTGTCCGGGGTGATCATCATGGCGGCATTATATGGACCTCCGCATATACGCACAAGCGTATATATCTACGTCGCTCGGGGACCCGGACACCTCGCTCAACCCGAATACCACGGCCCGTGACCATTGCCCCGGGCGCGACGGCGCTCGCGCCAATCCCTATAATCCCCGCTTCGCTGCCTGGCGAAGCGGGAACCACACGACGGAGCGTGGGGCACCTGCCGGCGATCCGGCCCCGAGCGACACCGACGGAGCATCATGCAGACCGACGACGATCCCGCGATCGAAATCCACGAACATGTACAGATTCCGATGCCGGACGGATGCCGACTCTCGGCCCGCGTCTGGCTGCCGGCCGATGCCCACCAGCATCCGGTGCCGGTGATCCTCGAGTCCATCCCCTATCGCAAGCGCGACTTCAAGGCCGTGCGCGATGCCGGCAGTCACGGCTTCTTCGCCCGTAACGGCTACGCCGGCGTGCGCGTCGACCTGCGCGGCAGTGGCGACTCCGAGGGCGTGCTGCGCGACGAGTACCTGCCACAGGAACTCGAGGATGGCCTGCACGTCATTCGCTGGCTCGCGCAACAGCCATGGTGTAACGGTCGCGTCGGCCTGTTCGGCCTGTCCTGGGGCGGTCTCCACGCCCTTCAGCTCGCCGCCCTTCAGCCCCCGGAACTGGGCGCGATCATCACCGTGTGCTCGTCGGACGATCGCTATGCCGATGATGTGCACTACATGGGCGGCTGCCTGCTCACCGACAACCTGTCGTGGGCCGCGAACATGTTCTCCTACAACTCCTGCCCGCCCGATCCCGCCCTGGTCGGCGACGACTGGCGCGCCATGTGGCGCGAGCGCCTGGAACACAGCGGCCTGTGGCTGGAGACCTGGCTGCGCCACCAGCACCGCGATGACTACTGGCGTCACGGTTCCGTATGCGAGGACTACAGCCGCATCCAGTGCCCGGTATTCGCCGTCAGCGGCTGGGCCGACGGCTACACCAACAGCGTCTTCCGTCTGATGGAGAACCTGCACGTACCCAAGCGCGGTCTGATCGGCCCCTGGGGCCACAAGTATCCGCACACCGGCGAGATGGAGCCGACCATCAACTTCCTCGGCGAATGCGTGCGCTGGTGGGATCGCTGGCTCGGCTCGGCGCCCGCCGGCAGCGCCGACGAGGGGCGCCTGCAGGTGTGGATGCAGCACGCCGTATCGCCGCTGGAGCCGGAGCGGCCCGGGCGCTGGATCGCCACCGACGGCTGGCCGGCCACGGAAGTCACGCCGCAGCACTGCGCCCTGTCGCGTCATGGCCTGGTCCTCGACGGCGAAGCGGAAGAGCACGACGAGCTGGGCATCATCAGCCCGCTCAGCGTCGGCCTGTTCGCCGGCAAGTGGTGCAGCTACGCCGAGGACGCGGACCTGCCGGCGGACCAGCGCGAGGAGGATGGCGGCTCCCTGGTCTTCGACAGCCCGGTCCTCGAAAGCGACGTGCACATCCTCGGTGCCCCCGCCATCGAGCTGGAACTGAAGGCGAGCAAGCCGCAGGCCATGGTCGCGGTGCGCCTGTCCGACGTCTCACCCGGTGGCCAGGTCACCCGTGTCACCTACGGGCTGCTCAACCTCAGCCATCGCGACAGCCACGAACACCCCGAGCCGCTGACGCCCGGTCAGTGGTATCGCGTGCGCGTGCCGCTCAATCATGTGGCCCAGCGCTTCCACGCCGGCCATCGGCTGCGGGTGGCGATTTCCACCTCCTACTGGCCGCTGGCCTGGCCCGCCCCCGAAGCGTGGAAACTGCACGTCCGCACCGCCGGCAGCCAGCTCACGCTCCCCGTCTACGAGCCGCGGCCCGACGACGGTGCCCCGCGCGATTTCGGCGCCCCCCAGCGCGGACCGCTGCCGCCGACCACCCTGTTCCGTCCGGCGCAGCAGGAATGGAACGTCAACTACAACCTGCGCACCATGGAATCCGCGCTGCAGGTCACCAACAACGACGCCCTCTACCGGCTCGATGACGTCGACCTCACCCTGCAGAAGGACATCCGCGAGCGCTTCTCCTCACGGCACAACGACTACGCCACCGTGCGCGCCGAGGTCGAATCGGTGCGCAGCCTCCAGCGCGGCGACTGGAAGATCCAGACCGTCACCCGCACCGTCCTGACGGCCACGGCAACCCATTTCCAGATCCTCGCCACCCTCGACGCCTACGAGGGCGACGCGCGCATATTCGCCCGCAGCTGGGACGAAAAGATCCCGCGCGACCACCTCTGACCGACTGTCAGCCGGGGCACGAACGGCAGTGAACTTTCGCGCGTGTCGCAAGTCCCAAATATCGGTCTTGCCGGCGAAGCCGGGTCCGACCCGCTGCCAGGGACAACAGCGACGGCCCGACTCGCCAACGACACGACAACCATCCTTCTCTTGCAAGCCACCGCAACGCGGTGGCTTTTTTTCGATGCATCGCCGGATCCTGCGTCACCTGACCGAGCACAAGCCGGACAATCGGCGCGCGCCGACCACTTGTGCCCGTGAGCGCTGCGGATACCGATGATCTGCGTGTTGATGTAGACTTCAGCGCTGTTTCATCCCGCAACCCGGCAGTTTTCCGATGTCCGTCAGCCCCCTCCCCGACTCCGTCAACGCCCGCAAGCTGCACAAGCGCCTGAAGCGTCAGGCCGGGCAGGCGATTGCGGATTTCTCGATGATCAACGACGGCGACCGGATCATGGTCTGCATGTCGGGCGGCAAGGATTCTCACGTGATGCTCGATCTGCTGCTCGAGCTGCAGCAGCGGGCGCCGATTCGCTTCGAGCTGATCGCGGTGAACATGGACCAGAAGCAGCCGGGCTTTCCCGAGCATGTGCTGCCCGACTACTTCCGCGAGCGGGACGTCGACTGGCATGTGATCGAGCAGGACACCTACTCGACCGTGGTCTCCGTGGTCCCCGAGGGCAAGACCTACTGCGGCCTGTGTTCACGCATGCGGCGAGGTGCGCTCTATGCGTGGGCGGCGGACAACGGCGTGACGAAGATCGCCCTCGGCCATCACCGCGATGACATCCTCGAGACCTTCTTCCTCAATCTGTTCCACGGCGGCAAGCTCAAGGCGATGCCGCCGAAGCTGCGCTCGGACGATGGCCGCAACATCCTCATCCGCCCGCTGGCCTACTGCAACGAGGCGGACATCGCCAAGTACGCGCGCCTGCGCGCGTTCCCCATCATCCCGTGCAACCTGTGCGGCGCGCAGGAGAACATGCAGCGGCAGAACATCAAGGCGATGCTGACCGAATGGGAACGCCAGCACCCCGGGCGCACGGAGACGATGTTCTCCGCCCTGCAGAATGTCGCGCCGTCACAGCTCGCGGACCGCAACCTGTTCGATTTCAAGCACTTCACCGGCACGAACAACACCCGGGAACCCATCCCGTCGACGCCCCTGCAGTGGCATCCGCGCAAGGTCGAGTCGGGGTAGGGCCCGATCAGGCACGCCGCGCGCGTTCGCGCTTGATCATCATCCACATTCGAGGCCCCATCGCTTGAGCCACACCACGCAATCCCATGTCGTGCTGGTCGGCGGTGGTCATGCCCATCTTCAGGTCATCGCTGCGGCGGCCGCGTTGCAGGCGCGGGGCGCGCGGGTGTCGGTGATCGCTCCGCGCACGTTCTGGTATTCGGGGCTGGCGACCGCGGTCCTCGGTGGCAGCCATCAACCGGCGGATGATCAGATCGACATCGCGGACCTCGCGGCGCGCCACGGCGTAGCGTGGGTGGACGAGCGGGTGATCGCGGTGGATGCCGCCGGACATCGGCTGCAGCTCGGCGATGGGCGCTGGCTCGACTTCGATCTGGTCTCATTCAATGTTGGTAGCGAGGTTGCGCTGCCGGCCGGGCTCGCGCCGGCACCGGATTGCTGGCCGGTGAAGCCGATCAGCAATATGGCCGCGTTACGGGAGTGGCTGGAAGCAGGCCCCGGACGTGAACGCAAGCGAGTCGTGGTGGCCGGTGGCGGGCCGACCGGCTGCGAGGTGACGGCGAATCTGGCAGCGCTCGCCGAGCGCGTCGGGCTGGACCTGGAGCTGGCGCTGGTGCATCAAGGCGCACGACTGTTGCCGTCGGCACCGGCGGGCGCCGGGCGCCGCCTGGAGCGCAACCTGCAGCGGCGCGGCGTGGCCGTGCATCACGGGAATGGACTGACCGCGGACGCCGACGGCCGGCCCGGTGTCGCGGGTTCGGCGCTGGCGGCCGATTCCTGGGTGTTTGCCACGGGCCTCAAGGCGGCGCCGCTGGCGCAGACGCTGGCGGCGGACGACAGCGACGGCATCCCGGTGACGGGCGCGCTGCACCACCCGGCACATCCCGATCTGTTCGCGGCGGGTGATTGTGCGCACTTTCTGCCACGGTCGTTGCCAAAGGTGGGGGTGTTCGGCGTGCGCCAGGGGCCGGTGCTGATCGACAATCTGCTCGCCCGTCTCGAAGACCGCCCGCTGCGGACCTTCCGGCCGCAGGCGCGCTACCTGACGATTCTCAACCTGGGCGATGGCACGGGCCTGGCGCTGCGGGGGTCGCTGTGGTGGCACGGTCGGCTGGCGCTGCGCCTGAAGCATCGGCTCGATCGGGGCTTCCTGCAGAATCATCGCTGCGGGCGGTCGATCTGACGAGAGCTGCCGGCGCTTCGCGCCATGCGATT
>CAZJGZ010000150.1:0-5199 GCA_964545695.1 uncultured Ectothiorhodospiraceae bacterium | reverse complement strand
TGGCTCATGCTGCTCCTCGCCCTGGTGCTGCGGCCGTGATCGGGGTGGGGCTTGGCGTTCTGCGCAGTCGGAGCGGTTCGGCGATCGCAGTCGTGGTCATCCTCGTGGTCGCCGGGTGGTGGCTGCACGGTGCCGGCTATGAGCGCGGCTACGCGGCGCACCGGGCAGAGACAGCTGCCGCAACCCGTACGCTCAACCAGCGCCTCGCCCGGTCGCAGGACGCCCTGCGCACTGCGACGGCCGCGTATCAGCGCGAGCGGCGCGAGGCCGAAGACCTCGAGCGGAGGCTCAGTGATGACGCACGCGACGACCCCGATGCCGATCGCCGCGCTCTTGGCGCTGACAGCGTGCGGCGCATCGACCGTATTCGTTGAGGAGATTGATCTGCGGCCGCCGGACACTGCGCTGACGGAGCCGTGTCGGGAGGCGCGCGCGCTCAGCGCCGAGGCAATGACGCAGGCTGAGGTCGAGCGGGCTTGGATCGCCGACCGGATTGCGCTGCGGGACTGTCGCGCGCGGCATGGGCTGGCGGCGGAATGGATCGAGGGGGTGGTGGATGTGGTAGGAGGCTGATGGTCGGGCAGCCGTGCGTGCGTCGCCAGGCAACAGGCTGCACCGATGCCCTCGACCAGCAGCAATCTCGTGGCAGGGCAAGTGGCCCGCGCCGGTGCGCGGGCCGTGCGCGATCAGTCGGGCAGCTGTGCCGTCATGCCTTCGACATAGTAATCCATCGCCAAGAGTTCGGCATCGGAGATCACCTCCCCCTCGGGAACGACTTCGTCGCCGTCCTGATTGAAGAGCGGGCCGCTGAAGGGGTGATACTCGCCCGATTCGATCTCGGCGCGCAGCTCCTCGGCCTCGGCAAGGACGTCCTCGGGGATGGCGTCATTGAACGGCGCGAAATCGAGCATGCCCTCGGCAAAGCCGTGCCAGATATTGTCAGCCTCCCAGGTCCCCTCCATGGCCGCCTCAATGCGCTGGATGTAGTAGGGCCCCCAGACATCGAGCAGTGCGGTGAGATGCGCACCTTCGCCGAACTCGCTCATGTCCGATGCCTGACCGAAGGCGAAGACGCCAGCGTCATCGGCGACGCTGGTCGGTGCGGTGGAGTCCGTGTGCTGGATCAGGATGTCTGCGCCCTGCTCGATCAGGGCGTTGGCGGCATCGGCTTCCTGCGACGGGTCGAACCACGAGTAGAGCCAGATCACGTTGAACTGAACGTCCGGGTTGGCCTCGCGGGCATGGATGAATGCCGAATTGATCCCGTAGATAACTTCTGGGATCGGGTAGGGGGCTATGTAGCCGATGGTGTTGGTCTCGGTCATGCGGCCGGCGATGTGCCCCATCACAGCCCGACCCTCGTAGTTGCGGACATTGTAGAGCGAGATGTTGTCGTGGTCCTGCTGGTAGCCGGTGGCGTGCTCGAACTTCACGTCGGGGAACCGTTCGGCGACGTTATTGGCCTCGGGACCGAAGCCGAAGGAAGTCGCAACAATCATGTCAGCACCGCCGAGCGCCATCTGCGTCATAACCCTCTCGACATCGGCGCCTTCGGAAACATTCTCGACATAGCTCGTTTCGGCATCGTCGCCGAAATGCTCCTCCACTTCGAGCCGCGCGGCGTCATGGGTGGCCGTCCAGCCATAGTCGCCCACCGGCCCGACATAGACGAAGCCCACGGAGAAGGGCTCGTCCGCCTGCGCGGTGCCGGCGGCAAGGGCGGCGATAGCAGCCCCGGTGAGCAGTCTGGCATGTCTCATGTGCAGTTCTCCCTGTAGGTTGAAAGGTCCGGTTCTCAGAGCCCGGTGCGTTGATGGCGGCGCGTGAGTAGTAAGAGGAAATGATTACTGGCCCGAAGATGCTGATCAAGTACGGCGACACCGACAGATACTGCACCGGGATGCGAACATCGGCTGCCTGAAAGTTGAGCTGCAGAATGACGATTCCGCGAAAAAGATAGGCGCCCGGCAAGAGTCGTTGCGCCCGAAGGCCTCATCCCAAAGGACACAGCGGTGCGAATTCGCATGTCACTTACATTGCCGGCAGCACAGGCTCGCCGTTCTCCACACGACGCTCGCATTCGAGGAAACGTGCCATGCGCACGCCCCGCCTGGTGGCATACAACCTGGTCGAGTCCGTATATCAGCCATGCTCCGGCAAGGTTTCACGCTGTTCATGGAGCGCGTGGATGCCCGGCATTGTCACGAAACCGGGCAGACTGCGGACAGCATACAACCAGTTGCGAACCGCCGGGTATGGGTCTTGCTCGATCCCCGCATCGGGGCTGAGTGCCACATATGGAAAGCATGCGATGTCTGCGATCGTAGGATTCTCTCCGACCAGCCACACGCCCCCGTCGAAGACACGCTCGTTCAAGTATGCCTCCAGCTGACGGAGCGCCTTCCGTGCGCCGCGATGAGCTGCCTCGACGTCGATCTCACGCCCGAGCATTGCATGAAGTCGCGCCTCGCCCACTGTTGCCGTGAGCTCCGCAGAGAAGGCAAGCCACTCCTGCACCTGCGCGGCTGCGCGCGGCTCTGTCCGAGGCCACCACTTTCCCGACGCGTCGAAAGATGCGGCAAGCCACGTCAGCATGGCGGGGGTTTGCGACAGCACCATGTCGCCTGACGCAAGCACAGGCAATGTTCCGGCTGGGTTTAGCGCGAGCATGTGCGAGGCCTTGTGCTCAGCGCCCGGATGGAAATCCACTGCGACGTTCTCATGCGCCACGTCCAGAAGCCCGGCCATGAGCCGGATCTTGTAGCAGTTCCCGGACAGCACGTAGTTGTAGAGCGTGAAACTCATGCCGGCGTCATCTCCGCGCCATATGTCGCGCCGCGTTTCTTCAGCCATCGACGATAGGCAATGGAGGTCAGGTCGGCACGGGTGGGGATCTCCATTTGCGGATCCATTGGTAGCTTGCGCGGCAGCTGGTTTTCCAGAATCGACCGGTCCTGCAGGAAGATCTCCTGCTGGAACTGGATCATCTCTTGCATGGTGGACTCGTCGTCATAGAGCACCATCCACGGCCAGACATCGCAGCACTCCTCGTCGCGGGGTTGCACGAAGATTGCGATCACATCCTGTGCCTCGGGTTTCGGTGGGCAGGTCTTGTACAGGATCGCCACCATGGGTGCGGGCACGCGGTAGGCATAGTCGGCCATGATGCCACCCTCGGCGCTCTTGGACGCCTGTGGCTGGAAGAATTTTACCTGAGTGGCCCACACCTCGCCGTCGTCCTCAGTGATGTTCACCTTGTAAGGGGCCACCTCGGTATGCGGTTCGGCGCCGAGGATATCGGTGTGCACGAATGGGAAATGCGCGATGTCGAGGAAGTTCTCCACAACCCGCAGTGGTGAGCACTTAACGCGCACCACGCCGCAGGGCACCAGTTGGCGGCCCGATTCTCTTGCCTCGGGAATGTCGAAGAGTGGGCGCGGGTCGTCACCCAGCGTTGTCCAGACATGGTCGTATGCGAGCTGACAGGGATAGGATGTGCCATCGAAAGAGACTGCTGTCGCGCCGCCGTCGCGATTACGCGTCACCGTGAGCGCCGTTCCCAGCAGTACAGTTTCGAGGCTACGGCATGGCGGCAGCTGATGCGCAATCGCCACGGGGTACCAGTCGTTGCGTGCGTGATCGAGGCTCATGCGGGGCTCTCCTGCCTGACGGGGAGACCAATGGCGAGGGCTTCAGCAACACGGCGCACCTCCTCGCACCAGCGCGACAGACGCGTCAGCGCGGCGCGCCCAGCCTCGGGCGTCACCAGAACATGCATCCCGGTCTGGTCGCATGGCAACGACTGCAGTGCCGCCGCCATGGGCAGACCATCGAGCGTGAAGCGCACCACTGTTCTTCCCACGAAGCTCGCGGGCAATACACCATCCAAGGCTGTGGAAGCCAGCGCACCGCTCACGGCGCCGGGCGCAGCCTCAACGTTAAGGCTGCGCAGCGGGGCGGTGGCAGCACCCGGATCCGGCATGTCCAGTGGCCCCGACACAGCGACCCAGATCAGCCCACCGGCCTCTCCTGCCGGGTGCGCCTGCACGCCGATAGTCTCGGGTGGGGTGAGATCGGGGTGCGCGGGGATGTACTGGCAGCGCCCGGTCTCTGCCCCGTATTGCCAACCGTGATAAAGGCACGCCAGCGCTTCGCCGCGCACGAAGCCATGGGACAGACGCATCCCACGATGCGGACACCGGTTGTCCCAGGCTGACAGCCGGCCTGAGGCACTACGCCAAACCGCAAGATCACGGCCTTCGGCGATGGCACGCATGACGCGCCGTGCCGGAAGATCACGCGACAATCCAATCGGAATGGATGGCATGGGGCCTCCGTCTGCGACGCCTTTCTCAGCTTCAGTCGACAAGACACTATCTCCAAGCAAGAAACATCAGGGGCCAATGTCACCGGCCAGCACGTCGTGCGCCGCCGGTTGCGCTCGTTGCAGAGTGCACGATGCTTGTCGCTTCCTTGTCAACGATTAAAGCAACAGCCGACTTCGAACCCCACCAGTGCCATACAAGCTGACTGCTCAGACGGCGCTCATCGAACGTACTTGCCGCTCCGAGGATCACAAGATGGAGAAGCCTGTCGCTGAGGGCTGCTCGCCCGGCTCTTCACGTTTGATCCGCTCGACCAGAACACTGCCTGGACCGAGCGAGCAAGCTATCTCCATCGCATCGACCATGGCCTCCGGGCCACATACAGTGACATCGATCCGTGTCTGAGAGAGGCGCTGCACAAGACCTGAAAGCGAGAGCAGTCGGGCTCGCGCCACGATCCAGTCAACGAAGTGCGCCTCCGCGAGGACCCCCTCGATGCACAGTCGCACGGCGATCCGGCGATGCATCAGTCAAGCCCCTGCCTGAAGAACAGTGCGCTGTGGAATCAGGTGCGTCATCGTAGCCTTTCGGACCTCGGGGTGCGCGTAACGTGGCTCCGGCCTGCCTCCGGCGGATGCGCAGTAGCATATTGAAACGTGCAACAGACGGCATCAAGCGTTTCGCCACTACAAAGCCACACCGATGTGCTCAAATACCGAAAAGATAAGAATTATGAGGATGAAGCGAGTTCAAGCTGCGATCCCCGGATCTACATCGTTCATCCGCCGACCCCCAGCCTCTCGGCTACATCCTCAAATCCCGGATCGGCGGCATAGATGCGCTCGAACTCGCGCCGAGCGCGGGCGCGCTGGCC
>CAZJGZ010000149.1:0-5212 GCA_964545695.1 uncultured Ectothiorhodospiraceae bacterium | reverse complement strand
TGACCCTGTTCGGCGTCCAGCTGGTACTGAACGCCCTGTGGAGCTGGATCTTCTTTGTCTGGCAGCTCGGCGGCATCGCGGTCGCGGAAATTCTGGTTCTGTGGCTGCTGATCGTCGCCACCGTCATCGCTTTCTGGCGCATCCGCGCGCTGGCCGGTGGGCTGTTGCTGCCCTATCTGGTGTGGGTGACCTATGCCGCCGCGCTGACCATCGATCTGTGGCTGCGCAATCCGGACATGCTGTAAATCGGGACCGGATTATCGGCGCGGCAGGCCCGATCCATGCAGGAATCCGTCAATACCGTCGACGTACCGACGGTCGGACTCGAGAAACCCGGTGTTGTGTCCACCGCGTATGGGCAACAGGGACTTGGGTTCGTTGGCGGCCGCATGCACGGCCTCGCCATGCGCGAACGGGATGATCTCGTCATCGCGGCTGTGGATCACGAGCACGGGCGCGGAGATATTACCGACATGGTCCTCGGTTGCGTAATCGTAGCGTGACAGCCAGCGCGCCGGGAGGAAGGGGTAGACCTCCTGGGCAATGATCGGCACCGAGCGAAAGGGCGACTCGAGGATCACCGCACCCGGCGCGCGCTCGCGCGCCAGCTCGGCGGCCACCGCTGCGCCCAGCGAGCGCCCCGCAATCACGATCTGATCGGGCCGTTGGCCGGCCTCGTCGGTGAGCCAGTCCCAGGCCGCGCGCGCGTCGGCGGCCGTGCCGTCCTCTGAAGGGCGCCCCTCGCTCCGGCCGTAACCGCGATAGTCGATGATGAATACCGACAGGTCGAGCTCATGGAACAGCCGGATCGTATCAAGGCGATGGGAAATGTTGCCGGCATTGCCGTGAAAGAACAGGATCGATGCGCGTGCGTTGTCCGCCGGGATCCACCAGCCATGCAGCCCGACGCCATCGTCGGTGACCGGCTCGACGTCGTCGTATTCAAGGCCGATGTCCGCCGGCGTGTTGGCCAGCTCGGCACCACCCACCGCCGGCATGTAGAGCAGGCGCGCCTGGAACAGCCATAGCGCCGCCACGAAAGCCAGGTAGAGCAGCAGAATCACGCCAATTACACGCAGCATGCGAACCTCGTACGATCACCGGACGCGCATTGTAACCGGTACGCGCCCGCCGCCGGCTCGCTCGCCGCATCGAGGATTGCCGTATGCGGTAGGCTGTAGCGTTCCGTCATGATCGCGCGATGACGGATTTGCCACCGACGGGAGCCTGCTCCATGGCCATTGCGCTGCGCGTCGCGAGCGTATTGCTGATCCTGGGCTTCATGGCCTGGGCCGGATGGGTGCTGCACGATGCCGGCCACCTGAGTCGTGCCGGACTGATTGCGCTGGCCGAAGACCGGGGCGCGTTCGCGCCGGTCATCCTCGTCGGCGCCATGATCCTGGCGGTCATCGTCGGGCCGATCCCGACCGTGCCGATCTCCATTGCCAGCGGCCTGCTGTTCGGCCCCGTGGCCGGCTTCGCCTATGCCTGGGCTGGCGCGATGATCGGCGCGGGGGCCAGCTTCTGGCTGGCCCGACTCGCCGGTCGGCCGCTGATCGAGCGCCTGGCCGGCAGTCATGTTGCCTTCTGCCCGTATTGCAGCGACCGGCTGCTGTTCTGGATCGTGTTCGGCTGCCGCCTGCTGCCGGTGATCTCCTTTGCCCTGGTCAGCTACGGCGCCGGCCTGACCGCCATGACCACGCGCGCATTCCTCATCGCCACGGGCCTCGGCATGATCCCCATGACCGCGCTCTATATCGCCGTCGGCACCAGCCTCGCGATCGATCCGGTGTGGGCCGCCGTGGGTGGCGCGATCGCCGTGGCCTTCGTCCTCGCCGCCCCCTGGCTGGTGGAGCGGTTCAATCCGTTCGGGCTGCGTGATCTGTTGCGCCGGCATGGCCACGGGCGAGGCCCGGAGTCGAGATAAACCGTCCTGTGCCCACGCCTCACGCCCCGTACTGGACGCCGGAGCCGATGAACGGGGGCTCGCGCCCGACCAGCTCCTCGATCAGGATCAGCTCCATGTCGGTGTGGTTGATGACCGGCGCGGGTTCGATGCGTCGGCCCGCGGGCCCCGCAGCCAGGATGAACCTCGGGTCGTCATGCTGCTCGGACGTGACCCGTGCCGTGCTCGCGGGATCGTCGCGGGCTTGCAGGCGCGTCTCCCCGTAACAGGTACAGACATAGCTGCGGTCGGGATGGGCTTCGAGATACAGCCCCGTTCCACGGATGCCGACGGTGGCAATCGCCGTATCCAGTTGCAGGGGCTGATCCGCACCACGTTCACCGAATACCGACAGGATGCGCCCGGAGAGCATGCGCAGACCGCTGATCACCCCGTCGACACCATGACGGTCACCGACAGCGTCGCCCACCTCCAGACGGCTGTTTTCGCGCAGCATGAAGGCGTCCTTGCCGATGACAAAGACCAGTTCGCTGTCCGCACCGGTGACGATGGTATCGCCGGGGCGAATCACGGTATCGCGCGTCGCGCGGGCGGCATTCACGCTCACCGTGCCGGTCAGGCGATGGATGGACTTGCCGGGGGGTACGCCGCGTGGCTGCCCCGCGGCGCCCAGCGCGGGCAGCGGATGCATGAGGGGACCGCCCGCTGCGAACAATCCGAGTGTCAGCGCGCGGACGAGGAAGGCGCGACGGGGATGTTCGTAGTCCCGTCGCCGGTAACGCCAGGCGAAGAATTCCATGATCCCGCCCCCGGGTTGTCTCCACAGCAAGCTTAGCGCGGACACCACACCCGCTGCCAGCAGCCTGGACACGCACGCAGGCACACGGGATTGGTGCGAAAACTGCATGGCATACGCGACACAACCGCAATCCCGACCATGATCAACCAGGGAGTTCCGATGGAATTCACTGATCCTGCACAGCCGAAGATCCTGCTGACCGACGATTCGAAGATGGTTCGCGCCACCGCTCGCAAACTGCTCGCCGACGAGTTCGAGCTGATCCTGGCGGAATCGGGCGAGGACGCGTGGGCGGCAATCAATGCGGATCCCGCAGTCATGGCGGTGTTTACCGACATCACCATGCCCGGCCTGGACGGCTTCGGCCTGCTCCAGCGCATTCGCGGGGATGAGCGCGACGGGATCAACGGCTTGCCGGTCATCATGGTCACGGGTAGCGATGAGGAAGGCATCCGCGAGGCGGCGCTGGACAGCGGGGCCACCGACTTCATCAGCAAACCATTCGATCGCGCCGAGCTGGTCGCACGCGCCAGTGCCTACGCCACGCGGGACCAGATGCGGCGCCAGGCGCAGGTGCTGGAGAACAGCCGGACCCAGGATACGATCACCGGCCTCGGCAACGGCCGCTACCTGGGGAGCCGGCTGCAATCGGCGCACGCCTACAGCGTGCGCCATGAACTGCCGCTGGCGCTCATCCAGGTGGAGCTGCTCGATTTCGACGCCATGGCGCAGGCACGCGGTGTCAATGCGGCCAAGCGTGTATTGCGGGAAGCGGGTCAGGTGATGGCCCGGCATGTGCGCGCGGAGGATGTGCTGGCGCGGGTGGGCAAGGCGCGATTCGCCGCGCTCTGCCCCAACTGTGATGGCGCCGGGGCGCAGCGCCTGGCGCAGCGACTGATCGAGGCCGTGCGGACGACGCGATTCACCACGGACGCGATCGCGGTCGGCGCGGCAGCAGGTGTCCATGTGCCGGCCATGGACGCAAATGAAGGCATCCAGGCCATCTACGAAGCGAGTCAGCGCACGGCGAAAACCGCCGTCGGCCGCGGTGATGGGGCGATCGTGGTCACGCCGACAGCGCCCGCAGTCGAGGCCGGAGTCGACCCTGAAGTGCAGCGTCAAACCGCGACCGAGACCGAGACCGATCCGGCTCCCGCACCGCGGCGCGCGGCGATCACGCTTGACGAGGCGGTGGAGATCGCCGCCGCCGAGGAAGGGGAACGGCGTCTGGCGGAGGACATGCCCGAGCTTCTCGAACGCTGTGCCCGCCTGTTCCGCGCCGCCTCGCCCGAGGTGGCTCGCCCGGTAATCGAACGCTTGATGGCAGAGGCCGAACAGCGGCAATAGTCCGGCCGGCTGCCCCGATGCAGCGAGCGGCCTGCTGTCAGGCCGTGGCCGTCACGGGGTCGATCCAGACACGGGGTCGATCCGGAAATGTGCGTCGCGAATGATGCAATGCTCGCCGTTGATCGGGACCATGTCCTGCGGACACGCGGAGAACACGATCACCAGATCCATGTCGGCGCGCAACTGCACCTGATCACCCGGCTGACTGACCGGCGCGTCGAACGTGATCCCGCCATCAGCGCCCACGGGGATATTCATGAACAGGTTCAGCGGACAGGGGACCTGCGGCGCAGCCAGGTCCAGTTCGGCGAGCGCATGAATGAGGTTGTCCGTGCAGTTATCGTGACCAGGCGCCGCGCCGAGCATCTCATAGCGATAGCGGTCACAGGCCGCTACCAGCGTGTCATGCACACCAGGGCTGGTGTCGCCGATCAGTGTCAGGATCGGCCGTCGGCGATTCGTCACCAGGCTGTTGCCCACCTCGGGCATGATGCGGGCAAACGTCGGCCGACAGTGCTCCATCGACATGAACTCGGCCATGTCGTCGGCGCGGAAGGCCCAGGTGTCGACGACTTGCGTGCCGTGCGTGTTGATCACCGTAACGGTCTCGCCGCGGCGAACGTGCGCCGCGACACCGCGGCGTGCAGGGATGGTAGTGGCGTTCATGGCAATATCCAGTCAGACAGGTGCCAGTCAGAAAGGTGAATGGGCCGCGGCACCGGCAACCCGGGGCATGATCAGCCATCCCGAGAACATTCTCGCGGCTGGCTGATCGCTGCCGTTCAAGCATGCATCAATCGCGCGGCCCCCAGGGCCAGTCGTCGGGCTCCTGCGGTCCGGCGCCCTGGCGTCTTCGGGCCATCTTGATCAGTGTGATCAGCGCGGCCGGCACATGCACCACGCAGAAGCCGCTGATGAATACCAGCGCGGCCGACACAACCCCGAGTTCTTCGGTGAGCACGCCGGCCGAGCCCACCATCGCGGCGCCGAAACCCACCCCCGTGCCGACCAGCAGCACCCGTGCCAGCAGCAGGCTCCGCGGCGTATCCGCGAGCACGGGCAGACGCAGATGCGTGTAGACCGCCGCCAGCAGTGTAATCAGCGCGAGCGGCAAGAGGGACAACGCCTGCATGAGGGTTCCATGACTGAATCAGTACCAA
>CAZJGZ010000148.1:0-5276 GCA_964545695.1 uncultured Ectothiorhodospiraceae bacterium | reverse complement strand
TGGTGCGGCAACCTGTGCGTCTTCCTGACGCAGGATGCCGCCAGTTTCTACGCCGCCTACGCGATGATGACCTTCGCCGCCTGGGGGCTGGTGGTGCACTACCGCCGACCGGAGGATTATGCCGCCGGGCGCTTCTATCTCGTCATGGCGTTGATCGGCGAAGCGCTCATCCTCGCCGGGTTGTTCCTGCTCGCCGCGCAGGTGGGCAACGCCGCGCTCGGCCCGTTCAGTGACGATCTTGCCGGACTGGACCATGCCGGCCTGATCGCCACGCTGTTCGCCGCCGGTTTCGGCGTCAAGATGGCCATCTTCGGGCTGCATATGTGGCTGCCAACCACCTATACCCAGGCGCCGACGGCCGCGGCTGCCGTTCTTGCCGGGGTCATGCTCAAGGCCGGGCTGGCCGGGTGGCTGCGCTTTCTGCCCTTCGGCGAACCCGGCTTCACCGCCCTCGGCGCGGTTGCGGTCGCCCTCGGCCTGTTCATGGGCTTCTACGCCGCCGGCATGGGTCTCTGTCAGACGCGCCCGCGCACCATCCTCGCCTGGTCCAGCCCGAGCCAGATGCTGTTCGTCACCGTCCCCGTTGGGCTGGCGCTGATGGAACCAGCGGCCGCACCGCTGCTGCTTACCCTCGCCGTGGCCTTCGCCCTGCATCATGGGCTCGTGAAGGGCGCGCTCTTTCTCGGCGTCGACTTTGCCCGCGATCGACCGCGGCTGGCGCGACTGCTGGTATGGCTGCCGGCAGCGAGTCTGGCCGGCCTGCCGCTGACCTCGGGGGCTCTGGCAAAGGTGTCATTCAAGAGCCAGCTGCCAGCGATGGCGGGGTGGCTCGAGCCGGTCCTGCTGCTGGCCTCGGTGGCGACGACGCTGCTGGTGATCCGCTTCCTGCTGCGCGTGCACGGCCGCGGCGCCGATCGCATCGGCGCACCGACGGCACCGTGGTATGGCCTGCTGGTCGCCAGCCTGATCGCGCCCTGGTTCGTCTACGGACACACGGCCACGGGAATTGGCTGGGACGCACTGGCACGACCCTTCGCGCCGGGCTATTTGCTCGAAACAGCCGGCCCCGTGGTCGTCGGCATTGTGTTGGCGACCTGGGTAATCCGGCGCTGGCCGGGGCTCGAGCCACCGACCATCCCGTCCCCTCCGCAACTCGTCCATGCCCTTGCCCCGAGCCGGCGACCGGCGGCCTGGCGACCTGACCGGACGCGTCTACCACAGCTGCCGGTACTTGCCGTCGCACCGCGGCTCGACCGGGGCGAGGCACGCTTGGCGCTGATGTCGATCGCCGTGGTCCTGTGGCTTGCGCTGGTCGCGGCCCTGTTCCTGATGTAGAACGCACCGTGGACATCGGCCTGCCTGCACTGCTCTTCCTTGCCGTCACCCTGCTGCCGGTAGGCGTCGCGCCGCTGCTGCACCGCTCGGCGCGTGCATGCAGCATCGCCCCGTGGATCCCGGCGACGGCCATCATCCTGCTGCCCCTGCAGGGCACGAGCGTCGATTTCCCCTGGCTCCTGCTGGGCACCCGTATCGGCCTGACCACCGAGTTCGTGCCCCTGCTGCTGCTGGCCATCGTGGTCTGGACCGCCGCCGGCTGGCATGCCCGACGCACCCTCCCGGCGACGGGCAGGGACCGCTTCTGGTTCTTCTGGCTGGCAACGTGGTGCGGCAACCTGTGCGTCCTGCTGACACAGGATGCGGCGAGCTTCTACGCCGCCTACGCCATGATGACCTTCGCCGCCTGGGGGCTGGTCGTGCACCAGCAGCGGCCGGCGGATTTCCACGCCGGCCGGGTGTATATGGTGATGGCGCTGATCGGCGAGGCCCTGCTGATCACGGCGCTGCTGGCCATCGGCGCGCGGGCGGGCAATATCGAGCTCGCGAACGCGGGCGCGATCATCGCCGAATTGCCGGAACGGCAGTGGATCGTGGCACTGCTCGCGGCCGGTTTCGGCGTAAAGATGGGCCTGGCCGGCCTGCACATGTGGCTACCGCTGGCCCATCCGCAGGCACCGGTCCCCGCAAGTGCCGTGCTCTCCGGCGTGATCCTCAAGGCGGGTCTGGCCGGCTGGCTCCTGTTTCTGCCGCTGGGTACGAGTGGTTTTGCCACGGCCGGCCATGGCCTGGTCGCCGCGGGCATGATCACCGCCTTCTACGGCGTCGCCGTCGGCCTCTGTCAGGACCGGGCCAAGACCATCCTCGCCTACTCCAGTCTCAGTCAGATGGGCCTGGTCACGGTCGCCGTGGGCATTGCCCTGGCGTATCCCGAGACGGCGGCAGGGTTCACCACGATTGCCGTTCTGTTCGCCGTTCATCACGGGTTGGCCAAGGGCGCCCTGTTTCTCGGTGTGGATCTGACACGGGCGTCACCGCGCATGGCTCGTGCGCTGCTATGGCTGCCCGCAGCAAGCCTGGCCGGGCTGCCGTTGACCTCGGGCGCACTGGCCAAGGCCACCCTGAAGGCAGACCTGCCGACCGCCCTGGCCCCCTGGCTCGAACCCTTGCTGATGCTGAGCTCGCTCGCCACGACGCTGCTGCTGGTCCGCTTCCTGCTGCGAGTCTGGCCCGATCGCGGGGCGACCGCACAGGGCGCGCGGCCGTGGCCCTGGTTGCTGCTACTGAGCACATCACTGGTACTGCCATGGCTGCTGGCCGGCGCGCACGACCCTGCATGGATCCGTCAGCCATGGTCACCGGCGACTCTGTTCGCTGCGACCCTGCCGGTCATCATCGGTGTGATCATCGGCATGGGCGCGTGGCGATTGCGCATGGCCGGACCCACCCTTCCCGAGGGCGATCTGGTGGCGCTGGCCCGCTACTGGCAGTGGCGACCCGGGTTGCGTGTCCCACGTTCACCGCGGATATCGCTACCGCGCAATCCGTTGCCGGCGCTGGAGCGCCGCTTGACGGTGTTCACCGTAGCGCTGCTGACCTGGTCAGCGGTGCTGACCGGGCTGACCCTGCTTACCATTCGCGGCACCGGCTGACCACCGCACACTGGTGGCGATCACCGGCGGCCGGGACAATACGAAATTTCGCGGCGGCACCGAAGTCGACTGCCGAAAAAGGGGTGGGCCCGTCCCTGGGCCCAGCCGCCTGCGATCAGCTGTCGCGGACGATGATGCGCCCGATCATGTACGGATGGGGTGCGCACATGTAACGGTACTCGCCGGGTTGGTCGAGCGTCACGCTGTCACTCTCGGCGTGGCCCAGCATAGCCGTGGCGAAGCTGGTCGGACCTTCCAGGGCAACGGCGTTGTGGGCACCGCTGTACTCGCCGTGGAGAAAGGTCAGCGCATCCTCGTTGACCCACGTGATCTTCGTGCCCGGCCCAACCTCGACCAGCTTGGGCGAGAACGTGTTGCCCTTGATCTCGATGATGACCTCCTCCGTATCGCTGTTGTACGAGACCTTGCGGTCCGCGCGGGCCGGATTCGGGTTGTGTTCCTGCGGCGCTGAGTAGGGCGACAGCGTGCGCTTGGCCGCGGCGGCCAGCTCATCAAGCTCGTCCGCGGAGAACTCCGGGCCATCCCCGAGGATGGTCTTCGGGTTGTCGGTGTCGGCATCGGCATCCGCCACCAGCGCGCCGATGGCGCCCATGCTGGCCGCACCGAAGGAGTGGTCCACCATCAGGTAGGTGCCTTCATCCGGCGGCACACGGAACTCGATCACCCAGGAGTCCGACGGCCCGGCCGTGACGGTCTGGCCACCCTGCACCCAGTTGACCGGATTGCCCTGCCAGTAGGCATAGTCCCAGATGATGCCGACCAAGTGAAAGGTCGAAACCTGGTTGGGGCCGACGTTGAGGAAATTGATCCGCACATAATCACCCGGTTTCGCCGTCACCGGATCGAGCAGGTAGCGGAAGAGTTGGCCGTTGAAGACGACGTACTGCGGATTACCCTCCACCGCGTCAGCGCCCGAGGCGTAGACCTCATGCTGATTCAGAAAGAGCTCGACGTCAGGGCCATGCCCCAGCTCTTCCTCCAGCTTGAACTTCTGCTTTGTCGGGCGTACGACCATCATGCCGTACTGCCCGAACATGGTGTGCATCGGGATCGCGTGACCGCCCGGCGCGCAGTGATACAGGTAGACGCCAGGCATGTTGGCGCGGAAAGTCACCGAGCGCGTGTCGCCCGGCGCGATCTCGCCGAGGTACTTTGACGTCTGGGTATCCGCGGCGTGGATCGATGCCCCGTGCGGGATGTTGCCCGTATTGGTGATGTCGAAACGCACGATCTCGCCCTCGTCGACGATGATCGTCGGCGCCGGGATCTTGCCATCGATGACAAAACCGTCGTACATGACGCCTTCGCCGAGATAGGTTCGGCCTTCGCCGAAGCCGATTTCGAAAACACGATCCGGCTCTGCGTCCTGGGGCACGAAGCTGGTTGAAGGGATCGACAACCCCTCGTCGCGCCGGATGATGTCGATGAAGTCCGCGCCTTCGAACATGGGGTCGAGTTCGCTGGAGCCCGCGGCACGTGCCGACTGGATCACGCCCAGATCCGGCATGGCCCGCTGACCGAAAAAGCCGGCAGCCGCGCCGCCCATGACCAGCCCGGAGTTGCGCAGGAACTTCCGGCGCTCCGGCCGGACCGGACCGGTGTCACCACGGTCGGCCTCCGGGTTCGCTTGTCGCTTGTATTCACTCATGATTACCTCCCACCGAATATTTCGGTTCGTCCATGCTGACTTGCCGTTCGACGGCAGCCGAGGGCTTCACCAGCGACACTTCCACGGTGACTGCAAGTCCCGCTCGATGGCTTGATCCAGGTCAATAACCGGGAAAGAAATGCAAGGGGTCGAACTGGATCAAATACCGAGCACTTCGCTCGGATGCGTCGTTGACACGGAGTTCACACTCGGCTTGAATCGGAGCAGGTGGGTGTCCCACCACGAGGGAGGAAACATGGAAAGGCGCAAGAAATCACAGGGTTTTCCGGGCGCGGCCGTGATCGGGCTGGCCGTCGCGGCCATGTCTTCAGCCGTCGTTGCCGCTGACGGCGAGGCCATCTATTACACCGATTCACAACCGGCCTGCATGGTCTGTCACGACGGGGGAACTGCTGGTGCGCCGCGCGTCGGCCACCCGGAGGACTGGACCGATCGGCTCGACGAACGTGGCATGGACGAGATGGTGCAGCACGTGATCGGCGGCATGACGGCGATGCCGCCCTACCGCGGCCGGCTCAGCGACGAAGAAGCCCGTGCCGCAATCGAATACATGCTGAACACGCTCGAGTAACCGCTCGGACTTGATCCCGGGACCGTAC
>CAZJGZ010000147.1:0-5295 GCA_964545695.1 uncultured Ectothiorhodospiraceae bacterium | reverse complement strand
CTTGACCCGTGCCTTGCGTTCCAGCGTGTCGGTCATGATGGGTGTCTGCTCCTGTTGAAACGTGGAGTGCTCTCGGCAGATGTTCCGTTGACGCGGTGGGCGCGACGGAGAACCTGACAGTGGGACACGCCGTGAATACATCCATGTAGGCTCGACTGCAGCATCCCTGCTGCAGACGGTCCCACAATCAGGTTCTCCGTCCCGCTGCTTTCCGGCCTCAGAAGTGGAGCACCGTGCGGATGCTCTTGCCTTCGTGCATGAGATCGAACGCGTGGTTGATGTCATCGAGCTTCATGTTGTGGGTGATGAAGTCATCGATGTTGATTTCACCGTTCATGTAGCTGTCGACGTAGCCGGACAGTTCACGCCGGCCCTTGACACCACCGAAGGCGGTACCGCGCCAGACGCGACCGGTGACGAGCTGGAACGGGCGGGTATGGATTTCTTCGCCCGCACCGGCAACACCGATAATGGTCGATTCGCCCCAGCCGATGTGGCAGCACTCGAGGGCCGCCTTCATCAGCTCGATGTTGCCCACGCACTCGAAGGAATAGTCGACGCCGCCGTCGGTCATGTCGATGATGACGTCCTGGATCGGGTCGTCGTAGTCCTTCGGGTTGACGCATTCGGTCGCGCCGAGCTGGCGGGCGAATTCGAACTTGGCCGGGTTGATGTCGATGGCGATGATGCGGCTGGCATTCGCCAGCGCCGCGCCCTGCAGTACGGACAGGCCGATGGCGCCGAGACCGAAGACGGCGACGGTCGCGCCCGGCTCCACCTTCGCGGTGTTGCGCACGGCACCGATGCCCGTGGTGATGCCGCAGCCGAGCAGGCAGACCTTGTCCAGCGGCGCCTCGGGATTGACCTTGGCCAGCGAGATTTCGTTGACCACGCCGTATTCGGAGAAGGTCGACGTGCCCATGTAATGATGGATGGCCTTGCCGCCGCGGCCGGTGAAGCGGCTGGTGCTGTCGAGCATCAGGCCCTTGGGCTGCGTTGCGCGCGTGGCCGCGCAGAGATTGGTCTTGCCCGAGCGGCACAGCTTGCACTCGCCGCAATCGGCAATGTAGAGCGGGATGACGTGGTCGCCCGGCTTGACCGACTTCACGCCCGGGCCGATATCTTCGACGATCGCGCCACCCTCATGGCCGAGAATGGCGGGGAATACCCCGGAGGGATCAATACCGGAGAGGGTATAGGCGTCGGTGTGGCACACGCCGGTGGCGACGTTGCGGATGAGGACTTCGCCCTCGCGGGGCTTGTCGAGTTCGACTTCCTCGATTTCCAGTGGCTTCGCGGGTTCCCAGGCAACTGCGGCGCGTGTCTTCATCGAACCTCCCAACGGGCGTTGTGGCGGGAATCATCCCGGAAGGCTGGACAGTACTGCGCACCGGGGGCGACGTGCAAGCTGGCGGAACTTATCGCCGAAACAGCGTGTTATTTCGCAGCAGGGGGGTCGGCGGGCAAGACCTGCAGGCCGTTGGCACCCGCGCGCAGTTGCGAGCGGCCATGGAGGAAATCGTCGAGTTCATTGCCGATGAGTGCAGCGCGCCAGCCGGGAAGAACCTCGGCCACCGGCGTACCACGGACGATGCGTGCAAGGTCCTTGCGGCTGGCAACGGTCTGCGCGTTCAGCGCCTCCGCGGCGGCGCGGAGTTTGATGATGGCGGTCAGGGCATCCACCAGCGCCTCTTCGTGCGCCTCCAGCGGGGCTTCCGCCGGTGCGTTGCTGGCGGCCGGTGGCGTCTCCTCGCGCGCCCGCGCCACGATGTCGAGGATGTGCTGGCCGTAACGGTCGAGCGCCTGGCCCTTGAGGCCGCGGATGCGTTCGAGCTGGCGGCGATTCTTCGGCCGCGTTTTCGCCACGTCGACAATCGCGTCGTCGCGCACGATGTGACCGCGCGGCACATCGTTGGCGCGCGCGGTTTCCTCGCGCCAGGTGGCCAGCGCCCGCGCGACCGCACGGCCCGCGCCCGGCAGGCGGTCGACGCCGCGCAGCCGGCGCCAGGCGTCATCGGCGGCGCGTTCGTAGCGCTCGGGGCGGGTCAGTGACGCCATCTCGGGTGTTACCCACTCGAGGCGGCCGCGGCGTTCCAGTTCGGCGTGCATGTGCTGGTACAGCGGCACGAGGTAGCGCGCGTCGTTGCCGGCATACTCGACGGCGGCGTCGGGCAGTGGGCGTTCGGCCCAGTCGGTGCGCGTCTGGCTCTTGTCGAGTTCGACGCCGACAATGTTCTCCACCAGCCGCGCGAAGCCGGCCTGTTCGCCGTAACCGAGCAGGGGCGCGGCTACCTGGGTGTCGAAGATGGGCGCGGGGATGCGGCCGCTGAGCTGGTGGAAGATCTCCAGGTCCTGGCTGCCGCTGTGCAGGACCTTGGTCACCGCCGGGTCATCGAGGACGGCGAACAGCGGCGCCAGATCGTCGAGCACCAGCGGATCGATGCAGGCGACGCGCGCTTCCGTGGCCACCTGGATCAGGCACAGTCGCGCCCAGTAGGTCGTCTCGCGGACGAATTCGGTGTCGAGGGCGAACCAGGTACTGGCGTGCAGGTCGTCGCAGAGTGCGCGCAGACCGGCCGCGTCCTGGATCATTTCGGTTGGGGCATCGGGGATCATGGCGGCGAAGCATAGCACCGACGCGGTGAGCTCGGGCGGAGATTCCCACCCGCCTCGCGACGATGCCCCAAGTCCGACAGGCTGCTAGCATCCCGGTTTCGATCAGGCGGGTAGGGGGAGTCATCGTGGAGAACTTTGCGTGTCCGGCCTGTGGCGAGCGGACGATCCGTGTTGGCGCGAAAGTGGGCGCGACCTCCTTCGAGCCGACGCGCTGCAGTAACTGCGGCGCGCGCGTCTATCCCAGCGGCAAGAAGACCTATCTGCTGCGCTCGCTCGAGGCGTTCATTGTCACCATGATCGTGATCCTGGCGCTGATCGACTTCAGCTGGAGCCTGGTCGGTCTGGCCCTGCTGGTGATCGCGGTGATGGAGACGCTGGTCGTGTTCGTGGTCCCGCTGGTGCAGCTGCAACGGCGCGAGCCGGGTCTGTGAGCATCGCGCCCACGTTCTTCTGGCACGACTTCGAGACCACGGGCGCCGATCCGGCACGTGATCGGCCGCTGCAGTTCGCGGGTGTGCGCACGGACAGCGAGCTGAATGTGGTCGATGAGCCCTGCGTGCACTACTGTCGCCCGCCACGCGATCTGCTGCCGGCGCCGGGCGCCTGTGTGGTGACCGGCATTGGCCCGCGCCAGGCGGAGGCGGCCGGCCTGCACGAGGCCGGCTTTGCCGCGGCCGTGCTCGAGGAGCTGGGCCGCCCGGGCACCTGTGGCGTGGGCTACAACTCGTTGCGCTTCGATGATGAGGTCACCCGCCATCTGCTCTGGCGCAATCTCTATGATCCCTATGCCCGTGAGTGGCGCGACGGCAATTCGCGCTGGGATGTGATCGATCTGTTCCGGCTCGCCCGCGCGCTGCGCCCGGAGGGTCTGGAGTGGCCGGACCATGAGCCGGGGGTGCCGAGCTTTCGCCTGGAGGATCTGGCGCGGGCCAATGGCATCGAGCATCAGGCGCATGATGCGCTCGGCGATGTCCACGCCACCATCGAGCTCGTGCGCCGCCTGCGCGCGGCGCAGCCGCGGCTGTACGAGTTCGCGCTCGGGGCGCGCAACAAGCAGCGGGCGGCCGAGCTGCTGCCGCTCGACGGCAGCGAGCCGGTATTGCATGTCTCCGGGCGCTATCCCTCGCGGCGGGGCTGCATCGCGCCCGTGGCCGCGGTGGCGCGCCATCCGGTGGATCGCAATGGCATCGTCGTCGCCGATCTGATGGCGGATCCGCGGCCGCTGCTGGAGCTGGATGCGGAGACGCTGGCCACGCATCTGTTCACGCCGGCTGCCGAGCGCGCGCCCGGCGATCCCGAGATCCCTCTCAAGGTGGTGAAATTGAACCGGTCCCCGGTGCTTGCGCCGGTGAATACGCTGGGTGCGGAGGCGGCCAGCCGTCTGGCGATCGATCTGGCAACGGCGCGCGGCCATCTGGCCGAACTCCGGCGTGCGCCCGATCTCGCGCAGCGGCTGACGGCGGTGTTCGAACCGCCCACGCGTGAGCCGCGGGATGCGGATATCGCCATTTACGAGGGCTTTGTCGACGATACCGATCGCGCGCGCATGGATGCGGTCCATCGCCGGGCGCCGGCCGATCTGGCGGGGTTCGAGCCCGGTTTCGGTGATCGGCGGGTGGCCGAGTTGTATTTCCGCCTGCGTGCGCGCAACTGGCCGGCGACGCTTGATACGGCGGAGGCCGAGCGCTGGCGTGAGCTTCGCTGGCAGCGGCTGTGCCGGGGTGAGGCGGGGAGTCCGCGCACGCGTGCGGAGTTCCGTGCCGATCTGGAGCGGTTGCGGGCGAGCGGTGAGTTGTCGGGTTCGATGGCGGAGGAGTTGGCTGCCTGGGAGGCGGAGTTGTTCGCGGATCTGCCGGGCTGCGAGGTTTCCGATGCGGAGTGAGCGCTTGCCGGATGCGGTCCATGATGTGGCCACGGCGATGGTGTTCCTGACGCGGATTCCGATTCCCTGGCAGGTGCCGGATCTGGATGCGCGTCTGCCGCGGTGTACGCCCTGGTTTCCGTTGGTCGGTGTACTGGTGGGTGCGATGGGTGCGCTTGCCTGGTGGCTGGGGGCGAGCGCGGGCAATGCGCTGATCGGTGCGATTGCGGCGGTTGCGGCGACGGCGCTGGTGACGGGGGCCTTCCATGAGGATGGGTTGGCGGACACGTTCGATGGGCTGGGTGGAAGTCCGGACCGGGAGCGTGCGCTGACGATCATGAAGGACAGTCGCATTGGGGCGTTTGGCACGGTCGCGCTGGTGCTGGTGCTTTTGGCGCGGATCGGGGCGTTGCTGTCGCTGGGTGGGGCGGCGGTGGCGGCGTTGATCGGGGCGCATGCGCTGGCGCGGTTGTCGAGTCTGCCGCTGATTCGCTGGTTGCCTTATGCGCGTGCGGATGGGGGTACGGGCAAGCCGTTTGCGGGCGGTGTCAGCGATATCGGGCTGGCGGTGGCGGTTGGTGCGACGGCGTTGCTGACGCTTGTGCTCTGGGGGGCGAGTGCGCTGGTGGTCTGGCTGGTGGTTGCGCTGTTGGTCGGGGTGACGGGGTGGTGGTATTACCGGCGGCTCGGGGGCATTACGGGGGATACGCTCGGGGCGACGAACCAGTTTGTGGAGTTGGGGTGTTATTTGGCGTTGGTTGCTTTGTTGTAGGCCGGCCTCGGGCGTCGGGGGGGCGGGGGGGGGGGGCCGGCGGGGC
>CAZJGZ010000146.1:0-5302 GCA_964545695.1 uncultured Ectothiorhodospiraceae bacterium | reverse complement strand
AAAAGAAAGCCCAGGAAAAGAAAGCCCAGGGGAAAAAGCCCCCGGGGAAAAAGGCCCGGGGACAGCAAGTTCAGGGAGAAAAGCCCCGAGGACGCGGTTCGCCGGGACGCAAACAAGACGCCGGACCGGACCGGCGCCGGCCCGGCCAGGACTCGGCTGCCACCACGGAAGCTTCGGCAGCCGGCGGGACCGGCGGCGCCGCAACCGGCAACGCCGGTGCCAAGAGCAACCGGCAGATCAAGCGCGAGCGCATGGCAAAGGTCGCACAGGTGACATCGGCGCATGCCCTGCCACGAGCGCAGGGCGAGGTACCGTATCGCTACACGCGCGGCGACCGGATCAAGGAAACCTGGGTCAGCGAGGCCGAACGCAAGGCGCTGGCGGCAGGGGAAATTGCGCTGGTTGCCCAGCGCGGTCGCAATGCGCTGATACCAGCTGAGCACGTCAACGAGGTCCGCGCCGTCGATCCGCACGCAGTCCTCATCTGCGTCGAAGCGAACGCCGACGACGAGTATGAATACGGGCCTCCGGTACCGGACGACCTGATCTGGTAGTGCGCGCCGGCGCCGGGTTCCGGCACACCATTGCGCCGCTCCCCTTCAGCCAGGGCCGTCAGTGGCCGTCGTGTTCCGTAGCGCCCGCTTCATCGGCGGTTTCGGCCTCCGCTGCGGCACGCAATGCTTCCTGCCGCTCGTAACGTACGATGAGTACGCCCGTGATCGCGGCCGCCAGTGCCCCGAAGCCCATCACCAGGGCGCCATGCCAGTGCTGCTGTACCGCCGCCAGCAGCAGTGCGAACGCACCACAACCCGCACCGAGCAGGCTGCTGGTCACCTTGACCGTGACGATCCGCGCGCAGGGCGCTGTCAACCATGCGGCCAGGACCATGACCGCAATGAGCGGCGCCAGCATCAACAGGGCATCCACCACCAGCGAACCGTATTCACCCGCAACCCCCCAGCTATCGGGCCAGATACCCTCCTGCATCAAGCGGAATGGCGTGAACAGATTGAATGCAATGAAGGCCGCAATCAGGGCGACGGGCGGAATCGCGATCCAGCGGAGCACGGTGTAACGGCGAGCGGGAGGCGAGGACATGGCAAGCGGATCCGTGAAGCAATGGTCAACCGCGGGGATTATACGGGTTTCCAGCGCATCGCGTCGGGACTCGCGCGAGCGCCATCACTGGCCCATAATCGGGGGAAATCACGCTCCGTGGAGAAGGGGGGATCAGCATGGAAACGACACTTCAGTCCGGCGACTCTCACAACAGCCAACGACACGTCCACTCATCGGGCCTCGCCGGATTCTTGCTGTACTACAGCGAGGGCAAGGCGCCTTTGTGGAAGGCATTCTGGATCTGGGGCGTGGCCCTGAGCTGGATCCTCTTCGGTCTGTTCACGCTGCTGACCAGCGCTGTGGGTTTGAACTGGTTCGTGTTGACACTGGCCACGATCGTGATGATGCCCTACACGGCGTGGATTCTCGTGGCGGTCTGGCTGTGCGCCTTCAATGTGGGTAATGACCTCTGGGGCTATCTCGCTCGTTTCCTGACCGTGGTATGGGCGTTGAATATCGGCCTTGCGGCAGGTCTGCTTCTCACCGAGCTTGTGATCGGTTGACCTCGGCTGGCCGCCCTTCGCCTGCACGGCGATCGCAGTCGACCGAGGCGCTTCCGCCGCACGGCACGCCGCGCAGGCCGAGCTCAGCGGTTGCGGGGCTCGGCCTTGCCGGCACGCTCGTCCGTGTCGTCGCCCTCCGGCTCTGCCCGACTCCCATCATCCGGCGTGGTGCCATCGGCTGAACCTTCCTCCGTCCTCTCGCCGTCGGCAGGTGACGACGAAGCAGTATCCATCGCGTCCGCGGGCGGCCGCTCTGCGGCGCGTACCCGAGAGTCTTCTGTCTCCATGTCCCCGGACTCCGCGGAGATCGACTCCGCAGAGATCGACTCCGCAGAGATCGACTCCGGGGACATGCCCTCCGGAGATACGGACGCGCCGGCACGGCTGCCGTCATCCTCCCCAACAACGCCAGCCGCGCCCTCGTCAGGCTGTGAATCAGGCTCATGCGCGGTGACCTGCTGCGGATCGGCCTGTTGCAGCAACTCGCTCGCACGGCGCTCGGATATGCCCAGCGAGCGCGCGGTCTCTGTAAAATGCTCATAGAATGCGCGGTACTCGCCGGCCAGCCGACCGAAAATACGCGCGCTCTGCTCGAAATGATCGGATACACCCTCGCGCACGGACGCCAGCTCCTCGCGCGTGCGCTGCAATTCGTGCTCGAGGTCGCGCGCCCGCGCCTCGCCGGTCGCGGTCTTGCGGCCCAGCACGAATGCCACAACGGCCACGAATACCAAGCCTGCCGCTAGTACAATCCAGTACGTTGGCGCCATGTTTCCATCTCCCGGCCTCAGGCCATGCAACGATTGATCGCTCACCGTCAGGAATCAGCCTACGTCAATGGCCACCGATAACGCCAGCACGGTTGTCCCGCCCATGAGTCGCATGCAATCCGCAGCGGTGTTGGTGCCCATTTATCGTGATGCCAGCGAACAAGTGCGGCTCATACTGGTACGGCGCGCGGACCACGGAATCCATGCGGGACAGATCGCATTGCCGGGCGGCAAGCCCGAGGCCCGGGACAACGGTCTGGCCGCGACCGCAATGCGCGAAGCGGTCGAGGAAACCGGCATGGCGCGGGAGGATATTCACTTGCTGTCGACCTTGCCTACCATTGTCACGCAGACCTCGCGCTTCCGGATCCATCCCTTTCTGGCATGGATCACGCCACCGCGGCGCTGGCAGTGCGATGCGCGGGAAATCGCGGCGGTCCTCGACCTCGCCGCGGCAGATCTGTGTGCGCCGGGTATGCAGGGGCGCACCGATATCCGCTTGCCCGACGGCCGCGTGGCCCTGGACCGACCCTGTCTGGCCCTGCAGCCGGTACCGATATGGGGCGCCACTTATCGCATCCTGGCGCCACTGCTGCCCGCCCTGAGTGCAGCACGGGTGCGCTGGTTCCCTCCCTCACGCTGTCCGGGGCAAACGTGACCGCACCCCGCACCGCACGGAGGACCCGGCACCAGCGTGATACAGTGGTGGGTTGAAACCCGTACGCAACAAGCAACCAGGTGCGTCGATGCCACACCCTGATTCCCCGCAATCCCTCATGGCGGCTCACGGCTCGTGACGCTCATCGATGACGCCCGCGCGCGAATCGCCCGCGCGCTGACCAGTAACAGCTACGCCGTCCTCGCCACCGAGGGCGCGGGCCAGCCCCATGCCAGCTTCATGGCTTACGCCGCGCTGGATGACGCGCGCCGGCTGGTCTTTGCGACCTACCGCGACACGCGCAAGTACAACAACATGACGCGCAACCCCCGTGTTGCGCTGCTGGTCGATTGCCGTGAACAGGAAGGCGGGCGCCTGGCCGTGACCGCCATCGGTCACGCGCGCGAGCTCACCGGTGCGGAAAGGGTCTCAGCCGTGGAAGCCTTCCGCACCACGCACCCGGACTTCGGTGACTTTCTCGATTCGCCGGAAAGCGCACTGTTCATGGTCGAGGTCGACTGGTACGAAAGTGCCGCCGGCGTCGATCAGGTCGAATGGTGGCGAATTGACGACTGAGGCTGGCGGCGGCGGCCTCGACAGCCGCGCCGGCCCCAGCATGGAGAAAGCGTAATGGTGCGGACAGCTCGGTGTTAGCGAGATTGCCGTACCATTTGAATCGTCATCAGTTGAGCCTCCCCCCGGGCAGATTGGTGGCAGTCATGAGAAGTATTCCCCCTTCGTGTGACTATGCCGTCAGATCCGCTCCCCCCGGCGGGTCTGGCGGCCCCTCTCTTCCCTGCATTGACCCAGTCTCGGCCCCGTGTCGTTTACCGCTCACACGTTCGCATCGGGCATGGGCAACGTACCGGGTATCGCCCCGGAATCTCCACTCGACAACCACGAACTGATACCTTATAACAGTCGCTGCCGGCTTCGGCCGTCCCCACGGGAGTCCCATGACCGCGACCGCGCTCAAGTCCGAGCATCCTGCCGTCGAGTTCACGCACCTCGAACTCGACCGCGCCAGTGCGACCGTGCTTCAGGTCCAGCCGTGGCAGCTACCTGCCGGCGAACATGCACTGATTGGCGGGGCATCCGGCAGCGGCAAGACCACGCTCCTGCACCTGCTTGCGGGGCTGGAGACCGGCGCGCGCGGCGAGATCCGTATCCTCGGCACCGCCATCCATGCCCTCGGGACGCGTGCACGGGACCGCTTCCGGGCACAGCATATCGGCCTCGTCTTCCAGGACTTTCACCTGCTCGCGGGCTTGAGTGTTGAGGACAATCTGCGCCTGCCCCTCTGGTTTGCCGGCGCCGCGCCCCGGCGCAGCCTCGCGGGCGAGCTGCTCGATCGGCTGGGGATCGGTGCGCTGATTCAGCGGCTGCCGCACCAACTGAGCCAGGGTGAGAAGCAGCGGGTGGCGATCGCACGGGCCGTGATCAACCAACCCAGCCTGATCCTTGCCGACGAACCCACATCGGCGCTGGACGACAATAACGCAGCGGCTGTTCTCGAACTCTTGCGCACGGAGGCGGAACGGGCGGGTGCAAGTCTGGCGGTCGCGTCCCATGACCAGCGACTGCGCGCCGCCTTCGCGCATGAACTGGTACTGGAATCGCCCCGATGAATTCCTGGACGCTCGCCTGGCGCCAGCTCTCCCGCCGGCCGGTGCAGACCGGGATCAACGCGCTGATCATGGGGCTGGGGATTGCCATGGTCACGCTGCTGCTGCTCGGCCAGGCGCAGTTCGAGGAGCGGATGAAACGTGACGCACGGGGTATCGACCTGGTCGTCGGCGCGTCCGGCAGCCCGATGCAGATCATCCTGTCGAGCATTTACCACGTCGACATCCCGCCGGGAAACATCCCGCTGGCACCTGCCCGCGAGGTCATAGAACGCGAACCCGCCGTGGAGCAAGTCATCCCGGTTGCGCTGGGCGACAATTTCGAGGGCTTTCGCATCGTCGGCACGGAACACAGCTACGTCCGGCACTATGATGCGCAGCTGGCGGAGGGGCGGCTCTGGAACGAGAGCATGGAGGCGGTGATCGGTGCAGAAGTGGCCGCACGCACCGGGGTCGGCATCGGTGACGAGTTGGTCGGGGCGCACGGCCTGGGCCACGGTGGCCACGTCCACGACTACGCGCCCTATCAGGTGGTCGGTATCCTGGACTACTCCGGCAGCGTGATCGATCGGCTGGTCGTGACATCCGTGGAGAGCGTCTGGCAGGTCCACGACCCGGACCACGACC
>CAZJGZ010000145.1:0-5310 GCA_964545695.1 uncultured Ectothiorhodospiraceae bacterium | reverse complement strand
CGACCCCAAGCGGACATTCGACCACCACTGGTCAAGGGTCCGCTTCCGGGAGCTGCAGAAAACACGCGGCCGAGTCCATTGATCCACTTCTCTGTAGAGCCTTGGGCCTAACAGGAATGATCGGCCGTAAGCGGGAGCCTACCGCGCTGCTCCAGCAGCCAGCGGAAATCTTCCTCCTTCAGCGGCATGCTGTAGAAAAACCCTTGTCCGAGACGGCAACCCATCGAAAGCAGGGCGTCTCCCACGGCGGCCGATTCGATGCCTTCCGCCACGACCTCGGCATCAAGTGCTGATGCCACCCTTATGACCATTTCTACAATGTTCCGGCTGAAGGGGTCGTCGAGCAGGTGGAACACAAAGCCCTTATCGATCTTGATCTCGTCGAAAGGATACCGCTGCAGGTACAACAGCGACGAGTAGCCAGTGCCGAAATCATCCAGCGAGAGCCTCACACCCATGACGTGCAATGCACGAATCTGGTTCAGCAGCCGTTCGGATTGCCACTCAAACACGCTTTCGGTGATCTCCAGCGCCAGCTCGTCGGGCGCCACACCGCTCTCGTCGAGGATCTCCCGGACTCGGCTTGGAAAGTCCCCCATCTGGAACTGCATGAGCGACACGTTGACCGCTACACGAGGCGGCTCTAGGCCGGCATCACGCCAGCCCTGCAGGTGGCGGCAGGCGCAGCGCAGTACCCAATCGCCGATCGGCCCGATCAACTGGCTCTGTTCGGCCATCGGGATGAACACGCCAGGCGGGATGAGCCCATGCTCAGGGTGGTGCCAGCGCAGCAGCGCCTCGCAGGCAACCAGCTCGCCGGTTTTAAGATTGACCTTGGGCTGAAAGTACAGCTCGAACTGGTCCTCGTTGAGCGCCTGGCGCAGCTCGCGGGTCAGCTCGATGCGCTGGCGGCTCTCGTCCTGGAGACGGGTATTGTAGGCGACCCAGTCCAGAGCGGATTCCGTGCGATGCTGGAACATGGCAAGTTCCGCTTCGCGCAGCAAATCCTGAATCGGGCGCTGGTGCTCGTCCATGCGCGTGTAGCCCAGGTGGATCGTGATCGCTATCTCGATCCCGTCCAGTTCGAACGGCGCGGACAGGGACTCGACCAGCCGGCCCAGGCGCCGCCCCGGCGCCTCGCTGTGGTCCGGCAGTAGGAACACCACGAACTCGTCGCCGCCGATGCGCCCGGCGACCCCCCACTCGCCGGCTTGTCTCCGGAGCCGGTAGCCGAGTTCCACCAACAGCCGGTCGCCGGCCTCATAGCCGTATGCATCGTTGACGTCCCTCTGGCCGGCAATGTCGAGCATGACCACCAATCCCGGCGCCTGCCAGCCACACTGGCCAACATGCTGTTCTAACAGTCGGGTGAAGCCGCTGCGCGAATACAAACCGGTGAGCAGATCCTCGAAGGCGATCCGATTGAGTTCCTGCTCGGCCAGCTTGCGCTCAGTGACGTCGACATGCATCACCACTACGCCGTGTTGGGCGCCATACTCGTCGCCGAGCACCAGCCGGTTGGCCATGACGCGGAACCAGCGGGATTTCTCCGGCGAATGGCAGGGGTATTCCAGTGCGAACGACTCCTGTTCCCCGCCGAGCACGGCGCGCAGGCCGGCGGCGACGTCCAACGCCTCCTCGGCGCAGTCGCCGCTGGCCGTCTCGCACAAACGAAGATAATTGACCCCAAGGCCGAAGTCGCCGTGTTGGTAGGCGTTCTCCTCGCCGAAATGGCGCCACTGCTCGTTGACATCGATAATCATGCCCTCGGCATCGAGCAGCGCGATGTGGGCCGGCAGCGAGTTAATTAGGGCCTTTCTGGACTCCAGCAGCGATGCCAACTCGTTGCGCGATGCGTGCAAAGTCTGCTCGGCTTCCTTGAACGCAGTGATGTCCTGCTTGATGGCAACATAATTAATAATCTGTCCCCGCTCGTCCTTTAGCGGCGAAATGACTTCATACTCCCAGTACCAGGTTCCGTCCTTGCGACGGTTCTGCAGCTCACCCGTCCAGACGCGCCCGGCGGTGATCGTCTCCCATAGCTCGCGGTAGATGGCATCCGGCGTCTTACCCCCCTGAATACGCGCTGGCGTGTCGCCCAGAATCTCTTCGCGTAGGTACCCCGAGTTCCGCTCGAAGGCCGGGTTGACGTACTCGATGTGACCTCCGAGGTCGGTGACCGCCACCGCCGCCGGGCTCTGGTCGATGATGTGCGCCAGCATCCGTAACTGCTGTTCGTGTTCACGCCTGTTCGTTATGTCCTGGTAGGCGCCCTGGACTTGCGTGATGCGGCCGTCCACGTCCCGTACCGGCTGCCCTAAAACGCGCACCCACACGCGCTGCCCATTGGCACTGATGATTTCCAGCTCTTCGTCATAGGGCACCCCTTGCTCAGCGCAGGCGGTGAATTGCTCGCGGCTGCGTTCGCGATACTCAGGGGCGCAGAAGGCGATGGCCTTGTCGAGGGACGGAGAGTAGCCACGCGGCATGCCGTGGAAGTCGGCCACGACGTCCGACCACTCGAGCTTGCCGCTTTCGAGGTCCACCGACCAACCCCCGAAATGGCCGACCCGCCCGGCCATCTCGAGCAAGTCGGCCTGGCGTGCCAGATCGGCCGCGGCGGCGCGTATCTCGGTAATGTCGGTGATCACGATACCGACGCGGCGCTCGGGGGCACTCTCGGGCAGGTCGATTGGGTACTGGCGAACGAGCAGTCGCCTAGAACCACTTTCCCCGAACGCCCTCTCTAGCTCAAAGTGTTGCGGCTCGCCGGTGAGACAACGGTCGAGGGGCGCTCGGATCTGCTCCCTGAAGAGGCGTTCACCGACGATTTCGGGCACGGTGCGGCCCTCGAGTTCACCTTTCTCGAGGCCGAATCTATTCAAGTAGGCCCGGTTGACCCAGATGTAGCGATACTCGCCATCAACGATGGCGCAGAGATCGTCCGTGCCTTCGACGAGCTGGTGGAACTGGCGCAAACGCTCGTTGCCTGCGCGCAGCCGTGCATCCAGGCTCTGACGCTCATCCAGCATCCGGTTCAGCGTTATCGCCAGATCGGCCAGCTCGTCGTCGCCGTGCACTGGGGCGCGTGCCTCCGGGCTGCCGGCACGGATGGCGTTCAGGGTGTACGAGAGTGCGCGGGCCGGCACCGCCACCCGACGGTGGATCAGCAGGAACGCGATCACCGACAGAGCGCCAAACAGCACGGCGGCGCCCGCGAGCCTTCCGCCGATCCAGGCAGCCTCGCGGGAAATCGCGCGCTGGCGGTCGCGCAGCAAGGCATCGAGCGCGGAGTCGAGGGCACCGCCAAGCCCCGCCACCTGGTTCATGACGATACGGCTGCGAACGGGCAGGTCGAGGGCGCCGCGACCAGTGGCGGCCGAGGCATCCGGGTCGGCATTCGATTCGACTTCGGCCATCACTGTCTCGGCGAGCTCTTCCACCCGGTGCGCGGCCTTGCGTGCGTTCGCGCTGACGACACTTTGGCTGTCACCGCCCGCTTGCCGCAGGCGTTGCCGCAGATCGTCGCCCTCACGCTTGTAGGCCGCCAACAGCCCGGCATCAGCCCCTAACAGGAGCAGGCTGTCACTGGCAACGGAGAACTCATTGATCCGCGCCTGCAGGGCCAGCAACTCGGCGATCTGCTGCTGCTTCACCCGGACCTCGACGACGCTGTTGAGTGTGATCCCGATCAGGATGAATAGCCCGAGCAGGCAGCCGGCGATGCTGGCAACGGAGAGATGAACCAGCTTCACGGCCGCGACTCCGTATTTGTGCTGCCGCCGGGTATCCCGACTATGGACGGATCGAGCCCGCGAAGGGCTGCGGCATCCACGAAGTCGAGGACCCTGATCGCGTCCGCGGCGGGCCAATCGCCCGTGCGCAGGGCCCAGTCGATCTGCTGCTGCAAAGTCGCGAGGACCGACCATTTGAGATTGAGCTGGTAGTCGAGCGCCGGCCAGTTTCGGCGCAGGATGTCTTCTGCGATACCAGCGCGTTCGGCATAGACGGTGATGGCGGCCTCCGGATCCTGATCAATGGACGCGATCGCATCCCGGTAGGCGGCGAGCATCGCACGGCAACGCTCTGGCTGGTTGCGCGCAATCTCGCGGGTGGTCACCAGCACCCATTTCGCGGTGTAGCCGCTGCTGGCCGGGAAGCTGCGGAATGCTTCGGCGTCACTCGCCCGCAGCCGCGATAGCCACGGTTCCCAGATCACTGCCGCGTCTATTTCACCATCGCGCAAGGCGTGGGGAATCCGTGCCACCGGGTAGTCAACCAGCGCCACATCGGCCGGGTCGAATCCGTGAAAATGGGCGAAGAGCCACCATGCGAACTCGGCATTGGTTCCCTTGCGCAGGCCAACGCGACGCTCGCGCAAATCCGCCGGGCGTTGGACTGGGCCTGAGACCGGTGCGACCACGTGGATCAGCCGGATAGAATGCACCAGACTTGCAAGAATGACCGGGTCGTCCGGTTCGCCGGGTGAGGAGTCCGCGAGCCGATCGAGCACCAACGGCGTTAGCGCCATCAGCGCGAAGTCGGTCTCTCCGGCGCGCAGCCGTTCCAGGTTGCCTTTGCCTGATTGATTGAAGGCGATCTCGACGTCAAGTCCGTGTCGGGCGAATAGCCCCGCATGCTCGGCGATGACCGTCGGAACGTCCCCGAGGTATTCAACGCCCGCCACGCGTACGGGCGCCGAATCGGCGGCCCGGGCAGTGCCCCCGCAGCTCGGGAACAAGAAGAAAACCAGCAGTACGACAGGAAGGATCGCCGGACGGTGGAACAGGAAGCCGACCCGGAAGCCGGTTCGGCGCAACGTATTCGCCATACAGCCGAGCCTGCGGGCAATCGCCTTCATGATCGTTTACTCAAATGTGCAACTCTAGTGTTCCTCGCTCACCATAGCCCGCAAAGGAGAATCAAGCGTGAGAGTAGCACGCGCATGATCACATGCTATTCCTTTCAATGTTCAACGAGCAATCTCCGTTTTAACCCGCCGTCTGAATCATCCCGGTCGCTCTGGAGGCCGTTGGTTGTGAGTCGAACCGCTTCCCCAACTTCCGACGGCAAAATACGGCCATTGCTCCAGGCCGTCTTGGATAGCCGCTCTCCCGTTTAACCCTGCTTCTGAGCTGTATCCGTTGCCGACATCCATGCCTGGGTATTTGAGGTTCCGCTCATGGCCGGAGCTTGCCATCGAGGCTCACCACCCAAGACGCAGAGGACGACCACGCCGCTCGCAGTGAAGTTCTTCCTGGGGTTTGTGTTCTTGCCGTGAGCTTGGTTGGAGCACCGGGAACCGACGAG
>CAZJGZ010000144.1:0-5371 GCA_964545695.1 uncultured Ectothiorhodospiraceae bacterium | reverse complement strand
CGACCCCTTTTGCCGGTGCCGGCAAACCTGATCCGCACCCGGTCATCCGACGACAAAGACTTTGGTCGGTCGCCTGGTAAGGAGGGGCGTGGCATCGCCGGCGGGCTTGGCACGAAATTCGCCTACCACAGCTGAACCTTTCGACAGCCGCGCGCAGGCACGCAAGAACCGTCGACATGTCGAGATATCGTCAATCCACCCATCAACCCGGATGCGTTGTAGTCTCGCCCCGAGCGCCCGCGGCGGGTTTCACACTCGTCGAACTGGTGATCGTGATTGCCGTGCTGGGTGCGCTGGCCGCGGTGGCCTTCCCGCGCCTCATTGATTTGCGGCCCGAGGCAAGGCAGGCGGCGATCAATGAACAGGCCGCCAACCTGATTGCACAGGACACGCTCAACGTGGCCGCCTGCCGGGTCAACGCGGACGATTGCATCGAGTTCTCCACGACGGGCTTCGATAACCCGGGCGTCTGCCAGGATGCCCTCGCGAGTTTCCTGCCGGAGGCGGGGAACGCGTTCGAGGCAACCACCTTCGCCTCGGACAGGCCGCGCGACGAATGGGCAGACCTACCCGACGAAGGTGAGGCGCTCTTCTGGGCGACCCGGACCGTGGAAGTGGACTTTCCGCAGACCGTCCCGTGTGTCCTCTCGTGGCGATGACAATGAAGCACTGCAGACAAAGTCGCGAATTCCTCGGCGCGCTTCGATACGATCGGTAACAGCGTCCTGGATTCAGGGCATTGCCGACGTCTGCCTGGCGCCCGAAACAGGGGGCGGAGTCATTTTCGCACTGACTCCGACCCCTTTTGCGCGACCCGTTTTGCGGACCCCTTTTGCATTTGGGCAGGGCGCTTTCTTGACGAGGGCGCACCATGGGGTAAAAATAAGAATTCGTATTCGGACTCGGAGGGTCGCTGTGCGAATCTCGGAACGGGGCCAGGTCACCATCCCCAAGGACATTCGTGATCGATTCGGGCTTACGCCCGACTCGGAGGTTGAGTTTGTCGTCCGCGAGGGGCGAATCGAACTGATCCGGCGCCAGGGGCGGCGGCGCAGTCGCATCGACGATGTGTACGGCCGCAAGAGCCTGGAGCGATCGACCGACGAGCTGATGAAACTCCTGCGGGAATGAGGACGTGGCTGGTCGATACCAATGTTCTGTTGGACGTCATCGGGGCAGATGCCCAGTTCGGTGAGCGTTCTCGCGCTGTGCTGGCTGACTGCGCGGAGTCCGGTAGTCTTGTGATCAACCCGGTGATCTATGCCGAGGTCGCGGTCTGGGTGCCCAGCATTGAAGAGCTCGAGTCGCTACTGCCCACGGACCTCTTTCAGCGCGAGGACATACCGTGGGAGGCGGCCTATCTTGCGGCGCAGGCGTTCGCGCGCTATCGCCGACGGGGCGGAGCGAAGTCGCGGATGCTTGCCGATTTCCTGATCGGTGCGCATGCGGCGACTACCGGGCACTGCCTCATTACGCGCGATACCGGCTATCAGGGCTACTTCGACCTGGAAATCCTCAATCCGACTGTGTGATCGGCTGTGCGCGGGTGCGAAAAAGAGGTCGGGGAAAGTCGGCGTCATTTCGGGAAAACGGCGCTGTTCGGGGCAGCCCCTTTTGCAGTCACGCATTCATGAGCGCCGTTCCGGTTTGTTCGGCAGCTTTCCGGAGTGCAGCGTCCAGCGTGGCCAGAGGGATGCCCTCGCGCAGCGCGAGTTCAAGGTATGCGGCATCGTACGTTGACAGATTGAAGCGTCGGGCAAGATCGATCACATGACCGAAAGCCGGCCCCTGCAACTCCGGATCGAGCTGGATCGCCATGTGCTCCAGCAGGTGCGTGAACTCCCGGGCTTCCGCCTCGGTAATCCAGCCCCGCGCCTCGGCACGAACGATGACGTTCCCCGCTTCAAGAAGCCAGATGCCGGGCGCGAGCGCGTGGGTATCCGACTGTTCGAGCGCCGCGAGAACCGCGTCCGCGTACTCGGTGTCCCGGGCACTGCCGTCACGAAATAACCAACGCATGGCCACAGCGTTGTCCAGCACGAAGCGCATCGATCCCGGCCTTCCTCGATCAGCTCGCGAATCGCCACGCTGGGGCGACCGTTCTGGCGTGCTGCAAAGGCACGCATTCTGCGGGCGGCATCCTCGGGGCTTAGCGCTACGGTCTGCTGGATTGGTACGAGGTCGGCCACCGGTTTGCCGCGCTGCGTAATGGGACTGACTCCGACCCCTTTTTCGCGACCCCTTTTTCGCAGCGCGGCCAATGACCCAGCCAGGCGACAGCCCCGCCGCCGGCTTGACTCCGACCCTTCGCCTTTTTCACGCGACCGCTCTTTCGCGTGGATCATCCCGTTGCCTGATCGAGATCAAGCGCGCCGGGGGTGAAGGCGTCGGCGTGGATATCCTTGCGGGCGATGCCGCGCGTGCGCAGGAGCGGGATGACTGCGTCAACCATGGCCGGCGGGCCGAACAGGTGGGCGCAATGGCCACGCAGATCGCCATGGTGATCGCAGATGACGTCGACGGGTGTGCCGATTGCGTCGCCCCCGCGGGGGTCCGGCTGCTGCAGCGCAATGCGCAGTGTCACGGCGGGGTCGTTCTGCGCGATGGCACGGATTTCCGCCATCGGGACGAGGCTCCGGGCGTCCACGTCGCCATGGATCAGTTCGATCGGTCGCGCCACACCGGCGCGCCGCAGTCCGAGCATGATCGAGCGAGCGGGTCCAAGGCCTGTACCCCCGGTGATCAGGAGCAGCGGGCGGTCATCATGGTGCGATACCCAAGCATTGCCGAGCGGCCCTTCGAACTGCCAGCGATCCCCGACGGCCAGAGACTCGAACACGTACTGGCTGAAGTCGCCGCCGACGTGCCGCAACCACAACGAGATGCGGCCATCGCCGAGATCGGGGCCTGCCATCGAAAGATCGCGCCGCCGCCCGTCCCCCATGGCGACGCGGATGTACTGACCCTCGCGAAAGCGAAAGTCGCTACCCGCGTCGACGTCGAGCGTGAGCGCGCGGGTACCCGGCGCTAGGTCGTCGATCGCGCTGACTGTGCAGGCGTGCAGCGCCTGAAGCGGGTGTGCGCCGAAGGCCGTCATTGGCTGTCCTGATCGGTATTGATACGTAGAATGCACATGTTTCGTGACGGCGTCTGCCATGGAGTCACGTCGCGCCCGACACCGCCATTCACACAGCCATCTGCCGAGGAGGCCTCATGACCGCACCGCCTGATGACAGCCTGCTGCAACGCCTGATCCGGGAAACCGGCGAGGCATGGCCGGCCTACGTGGACCACCGCTTTGTCCGCGAACTGGCTGCGGGCACGCTGCCGGCGGCGAGCTTCCGCCACTATCTGATGCAGGACTACGTGTTCCTGCTCCACTTCTCGCGGGCCTGGGCGCTCGCCGTCTACAAGGCGGAAAGCCTCGCCGACATGCGCGCTGCCGCGCAGGTGCTGTATGGCCTGCTCGACCATGAAATGGGGTTGCATGTGCAGTACTGCAGCGAGTGGGGCATCGACCAGCAATCGCTGGAGGCCACCGAGGAAGCGGCCGGCAACATGGCCTATACGCGTTACGTCCTGGAGCGTGGCGTGGCCGGGGATCTGCTCGATCTGCTGGTGGCGCTCGCCCCCTGCGTGTGCGGGTACGCGGAGATCGGGCGAACGCACATTACCGCAGCCGATACGGTGCTGGAAGGTAACCCCTACCGACCCTGGCTCGAACTTTATGCCGGCGACGAGTTCCAGCAGCTCGCCAGCAGTGTCAAGGCGCAAATGGATCGCCTGGCGGCAGAGCGCGCCACTGAACAGCGTTTCCCCAGCCTTGCGCACACCTTTGGCCAGGCGACGCGCCTGGAGATCGGGTTCTGGGACATGGGTCTGGCTGGTACGGCCTGAATCCGCGAGCATGGACCGCAGGCGGCAAGTACCGCTTCCGACATCCACAACCGGGAAATTGTCGATCTGAAGACCGGCTCCCATGGTGTGAGCCGTCCTGAATGAATCGCGTTGTACTGGACTTTGGGCCCGAATCTTGCTGGCATAAAGCTCTGGATAGAATCCATCCCGATTCTCGGTTCGTAACGATGCATGACACGCCTGCCAATCATCGTATCCGCAGTGCCGGCGCACTGTCCGTCCGTGGATTCACACTGGTGGAGCTCATCATCGTGATCGTGCTACTGGGCCTGCTGGCGGCGGTGGCACTGCCGCGCTACGTTGATCTCACCGACGAAGCGGAACAGGCTTCCGTCAATGCGCAGGCACAGGCCCTGATCTCCAACGACACGATCAATGTCTCCGCGTGCCGTACCGGCAATCCCGGATGTGTCGACATTGTCGACACAGGTGGTACCGCCTGCCAAGATGCCTTGGCGACATTCCTGCCGACTCTCGACCTCGACCAGTGGCAGGTTGAAAACATCGACAGCAGTACCGCGCGATCGCAGTGGGCCGATGAAATCGGGTCGGGCGAGGCCTTGTTCTGGGTCACCCGCTTTCAGGGTGACAATGTCGCTGACCACCCGGATGATGACTGGTTCGAGACCTGGAACGCGACTCAGCCCTGCATCCTTTCGCGTGCGGCCGAGGGCTGAACGACAGCGATGATGTTCGTCACCGCAGGGTTGATGCCCAATCCGCGGCTAACATGGTGCGGTTGCGCTAATCCAGATTGCGGCGGATCGAACCGATCCGTGATCTCCCTTACGTAGATTGCCGAATTTTGCGCCGGGCCCGTACTCGGGATACTGCAGGCGTCGAAACGGCAACCGCAACAAGGGAGACGAAACCATGAAACGCAATATCGACAATCGACTCGGCAAGACGATCGGCCTCGGCCTGACCGCGCTGGTGCTCGCCCTGGGCGCCACGCAGGTTACCGCCAAGGTGTACGAGAATGATCGGGTGGGTCCCACGGCCAAGGTTTTCCAGGATGACCCGGTTGGCCCCACGGCCAAGGTATTCGAGGGTGACCCGGTGGGCCCGACGGCGAAGGTATTCGAGCGTGACCGGGTGGGCCCCACAGCCAAGGTGTTCGAGGGCGACCGAGTGGGCCCCACGGCGAAGGTCTTCGAAGGCGACCCGGTCGGGCCCACCGCTTGAGTCTGGCCTCCCGCCACATTGTGGCAGCGGGCCCGACCGGTCATCGGTCGGGCCCTGTCCCGTGCCACGCCCGCTCCCACGGCGGACGTGGTGTTTCTTGTCGTTGGTGTCACTCCAAAGCAGACCGGCGGGGCCTGTAACGGTTTTCCCGGCTCGAGTTGACGGCCGCGGCGTGGCTCCGTGTCATCGGCAGCGAACCGGTCGGGCTGCACGCACAGGTGTTCTGCTGACTGGCTTGTATATTGCATACCAATCACTATATATGCGC
>CAZJGZ010000143.1:0-5444 GCA_964545695.1 uncultured Ectothiorhodospiraceae bacterium | reverse complement strand
CGCGACGCTGAATCGCGTGCGCATTCCTTCGAGCCAGGCGAGGGATTCCGGGACATGGATGTAGTGTGTGCAGGTGACCTCAAAGCTGCCGTGCCCCATGCGCTGAGCGAGCCGGACAAGGAGACTGCTTTTGAGCTCGATCGCGGGAATCGGTTTGATCTCGGGCCAGTTCGCGTGGATGGCCTCAGCGGTGTACAGCGGATCCAGAAAATACCGCGCGCGCACGGGCTTCGGCACACACCCTGCCTGAATCAATAGCTGCCACAGACCCAGGTGCGCGGCCGAGTGGCGTAGCGAGCGGAGACTGAGGTCGGGATGGCCGGTCACCGCGCGCAGGCCCCGGATGACCTGCAGGGCGCTTTTGTCGGCCTCGCGCTTGTCGAAGACGCACGCGGCCGGGTCGCCGCCGGTGACAGCGCGGGCGTGCGCCGCGCGATGCTGCAGGCACTCGAAGGTGGTTGTGCTTTGTTGTCGGAGGAGGCCAAGCGGCAGGGTGCGAGCGGCGTGGTCGCTTTTGAGGGTGCGCCCCGGGAAGCGCTTCAAGCGGATGGCCGCGTCGCCGCCGCAGGTGATGAGCTCGCCGGCGCGCAGATCCAGTGCCTCGTCCCGGCGCATGCCAAGAAGAAAGTAGCAGTCGAGCAGCGCACGTGCCACGCCATTGGGGTCGACCGGTAGCAGCCAGGCGTGCAGGGCGCGCCAGTGCGCGGTGTTGATGACCCCGGTGCGAACACCCCGCTCGCTTGCCTCATGGCTGAAAAGCCGGGGGTCGACGACCAGCAAATCGGTGCGGGCGAGCCAGGCGATCCAGCGCACGAGCGTATTTCGGTCCCCCGGGTTGGCTGCATCCAGTGTGCGCTGCAAGCGCTCGTGGACCGTGTCAAACGCCAGGTCTCGCAGGTCCTCGAGGCCGAACTCGGCTCGCAACGGCCGGGCCAGGGAGACGGCGTAGCGCCGAAGCGAGCTGGCCGCGTAGGGTTTTCGCGCGTTTTGGCCCTGGCGGAAGAGGGTGAGCAAATACGCGGCGACCAGCAGATCCGAGCCGGTCAGTGGTCGGTGGTCCAGGGCATCAACGAGCTCATCGTGGGCGCGTTGGCGTTTGTTGGGTGCCAGCTTCTTGCCGGTCTCCGCCTCGAACGTGGCGAAGGCGTTGACCAACCAGTCGATGGTGCCCCGGCTCGCGCGCAGGTCGGGTTCACTACGGTGATCCGGATTCACGCTTGGCTGCCCGGCCGGGAGGAGCGTGTCGTCATCCGCGATCGCGTCCTTTGGCGCGGCGCCGTGCCAGTAGAGGTCATGGTCCGCCTTGCTCATCGGCCGCATGCGGCCGTGATCGCGCCAGTGGGCAATGACCAGGTCGTTGTGGCCGCCGCGTGCAAGGTCGCGCCACAGGCGCAGGATGGAGATCTCGGGGCGCTGGCTGATGGCCATCCACTTGAGGGCCTGCTTCAGCCAGCTTTTCGCCGTGCCCTTGGGGCGCTCCAGGGGACGGATGCGTTCTGCGCCCACCATGGCGCTCAGGGCCGGCAACGCAACCCGACCCGCGCCTGTGTTCTCAAGCGTGACCAAAACCCCGTCGCGGTTGATGACCCAGGCATCGCGGGGTGAGGCGACCAGCGTATACAGTAAGGCGGAGTTACAAACGCCGAGCTCGATGGCCAGTAACCAGCCCCAGTAGCCGGCAACGATGCGCCCGTCACTGACATCCCGCACGGCGGCGAGATGCTGGAGCACGCGCGCCTCGATGGCGCTCACCAGGCTGACGGTCTCCGCTTCCACGGTGATCGCGGCGCGATGGCTTGGCAGCACGGCTTCGTTTGGCCGCGGCAGTTGTGGCCAGGCGTGGTAGGCGCGCAGATAGCTCTCGGCCAGATCGAGGAGCTCGCCGGCGCGGTTGACCGCCCAGGCGCGCTCGGGTTGCACAGGGCCATAGCGAGCCGCGCAGAGCTCTGGGCGGGCGAGGGCCAGCTTCTCCAGTCGCCCGATGAGAGCCTCCTTGATGCGCGTCCAGACGTCCGCGTCCGGCCCGGGAGGCGTGCCTGTACGCAGGCACGCGCCACGCTCATTCGACTGAATCTCTTGGATGAACGCATCAACCAACGCGGGGTCAGGGGTCGTGGTTGCGAGTCGGCGCGCCATGTCGGGTAGCAAGCGCGCCCAGTCAAGTTTTGGGTTCTCGGTCATTGTGATCACCTCAGGAACGCAGCGAGTGGTCGATCCGCGCCGACGTCGGCCAGCAGTCGGCCCGCATGGTGCTCTATGACGGCGGCGATTTGGCGCATCGATAAAAGGCTCGCCCCGCCCACGGGGGCCTGGCCCTCCCGCCAGTGTCCGAGCCAATGGCGTGCGGCGACCTCTGGGACTGCATGGTTGGCTGCCCAGGTTGCCGTGTAATGGCGAAGCGCATTGGCTGGCCACTGCACCTCGAGGCTCGCCAGTGCCGTGTCGAGCCACGAGGGCGAGACAGGCGTCCACGCACCGGCATCGATGGTCCAAAACCGCCCGTCGCTGTCGGTGCCCGGCGGGGCAAGACCCAGCTCGAGCGCCCGCTCGGTGAGCAGCGCCCGGAGGGCCCGCCGCGAGTCGCGCACGCTCGGCGGCAGGCCTGTGATGCGCGCCTCGAGTTGACCGTGGGCGGCCTTGTCGGCCACCAGGGCGAGCGCGTCGTGGTCGGAGCTGGCCTGGTCCGTGGGGCCGGGCGAGCGCACGCCGCGCGCGGCGCACGTAAGCCCAACCTGGATCCAGACATAGAGCGTGGCATCCGCGACCAGTCGCTCGCGGGATGCGGTGTACCTGCCCTCCGCCGTGCGGGTGTGGACCGCGTTCGCCTCCTCGTGGATGCACTGCTGCAGCGTGGTGACCACGCCCCGGAGTTCCTCGCGCGAGGGGCCACGTCCGGAGCCGATGGGCACGGCTACGCGCCTGGGCTGCAATGGCAGTGCGGGTTCACACCAGTGCATCTCCGCGGCGAATTCACCCCAGGTGGACTGGTACGCCGCGCTCAGAGACGCCGAGTCCATGCGCACGTAATGGCTCATGCTGGCGTCGTGCGGCCGCGCGAAGACGGCGTCCAGGACCGCGGTGTGATACACACGCCGCCGCGCTGCGAATTGATACAGCGCCGTACCGAGGGAGCGCACGATGGACCGATCGAGTGTGGTGCCGTCGACGAGCTCGATGGGCTCGGTGAGTTGCTCGGTGACCGCCTTTAGATCGACATCCTTGTCAAGACGCCGCCCGCCGACGCTGGCGGCGGTGAGTGCGTCGATGACCAGCCTCGCCGGTTGCCCGCTCAGTTGCAGGGTCCAGTGCGTGGGGTTGTGCGCATCCGCGGCCGACGCGCGTTGGCCAGGGGGCGGGTAGGCACGCCCGATGTAGACATCGCCCCGCGTGCGGCAGTATGCAATCTCGTCGGGACCCGGGCCGTGGTGCGCCAGATCATCATCGGGGCTTAACGTGTGGACGACGACGGAAAACGGCGAGGATTTCCCGGGCGTCTCTCGCGGCGCGGTCCAGGGCACGCCCAAGGCGAGGCCGAGGTAGTACACCACGGCCATGGCGTTGCTGTGCTCGATCCGGGCCCGTAAAAGCCCCAGTGCCCCGCGTGTCATGGCGGGTGTCAGCCCGGCGCCGGTGAGTCCCAGGTTCTGGCGGGCCAGCCCGGCCCTCAAGCCCTTGACCGCGCGGCGCCGGCGCGCCGGTGTCGGGCTCGGGCGGTGGAGTTCTTCGGCCCCGCGCACCAGTGTGGGGGCGTTACCGGCGTCGGGATCATCGTCACCGAGGGGTGTCGTTGCGACGACAGCGCTCGATCCGCTCCGTGCGACCGTTCGCTGCCACTCACGCCCGAGCTCGCGGTACTGCGCCGGGCCGCGCGGTCCGCCATGGCCGCGACGGCCGTAGCGGGGCGCGTTTTGAAGCACGTGGGCGAGTTGGGAGAGGTGTTTAGAGAGTTGAACACTAACCAGGCCCTGCTCGGCTATCCGCTGCAATTCCGCGCCGGCTTGCTCCGCCGGTAATGCGGCGGCGTTTTTCAACTGCTTTTGGATCGCGGGCGAGCACACGTGCCTCGCGGCGCCGGCGTAGCGCCACTCTTTGACCTCGTGGTACGGCTCTGGGCCAGCGACGTACCGGCGGACACGGCTTCGCCACCACAGGTGGGCGAGGACGAGCAGCAATGGATCCCACTGGTGTTGAGCAAGGACCTGACTCAGTACCGCGCCGTAGCACGGGTGCTCGGTGAGAACCCCGTGCGGCTCACACCGGTACAGGCCGGCGCCCGGTGTGGCGTTCGGTGGCGGGTTGAATGCCGCGGCGAGCCCGCGTCGCAGACGCGCGACGAGGCGATCGACGTGTTCGCGATCGAGCTGGGCCGGTGCGGTACGCTCGATCGCATCGACCCACTGGCGCAGCATCCATTGCATTGTCGGGTCACGGAGCCCACGGCCGTCCGGGGGGATCCACAGTTCCCAACAGGTCTCGTGCCACGCGGAGCTCTCGGACGAGCACGCCTGGCTCGCCAGCACGGCCCCGAGCGGCTGGTTCGTTCTGAGCGGAAGCAGGGGCTGGCTCATGAGGACTCGTCGCTCTTGTCGCGGCGCTTGACCGATGAGCGCGCCAGACTGCCGCTACTAAGCCCCCAGCCGCGCTCCAGGTCCATCACCCGCAGGCCGTGTTTGTCCGCGCAGTCGGTGAGTTCATGGTGCGGACTCCGCGGCGAGCCGGCGAGGCTAACCACGCGGCGGCGCCGGCTCTCCTCGACCGCCTGCCGTTTCGTGAGCGGCCATACCAGGCAAGGAGCCAAAAGCGGGCTGTTGTCGCGCATGCCAGCGGTGCGCAGATGCGTGAGGTATTCCCACTGATGGGGATCGATGACGTAGGGCGTGCCGAGCACGTCCTCGGGGACACCCTCGCGGTGTTTCCGGCCGCTGAGGATGATCTCCACGGCCGGCGGCCTGAGCTGCCAGTCGGGCTCGAGATAGCCACGGAACAGGGGGCATGCGTACGCTGGATCGGGATCGATGCATCGCAACGCCTCCAGCGCGATCATGTAGGGTCCGTTTGGTTTCATCACATTGTCCTCTTGTCCCAGGCACCAGGCGGTGATCTGGCCGGTGCGTTCCGCTCTCGCCGCTCGCGTGGCCTCCATGGCGACTCACGTTACCCGGCGCTCAAAAAGAGGGAATGCCGCCGGTAGCCCGCGATACGCTTTTTTTTTCGCCGCGAATAGATTTTTGGGATCGCAGATTCGAAATCTGCAACACGACCGCCTTGAAATGCCGTCGTTTTGCAAATTTCAATTTTTCGGAGGGGTGTCGGGGCGATTTCCGGGTCGCGAGGCACGTTGGGCTGGGGATTTCGGTGCAGTCAGGTCGGTGGGGACACCTTGACCAGCCTTGCATGCGCATCACGAAGGCCATCCATTGGCAAGTCGGTCGTCGTCATCCCCT
>CAZJGZ010000142.1:0-5472 GCA_964545695.1 uncultured Ectothiorhodospiraceae bacterium | reverse complement strand
CTCGTATCGCTGATGTCATGCCGGGCATTCTGCCACTCCTCGACCCGCATTGCGCCGACCGCTGGATGATCCCGAGTGCCGTGGGGCTTCCCGCCAGGACACCGCGTGGTAGTTTCACGCGGGAACCCTTTATCGAATCGTGAGTCGCACGTTCACATGCGGCGACAAGGTCCCGGGCCAATCCGGGCAATCACATGCCCACGCCCCAATCGGATACCCGTCATGCGAAACCTGCTCATTGCCACTCTCGTCGCCAGTGCCGTTGGCGCCACGAACACTGCCACCAGCGCTGTACAGGCTGACACAACGGTCTATCCCGATGACTTGATCGAGGCCTTCAATGCCACGCACCCCGACCGGAAGATCGATGACCCACCCGAAGTCCGGGCCAGCGAGGCGGGCGTGATCGAGCACGGCCCAAGGGATGAAGACCGGAGACAGATCGCGCTCACCTTCGACGCCTGTAGCCAGAACGGCCCCAACCACATCGACGCCAAGCTGATCGAACGGCTGCGCGACCACAACGTCCCGGCCACCATGTTTCTTGGTGGCCTGTGGATGAACGACCATCCCGAACTGACCGCCGAGATCCACGACGACCCGCTGTTCGAGCTCGCGAACCATGCCCACGGCCATCCCAACCTGACCGAGATGTCCGCGGACGACGTACGGGTCCAGATCGGCTTCGCCCAGCTCATGGCCTACAGCCTTACCAAGGAAGCACCGCGCTACTTTCGCGCCCCCTTCGTCGACTACAACGACACGGTGGCCGAAGTGGCCGGTAAGTTCAGCCTTCCCCTGATCCAGTACGACATCGCCAGTGGCGACGCTGACGAAAACCTCGGCGCGGAAGCCATCGCCGATCACGTCCTCGATCGGGCACGCCCCGGCAGCATCGTCGTGCTCCACATGCACAACCCCGACCTCGCCACCGCCGACGCCCTCGAACTGATCCTCGAAGGCCTCCGCGAACGGGAACTCGAACCTGTCACCGTCGGCGACCTGCTCGAAGACGGCTGAGCGCCTCGCCCGTTCACGCCAACGGATGGATACGGCGAACGTACGGAGCGATTACCATCCCATCCCTCTGCAACCCCGAGCCTGCCGACTCAGGGTCTTGTTGCGACATCCCTGCTGGGGCTTCTCACTCGCCGCCATTACGCTGGAAGAGTGCATAGGTGTAGGGGCGCGAGCCGCCGAAGGGATTGATGTAGACGTATCGCTCTTCCCGGACCAGCGTGAAATCCGCCCCGATCCGCTGCGCCAACTCCGCTGCGGAATAGCGGTGCAACGCAAGACCGGCGCACTTCGGCGCGCCGTCGGGCGCGAATTCAGCCAACAGCACATGACCGCCCGGCTTCACCGTGGCGCGAAGATTGTCGAAGTATCCGGCAATCTGCTCCTCCTCCAACAGGAAATGCAGTACGGCCCGATCAATCCACACATCCGCCGAAGGCACGGTCTTCGGCAAGGGCCGGGCGATGTCGTGATGCAGCCAGTGCACATTCGCGTCTGCGCCAAGTCGCGCCCGCAGTTTCTCCAGTGCAACGTCGCTGATGTCATTCAGCACCAGCAGCCGACACCGCGGCAGCAACACATCGACCAGGACCGAAGTACCCGCGCCGGGCAGGAACACCGTCGCCGTGTCGAGATCGGGGACCTCCTGCAGAAACTTCAGGGTCTGTGCGGGATCGTTCTCATACCACCCCAGTTCCGCATCGTCCCTGCTCGTGAAAACCTCATTCCAGTGCTCGGTCGTGCTACCCATGCTGCATCACCCCGGTGTCGCCATCCAGAAGATTACGCGACACGTTACCCGCTCCCGTTTACGCCACCGTCCCGTCACGCCGCCTCAAGCCTCGCCGGGCGCGAATAGCCCTGTTCCATGATCTGCAACCCTCGCTACGGTGACCGTGCCTGCAGCCACTCACGCAACGGCGGTGGCAGCAGGGCACGCGCCCGTTCCGTGACCTGTTTCTCATGCCTTTGCCAGACAATCCCCGCACAGACAATCAACAGCCCGATTGCGGTAAGGGCCACCGGAAAGCCCCAGCTGTCCGCGAACACGTCCGCCGCCAGGTACCCCAGATATCCGGCAACACCCAGCGAACCGAACACCACGAATACCCGCCGCACGAGCACTGCACCGATACCGATGAGCCCCAGATTCATGAGCAGGTAGAAGAATCTCGCCAGTTCACTGTCGGAACTCTGCGACGTCAGCCCACCCCAGAAGGTGATTACCCCGGCCAGATACAGCCAGAATGCGTAGTCCCCCCACCGGCGGGTGCGGATATCCACCCACAGCGCCAGCAGAATGACCGCCAGCCCGAACCACATGGACACAAACGCACGAAACTCCCAGGTGGGCCGGCCTTCGCTCAACATCACGGCCACATCCATCGACATGTACCACAACGTGATCGCCACCGGCATCAGCAGGAAGCCGTAGCGGAACCGCCACACCATCGCCGCACCCACGGCCAGCGTGCCAAGCTCCATGAGGATCCAGTGCCACTTGATGTAGCGATGATACGACCGATACACCGTGTCGTCGGGCCACAGGCCAAGCCCATTCTGCAAGCCGTAGATTGCCAATGGCGTTATGGCCACCGTGAATGCTGCACAGATGCCTGCGGGCACGGCGTACCCGGCCTTCTGGAAATAGCGCGCCAGCGCGTAGCCCGCGCAACCATAGGCCAGGGCAATGACGAAGATGCCCCATCCGCCGAATGCCTCCCAGCCGAGGGTCATGAACAACGTCATGGCGCCGATCGCCACCAGCCCACCGAGGTAGTACAGAATGTGCGTGAGGTCAAAGGTGGGGCCGACACCGGGCTGGCCCTGCAGGAAACGGAACAGCGCATCCGCCTGCTGTGAAGAGATGATCTTCTCGTCAACCGCATCCGCCAGACGCTGTTTCGTGACTTTCACCGGCATTCTCCTTCCTGGTGGCCACTGTTCGCCCAGCTCGGCGGGCATGAACCGCAGATCTTCCCGCCCGCGCACATGCCCGTCAGCCGGTAGTCGGCTCGGGCGTTGATTCGAGGTCTTCGCGGGTCGCCCCGTCCGCAAGCATGGCCCGCAGTCGCGGCAGATACTGCGGGTAATGCTCCTGCGCGAAGGTCACCATGCCCTCCCTCACCTCACAGCGCAGATGCCACAGATCGGTCGAGTTCGCCGCACTCACCAGGAACCGGACCTGCTGCGCCCGCTCACTGGCATCCACGATCTGCACGGTTGCCGTGTCCCCATCCCAGAGTTCGGAATTGTGCAGCAACCGCTCAAATTCCTCGCGCAAGGGCTGCATGGGAATCGCATAATCCAGCCAGACCATCGCCGAGCCGACCAACTGTGTGGTGTGCCGCGTCCAGTTCTCGAACGGATTCTCGATGAACCACTGCAGTGGCACCACCATCCGGCGCAGATCCCAGACCCGCAGCACGACGTAGGTCGCCGTAACCTCTTCCACCCAGCACCACTCGCCTTCCACGAAGAGCACGTCATCGATACGGAACGGCTCGGTCAGCGCAATCTGCATGCCGGCCAACAGATTTCCGAGAACCGGTCGCGCGGCAAAGCCGAGGATAATCCCGCCAATGCCGGCCGAGGCGAGCAGACTGGCACCGAGTTGCTGTACCGAGTCAAAAGTCATCAGGGCCGTACCAAGCCCCAGGATGACCACCAGGATATTCAGTCCGCGAATCAGGAACCGCGTCTGTGTCTCGACCTTGCGCGCATGCCGCCACGCGCCTTCTTCAACGGGATTGAGTTCAACAATGACATCACCGATCGCCGAGGCGAGCCTTACCGCGGCCCACGTCATGGCCACGATCAACAACAGCGTCGTCACCCGCTGCAGCGCCGCCAGCAACGGCAGCTCGGGCGGCGAAAACTCCAGCACGAAATTCAGCGCAAGCAGGCAGAGGCAGAATCCCAGCGCGCCCGACGCCGCATCCACAAAGATCCGCACGACCGTTCGGGACGCCGACAACTGGCGCAGCACCAACAGGAACAGGTGGTACAGCACCAGCGTACCCAGAACCGCTACGATGGCCGCGCCACCGGGCGCCAGCCAGGCTCGGAAACCGGCTTCGATGGATTCCAGCATCCCCCCTCCTCAGTGTGTCGGCTTCACGGCATGTCGGGGGCCATATCGCCCCCGTTCGAGCAAGACCCGACTGTAACCCGTTACGCCTCGCACTACATTCCCGGCAGCGATCCGCCACAACGCACCCGCGCGCGCACCGCCACCAGCCGTTTCATGAATGCGAGGCGATCCGGATTGACGCCGTAGCAAACCCGGCGCTCGTCCGCCCGGCGGCATGATCAGGCCCGTTTCCTGCCCCGACAGTCATTTGGCAAGTGACCGACTATGCATCAATCCCCTGGATTGGCGCCCAGGAACCACTCCAGACGCGACTGCTCCTCCTGCAACGCGGCCCGGAAGGTGGCATCGCGCGGCGGCCGACCGTTCACGTAGCCCGGCTGCATCTGCAACTGCCCAGCGCGCACCGAGACATTGGCCCAGCCCATGACCTGCCCGCGCCACAGCATGGGCAACGCGTAGTAGCCACGCACCCGTTGTGGTGCCGGTGTGTAGGCCTCGAAACGGTAGGCCCAGCCCCAGAAGCGCTCGAAGCGTTCACGGTCCCAGACCACCGGGTCGAATGGCGCCAGCAGGCGCAGGTGTTCGTCCAGCACGGCGTCACTGGAGAAGCGACGACTGCGGGGGTTTTCACCGATCGGCCAATACCAGCGGCAGCCGTCCACCGTGGCCTGCGGTAGCCGTTCCTTCACGCGAGCCAGCGCCGCACGGCGGCGCTCACGCCACTGCGGGACCGCCGCAGAACCCACCAACGTGACGAGGCGGCTGAGCGTGGCCGCCGGCAGCGGCGCGTACTTGGCCATCGCCACATCGATCAGCGCATCCAGCACAGCATCGGGATCCGCCGGACGCTCCCGCTCATGGGCGCGTTGCGGCGCATACAGGCGCACGCCACCTTCGCGCCGTGCCACGCGCAGCAGGCCGCGATAGTGCATGCCGTCGAGGAGCTGCGTGCTGGCCCGGCTGTTGCCGCCGAACCAGTTCCTGGTCCGGCCATGATCGAAGGCCGCGTCGACCTCACGTGGGTGCACCACACCGCGGCTTTGCACGAACTCAAGCACGGCTTGCGCCTGCGCCCAACGCGAGTGTGACCACGCCCTGCGCGCCGAGCGTGGGTGCATCAAGCGCTGCGTAGCACGCGGCAGAATGCCGTAGTTGACGAAGAAGTCTTCCTCCACGGCGAGGCGCCGGTAGCGCGCCTCCAAATCCCCGGCACGGTAGTCCCTGACCCGATGGCGCAGCGTCAGGTCCTGCGCCCGTGCCGGCGCGCGGATCGGGTCGAGTTGCACGAAACCGAGCTTGTTGATGGCACGCTGCAGCGTCCGCGGCTTGAACAGGCTACGAGTGACCGCATAGCGACGCAG
>CAZJGZ010000141.1:0-5537 GCA_964545695.1 uncultured Ectothiorhodospiraceae bacterium | reverse complement strand
GTGGCTCATCAATACACATCCCGCTGGTAGCGCTTGTCTTTCTGCAACTGGCCGACCCAGGCGGAGGCGTCGTCCGCGCTCAGGCCGCCATGCCGGGCAGCGATGTCGATCAGCGCCTGATGGACGTCCGGCGCCATGAACTCGGCGTCACCGCAGACATAGAAGCAGGCGCCGTCATTGAGCCACTGCCAGACGGCGGCGCCATGTTCGCGCAACTTGTCCTGCACGTATACCTTCTCCGCCTGGTCGCGGGAGAACGCCACGGAGATCGTGTCGAGCGCACCCTGTTCGCGCCAGCGCAGCCAGTCCTTCTGGTAGAGGAAGTCGGTGCGGAAACGGCGGTCGCCGAAGAACAGCCAGTTGCGGCCACCGTGGCCGCGCTCCTGTCGCTCTTCGACGAAGGCGCGGAAGGGGGCTACCCCGGTGCCGGGGCCGACCATGATGATCGGCGTATCGCCGTCCTCGGGCAGACGGAAGTTGCGGTTGGTGTCGATGTACACCGGCACGGTCCCGTCCTCGGCAATGCGGTCCGCCAGCCAGGTGGAGGCCACGCCGAGGCGGTCGCGGCCGTGGCTCTGATAGCGCACGGCGGCCACGGTGAGGTGAATCTCGTCCGGGTTGGCGGCGTGGCTGGATGCGATCGAGTACAGTCGCGGGGGCAGCCGCCGCAATGCGCCGGTGAACGTGGCCGCGTCGATGCCGCTGACCGGCCAGCTCTGGATCACGTCGATGATGTGGCGACCCCACAGCCAGGCGCGCAATTCCTCGCGCGCGTCCTCGCCCAGCAGACGGGCGAGTTCGGTCGATCCGCTCAGTTCGGCCCAGCTTTGCAGGAACGGCCGCGTCAGGGTGGTGATCTCGTAATCGTGTGCCAGCGCCTCGCGCAGCGAAACGTCGCCGCGCGGACCGGACACGCTCGTGTGCTCATCCAGGCCGGTTGCCGCCAGCAGCTCGTCGATCTCGCGCGGGTCGTTCTCCGGGAGAACACCGAGCGAGTCGCCGGGCTGCCATTCGAGACCGCTGTCTTCCAGCGACAGTTCGATGTGTCGCGTTTCCTTGTCGGAGCCACGGCCGTTGAGCACCTGGTTGGTCAGCAGCGTGGCCGGGAAAGGGTTCTTGCGCGAGTATGTGCCAGTCTCGCCCTGGCTCGCGGCCGGATGCAGCGAGACGACGTTCGACGGGGCCGACTCGGTGTCCGCGCCGAGCGCGCCGAGGACGTCGTCGATCCACTTTTCGGCCACGTCCTCGTAATCGACATCGGCGTCGACGCGATCGATGATTCGGGTGCCGCCCAGGGCTTCGAGGCGGGCGTCGAAATCGCGCCCGGTCTGGCAGAAATACTCGTAGCTGGTGTCGCCCAGTGCCAGCACCGCGAAGCGGGCATCCTTGAGCGGCGGCGCCTTCTTCGACTGCACCAGCTCATGCAGCTCCGCCGCGGAATCGGGTGGCTCCCCTTCGCCATGCGTCGACACCACTACGAGCAGCCGTTCGGCGGATTTGAGCTGCGGCTTCTTGATGTCCGCCATATCGAAGACCTGCGGGCGGAACCCGCGCGCTTCGGCGCGTTCGGCCGCCTGGCGGGCGATATTCTCGGCGTTGCCCGTCTGCGAGCCATAGAGAATGGTCACTTCCGGCGCCGGGCCGGCCTCGACGGCGGTCTGTGCTTCCGCCACGGCACCCGCCGTGCCCGCCGCGGTGAGCCCGGCCAGATACCCACTGAGCCAGGTCATCTGATCGCTGCGCAGTTCGTCCACGAGACGGCTGATCTGTTCCGCCTGGGAACTGGAGAGCGGGCTGTTGAGCTCACTCAGCATGGGGTTCGGCATGACGTTGCTCCGGCACGGGTCGCGGCACTCCGCGTATGACGGAACATATACGGCGCGGCTTAGATTGAAAAAGTCTCGTTGTTCATATTGTTATTCGGAATCCGGCTAACACGGGCACAGGCCCGTATTCCGCTGCATTCCGGATGGGCTGCCGGTGGTCGGTCGGGGATCGCCGCCCGGGTGAGCGCTATTGCTGGCACGCCACTTGCTTACTTGTCAGGGAAAGTGCCTGACCGGGTGACGGCGCAGCCGCCCCGGGAACCGGGAATGATTATTCCGGAGCAGGCGTTCGGTCGTGGTCAGGGGAGCGGGAGGAATCGTGATACTGCTGGTGACTCTTGTACGCGGCCCGGATAAGGGTGGAGCGTTCGCTGGCGCTCAAGCCAGGGGTTGCGTCTGCTGCCACGACGTCCACCACAGCAACGATGGTGTCGAGAAGTCGCGGGTCCGGTGTGGTGTGGTATCCGGCGGGCTGTTCGGCAGTGCTCGGAATGGCGGCGTATTGCCGCGCACCGTGGCCGGTCGCCAGCCACTCGACGGTGACATCGCCCGCCGCCGCGAGCGCCATCAGTTTGGTGCGCGTGGGCTCGGTTCGACCCGCCAGACATTGGCGCAGAAAGGTGTCGGAAACGTCCGCGCGCCGTGCGAACGCACGGATGCTGCCGGTTCCGATCAGCTGCGCCAGGCGCTCGGGGAATTCGTCATCGGTACGGTTCTTGTACGTCGCACGGGTCATGGTGGCCTCGATACGGTCGCTATTTCGTGGGTAACGGGTCCTGCTCTCGCTGATGCGCCAGGCGCGGGCACGTAAACAACATTCATCAACAGCACGGATGAGCGGGGCGTCCGCCAACCTTGCCGACTGCGGGGTGCCGGAGCACCGCGACGGAGTGAATATGACCAACACCGCCGATTACAATGCGATACCGGATGATCCCGTCCAGCGCAACGAATGGATCAAATTCCAGCTGCGCATACGCGGCACCTCCATGTCCGATCTGGCCCGCCGGCTCGGAGTAACGCGTCAGGCCGTGCGCAATGCATTGACCGCGCCCTATCCGAAGATGGAACGCGTCATTGCCAGCGAACTCGACCTCGAGCCCGAAATCATCTGGCCCGAGCGGTATCAGCGTCGGCGACAGGACGTGTCGCAGGGATAAAGGATAGCATTGTCCCTGGATCGTCACCACGTCGAAACCGGATCACGTTAGCCGATGATCCGGTTTGGACGCTACGACTGCCCGGCAGTCACTCTTGCCGGCGCCATTCCGGCTTGCATGGCCGCGGCAGCGTTCAGTGCGCGGTACCGCGGCTCTGGCGATTTCGCGGTCGGGCGGGTGTCAGGCCCCCTGCAGGTGACCCGCGATCATGATGCTTCGGGGGGTACGTAGCCTTCGGGTTTCGCCGAACCCTCACCGAAGAAGAACTTCTCCATCTCCTGTTCGAGGAATTTCCGCGCCTTCGGGTCGACCGGCGTCAGGCGCATCTCGTTGATCAGCATGGTCTGATGCTGCAGCCACATCTGCCATGCCTCTTTCGATACCTGGGCGTGAATCCGCTGGCCGAGCTCGCCCGGATACGGGGGGCGATCGAGGCCTTCGGCTTCCTTGTCCAGTTTCACGCAATGCACTGTGTGGGTCATCTTGCCTCCGCTACGCAGGGTCCCGAAGGTGACCTCCGAGACGGGTTGGGGTAACTCCGTGGATCATGCCATCCCTTTGCCGGGCATGACGATCCGAACGGCTGTTGCTGCCGGCCGCGTCGCACCTTCTGGTTCAGGCGGGGGGCCGGATCATTTACAGTATGCGGCCTTCACGCCGCGCCGGAGAATCCGATGACTGCCCCGCAACGTCTTGACACCCGCTCCGCCGATTTTCCCGAGCGGCTTGCCGCTCTGGTTGACCACGACGGTGAACTGGATCGGGAGATCACGCGCACGGTGGAGGAGATCATCGCTGCGGTCCGCCATCGGGGTGACGAGGCGGTCGTCGAATTGACCAATCGTCTCGACCGGCGTGACGCCCGCACTGTCGAGGATCTGACACTGGATCGTTCCGCTCTCGTCAGTGCCCGCGAACGTCTGCCGGCGGAGCAGCGCGAGGCGCTGGAAATGGCCGCGGAGAGGCTGCGGGAGTACGCCCGGCGGCAGAAACTCGAGAGCTGGTCGTGGCATGACGAGGACGGCAATCTGCTGGGGCAGCAGGTGACACCGCTCGATCGCGTGGGCCTTTATGTACCCGGGGGCAAGGCGGCCTACCCGTCGTCGGTGCTGATGAATGCGATTCCGGCAAAAGTCGCCGGCGTGGGTGAGCTGGTCATGGTCGTGCCGATGCCGGATGGCGAGATCAGCGATCTGGTGCTGGCTGCAGCCGATATTGCCGGCGTGGATCGCGTGTTCTCCGTCGGCGGTGCACAGGCGGTGGCAGCGCTGGCCTACGGGATCGAGTCGATGCCGGCGGTCGACAAGATCGTGGGACCAGGCAATGCCTACGTGGCCACGGCGAAGAAACTCCTTTACGGCGTGGTCGGCATCGACATGATCGCCGGACCATCCGAGATCCTGGTGATCTGCGACGGTGCGACCGATCCGGACTGGATCGCACTCGACCTGTTTGCGCAGGCCGAGCATGACGAGCAGGCGCAGGCGATTCTCGTGTCGCCGGATGCGGGCTTCCTCGATGCCGTTGCGGCGTCGATCGAGCGGCTGTTGCCGGAGCAGCCGCGGCGGTCGATCATCGAGGCTGCACTACGCGCGCGCGGGGCATTGATCCAGGTGTGTGACCTGGATGAGGCCATCGACGTGGCGAATCGGATTGCCCCGGAACATCTCGAACTGTCGATCGAGGATGCCGAGGCCGTGGCGCCAAGGATCCGGCATGCGGGCGCGATCTTCCTCGGGCGTCATACCGCCGAGGCACTCGGCGATTACTGTGCCGGGCCCAACCATGTGCTGCCGACCTCGCGCACGGCGCGCTTTTCGTCTCCGCTCGGTGTCTATGATTTCCAGAAGCGGACCAGCCTGCTCGGCTGCACGCCGGCCGGCGCGGCCCGCTTGGCACCGGTCGCGGCCGTGCTCGCACACGGCGAGGGGCTGGCAGCCCACGCGATGTCGGCACAGGCCCGTGGCGGCGAGGACTGACGCGTGACCGACCGTATCCGCCCCGAAATCCAGGCGTTGTCGGCGTATGGCGTGCCGGCGACCGGCGACCACATCAAGCTCGATGCGATGGAGAATCCCTGGCCGTGGCCCGACGACGCCCTGCGCGCGAAATGGCTGGAGCGCCTCGCCGACGTCAGTGCCAATCGCTACCCCGATCCGCGCGCGCCCGCGCTGGCCGCGCGGCTGCGGGCGCACATGGGGCTCGCTGATGACCAGGCGCTGCTGCTCGGCAATGGTTCGGATGAACTGATCCAGCTGATCACGCTCGCGCTGGCGCGTCCGGGCGCCTGTGTGATGGCGCCGGAGCCGACGTTCGTGATGTATCGCATGATCGCGACGTTCTGTGGCGTCGACTTCCGGCCGGTACCGCTGACCGCTGATTTCGCGCTCGATGTGGACGCCTTTGTCGCGGCCATGGCGGCGCATGATCCGGCCGTCGTCTATCTCGCCTGGCCCAACAATCCGACGGGCAATCTCTGGCCGCGGGCGGACGTGGAGGCCGTGATCGAGGCGGCGCCCGGGCTCGTGGTGATCGACGAGGCCTACCAGCC
>CAZJGZ010000140.1:4137-5545 GCA_964545695.1 uncultured Ectothiorhodospiraceae bacterium | reverse complement strand
ACGCCTTCCGCGGCCAGCAGCGCGCGGTGGTCGATGCCGTGGTCGCGGGCAACAACGCGCTCGTGCTGATGCCCACCGGTGGCGGCAAGTCCCTGTGCTACCAGGTGCCAGCCCTGCTGCGCGCGGGCACGGCGGTGGTGATCTCGCCGCTGATCGCACTGATGCAGGATCAGGTGGCCGCGCTCGAGCACCACGGCGTGCGCGCCGCCGCGCTCAACTCGAATCTGGCACCGGAGCAGCAGCGCGCCACCGAGCAGGCGCTCGCGGCCGGTGAGCTCGACCTGCTCTACGTCGCACCCGAGCGCCTGCTGTCGAGTTCCATGCTGGGTGCACTCCAGCGCGCGCGCATCGCCCTGTTCGCCATCGACGAGGCCCACTGCGTATCCCAGTGGGGCCACGACTTCCGCCCGGAGTATCTGCAGCTCGGCCAGTTGTACGAGCGCTTCCCCGGCGTGCCACGCATCGCCCTGACCGCGACCGCCGATGAACGCACACGTCGGGAGATCGCGACCCAGCTGCTGCCCGATGGCGGCGAGACCTTCATTGCGAGTTTCGACCGGCCGAACATCTGCTATCGCGTGGGGCAGAAGGAACGGCCCAAGGATCAGCTGCTGCGATTCATCCGCGACGAACACGCGGGCGAGTCCGGCATCGTCTACACCCTCACGCGGCGCAATGCCGATACCGTTGCCGACTGGCTGGCGGAACGCGGCGTCACGGCGGTGTCCTATCACGCGGGCCTCGACCGCGAGACTCGCAGCGAGCGCCAGCAGCGCTTCCTGCACGAGGACGGACTGGTCATCGTTGCAACCGTCGCCTTCGGCATGGGCATCGACAAGCCCGACGTGCGCTTTGTCGCCCATCTCGATCTGCCCAAGAGCATCGAGGCCTACTACCAGGAAACCGGCCGCGCCGGCCGCGACGGGCTGCCCGCCGATGCCTGGATGGTCTACGGCCTGCAGGACGTCTACCAGGTGCGCCAGATGATCGCCGCCTCCACCGCCGGCGAGGCGCAGAAGAAGGTCGAGCACGACCGGCTCGGGGCCCTGCTCACGTTCTGCGAACAGACCGGCTGCCGCCACCAGAGCCTGCTGCGCTACTTCGGTGAAGCGCACCCGGGCGACTGCGGTCAGTGCGACAACTGCCACCAGCCGCCGGACACGCTCGATGCCACGGAAGCGGCGCGCAAGCTGCTGTCGTGTGTCTATCGCACGGGCCAGCGTTTCGGTGCCGGCCATGTCGTCGACGTGCTCACCGGGCGCAGCAATGAGCGCAGTGCGCGGCTCGGCCATGACGCACTGAGTACGTTCGGCATCGGCCGCGACCAGCCGCGCGCCTACTGGTTCTCGCTCGCACGCCAGCTACTGGCACACGGCTATCTGGCGCCCGATCCGGAGGGCCATGGCGG
>CAZJGZ010000140.1:0-4037 GCA_964545695.1 uncultured Ectothiorhodospiraceae bacterium | reverse complement strand
CGCACGCGCGAACAGCTTGCGGAGCTGCCCGGCATCGGTCAGCACAAGCTCGACCGCTACGGCGACGATTTCCTCGCCGTGCTGGCCGAGCTGGACATGGTGGGCGTGGATCCCTCCTGACGGCGACCGGCCCGCGCGCCGACTATTGCGCGCGCCAGCGAAGGCCGCGGACCATCCCCCACCAGACCAGCGTGGCGACCAGCAGCGCCAGCACCACCCAGAGTGCGGCGATCGGGCCGAACAGGTTGGGCGCCTGCATCATCATCGACATGAGCGATTCCTGGTAATAGAAGAACCACTCGTGGTCGGGCGGGAACAGGACTTCGTGCAGCCAGTAGAACACCGTCACCGGGCCGATCACCGCGACCAACCCGACCGCGACCAGCAGCACAGCCCCGCAACCGGCAGCGACGCGCCAGGCCGGCGGCGGCGTCTCGCGGCGCCAGACGGCCCAGGCCAGCAACGCGACCAACACCCCGATCGCCAGCACGCTGACTGTCGTAAAGACGTTGATCAGATCGGCGACATCCTGCAGATGGATGATCTCGGGCTCGGTCAGCAGGGTATTGATCCGGCTGCCGTCCGGCGCATGGTAGGTCAGCGCTGCCAGGCCTTCCCCGTCGGCATGGATGGCGTCGACGATGCCACTGAACAGGCGTTCGCGCTCGGTGCGGTCGGTCTCCTCGAATCCGGGGCGGATGGTGTTCTGCGGGCCGTGGACCTCGATGGTCTCGTCGATGGCGAGCACGTCATACCAGAGGGAATAGCCGAAATCGGCAGTCGCCAGCGCGTGCCAGGTCACGAACAGCGAGCCGATGGCGAGGGTTGCCACCAGCGTCGTCCAGCGCAATGCGTACAGCAACCTCGCGATCATGTCGGCCACCACTCCGTCGGCATCCGCTCGATTCACCCCAAGGCCATTATCTCGGGCCGTGATCAAGGGCCATGATCAACGGGCCATGATATCCATTGCGGGCGCAGAGCGGATCACGGCAACGGACCGCCATTCATCGGGACGGGAATCGTCACGGCGCTCAGCCCTTGGACGCATCACCCGCGGTCTTCGCCTGCTGCCAGTACCGCTCCAGGCCCTCGATGCCGATATCCGCGGCCGCTTCGCCATGCTGCTCCAGGTACTGCTCCACACGGCGGAAACGCTGCTCGAAGCGGTCGTTGGCGCGGCGCAGTGACGTTTCCGGATCGACATCCAGGTGACGCGCGAGATTGACCACGGAGAACAGCAGATCACCGATTTCGGCCTCGCGCCGGGCCGCGTCGTCAACGGCATCGAGCTCGGCCAGTTCTTCGTCGATCTTCGCCCGCGGCCCGCCCGCGTCCGGCCAGTCAAAGCCGACACGGGCCACCCGTCGCTGAAGCTTCAGTGCGCGTGACAGCGCGGGCAGGCCCCGGGTGACGCCGGCCAGGACACTGGCATCGGTCTCGCCCTTGCGGCTGCGCTCGGCCGCCTTCTCGCGCTCCCAGATCCGTTCGCGCTCGTCGGCGGTCGTTGCCGCCGCCTCGCCGAACACATGCGGGTGGCGGCGTACCAGTTTGGCGGCCAGCGTGGTGGCCACGTCGGTGAAATCGAACCGCCCCTCTTCCTCGGCCATGCGCGCGTGATACACGACCTGCAGCAACAGATCGCCGAGCTCGTCACGCAGGCCATCGAGATCGCCGGCCTCGATGGCATCGGCAACCTCATAGGCCTCTTCGATGGTATGGGGGGCGATGGAGGCGAAGTCCTGAGCGCGATCCCAGGGACAGCCGGACTCGGGATCGCGCAGCGCGGCCATGATGGCGAGGACGCGCTCGATGGCGGCGCGGGCGTCAGACACCATCGAATACCGTTCGGTGCTCAGAAGAAGACGCGAATACCCAGATGGAACTCGTCATCCAGTCGGACCTTGCCAACGTCCTCGATCCGCGTCTCCTTCCAGCGATACCCGACGTAGCCTCGCGTCGACGGTACGATTTCGACCTCGAATCGCGCCATGGCCTCGCTGAAGCGCTCGGTATCGTTGAAGCTGGTCACGCTCGGCGCGGTATAACCCTCGACCGCGATACCCATCGGGGTGTCGGCGGGAATGATGTAGCGCACGAGGCCACCGATCGCGATCGCCGAGGCCGTCTCGTCGATATCCAGATCCGCATAGTACCCCTTGGCGCCGACCCCGAACTGCCACGGGTTGCCCGACCCGGGGTTGCTCGTGACCAGCAGATTGCCGTGCGCCACCCAGTCGCCGTTTTCGTTGTAGAAGCCACCGATGCCGATATCCGCGCCACCGTAGCCGATGCTGGATGAGTCGAACAGGAACTGGAAATTGGCGGTCTTGTCGCTGAGGCTGATATCGACGCCGGCGGCGTGGACCGGGCCGGCTACCAGCAGGCTGGCGAGTAGCAGACAGGCTTTTCTCATGGGCGTATCCTCGCGGGCGGCGCTGCGTTCCGCGCATAGTAGGTGGACATCCCGGCGCATTCAAGCATTGCACAATATTTTGGGGTTCAACGTCTCCTGGTACCCAACCTATGGATGATCGCGCGGTCAAACCCGATGCTCGACTGGATCAGCTCACGAGCTGGCTGGCGCAACAGCTCGGCGCCCTCCCGGAGCGCCCCGAGCCGGCTTCCGCCGACGCCAGTTTTCGCCGCTATTTCCGGGTTGCCGGTGCAAACGGGCCGGTCATCGCCATGGACGCACCGCCCGAGCACGAGAACCTGGAGGCGTTCGTGCAGGTTGCCGCGCTCCTCGAAGAGGCCGCGCTGCATGCGCCGCGGATCCTCGCCGCGGACCATGAGCAGGGCTTTCTCCTGCTCGAAGACCTGGGCAGCACGACCTATCTGGACGCCATTGCGCATCACGACGCCGAGCGACTGTATGGCGACGCCCTGGACGCGCTGGTCCGCTGGCAGGCGTCGACCCGGCCCGATGACACGCTGCCCGCATATGATGAAACCCTCCTGCGGCGCGAACTCGACCTGTTCCCGGACTGGTATGTTCGTGCCCATCTCGGCCGCGAGCCGGATGCCGCCTGGCTGGCCCACTGGGAGAACACCTGCCGCACACTGATCGACACCATCCTCGACCAGCCCAATGTGCGGGTGCACCGTGATTACACGCCGCGCAACCTGATGCTGGCCGAACCCAATCCGGGGATCATCGATTTCCAGGACGCGGTCACCGGCCCGATCACCTATGACTGGGTGTCGCTGGTGCGCGATGCCTTCACCTCCTGGCCGCCGGCCACGGAGGACCGCTGGCTGTTGCAGTGGCACCAGCGCGCACGCGCGGCGGGACTGCCGGTGCCGACCCAACCCGCGGACCTGCGGCGGGATGTCGACTTCATGGCCTGCCAGCGCCATCTCAAGGTAATCGGCATCTTCGCCCGCCTGTTCCATCGCGACGGCAAGCCGCATTATCTGGTCGATATTCCGCGCTTCTTCGCCTACCTCGAACGCCAGGTCCAGCCGTGGCCGGAGCTTGCTCCGCTACGCACACTGCTGGCGGACCTGCCGGTGAGCCCGGCCGGAGCGGCAACCTCGTGAAAGCGATGATCCTTGCCGCCGGGCGTGGCGAACGTCTGCGACCGCTGACCGACACCACGCCCAAACCGCTGATCGAGGTCGGTGGATGCAGCCTGCTCGACCATCATCTGGCAGCCCTGGCCGGCGCCGGTTTCACTGAAGTCGTGATCAACCTCGCCTGGCTCGGCGAGCACATCCGTACCGCGATCGGCGATGGCAGCCACCACGGCCTGCACGTGCACTACAGCGATGAAGGCAGTCAGGCGCTGGAGACGGCCGGCGGCATCGTCCGCGCCCTGCCGCTGCTCGGCGAGGGCCCCTTCGCCGTCATCAACGGCGACATCTGGACCGATTACCCGCGCGCACGACTGCAGCCGCCCGAACCCGGCGACCTGGCCCGGCTGGTGCTGGTCGACAACCCAGCGCACAACCCGGACGGCGACTTCGCGCTTGCCGGTGACCGCGTCCACGCCGACGGCAGCCCGCGTCTGACCTTTGCCGGCATCGGCGTCTAC
>CAZJGZ010000139.1:3934-5639 GCA_964545695.1 uncultured Ectothiorhodospiraceae bacterium | reverse complement strand
AGCGGGCGTGACTTGACCGACTCGCCTATAATTGCGGTTTTGCCTTGCCCGCTCCATTCCGGGGATGATTCGTGGAACTGATCCGTGGTCACCACAACCTGCGTCAACGGCATCAGCCGTGCGCCGTGACCATCGGCAACTTCGACGGCGTGCATCTTGGCCACCAGGCAGTGATCCGGCAGCTGGTCGAACACGGTCAGGCGCAGGGATTGCCGACGTGCGTGGTTACCTTCGAACCGCATCCGCGCGAGTATTTCGCGCCGGCACAGGCACCGGCCCGCCTGAGCCGGCTGCGTGACAAGGTGCGTGCGCTGGAACCGCTCGGTGTCGACCGCTTGCTGGTGCTGCGCTTCAACCGGCAACTCGTGGAGCAGCGTCCGGAAGCATTCGTCGACGAACTGCTGTGTGCCGGGCTCGGCGCACGCCACGTCGTCATCGGCGATGACTTTCGCTTCGGGCGCAAGCGCGCGGGTGACTTCGATCTCCTTGCCGCACTCGGCGCGGCGCGCGGCTTCGGCGTCGAGCGCGCCAACACCTTCGAGGTCGACGACGAGCGGGTGAGCAGCACGCGGGTACGCGAGCACCTGGCGGCAGGCGACATGGCAGGCGCTGCACGCCTCCTGGGCGGGCCCTACTGCATCAGCGGCCGCGTGATCCACGGCCAGAAGCTGGGGCGCGATCTGGGTTATCCAACGGCGAATCTGCCGCTCGCCGGCCACCAGGTGCCGGTAACCGGCGTGTTCGCCGTGCTAGCATCGCACGCCGACGGGCGGACCCTGCCGGGGGTGGCCAGCCTGGGCTGGCGGCCGACGGTGGAAGGCAAGGTGCCGCTGCTGGAAGTCCATGTCTTCGACTTCGACGGCGATCTGTACGGCGCCCATCTGCGCGTGGCTCTGCTCGAACGGCTGCGCCCCGAGGTGCGCTTCGATTCCCTGGATGCGCTGATCGAGCAGATGGATCTGGATGCCACCGAAGCCCGCGAGGTGCTGGCACAGTGGCAAGCCCGCGCCAGCACGGCCGGACCCGGCCCGAACGATTCAACCAACGGAACACCAACGTGACCGACTACAAGCACACTCTGAACCTGCCACGGACGGAATTCCCGATGAAGGCCAACCTGGCGCAGCGCGAGCCCGAGCGGCTGGCGCGCTGGCAGGAGCAGGACCTGTACCGGCAGATCCGCGCCGCCCGCGCCGGCCGTGAGCAGTTCATCCTGCACGATGGCCCGCCTTACGCGAACGGCTCGATCCATATCGGCCACGCGGTCAACAAGATCCTCAAGGACATCATCGTCAAGTCGAAGACCCTGGCGGGTTTCGATGCGCCCTATGTGCCGGGCTGGGACTGCCACGGTCTGCCCATCGAGCACGCGGTCGAGAAGAAGGCCGGCAAGAGCGGCGCGCAGCTGGGCCATCGCGAATTCCGCCAGCGCTGCCGCCACTACGCTGAGGAACAGATCGACAACCAGCGCGAGGATTTCAAGCGCCTGGGCGTGGTTGGTGACTGGGACAACCCCTACCTGACCATGGCCCCGAAGACGGAGGCGGAGATCCTCCGCGCGCTCGGCCGCATGGTCGCCGATGGCCACGTGTACAAGGGCTTGAAGCCGGTCCACTGGTGCCTGGAGTGCGGTTCGTCGCTGGCCGAGGCCGAGATCGAGTACCACGACAAGACCTCGACGGCGATCGACGTGCGCTTCGCCGCC
>CAZJGZ010000139.1:0-3834 GCA_964545695.1 uncultured Ectothiorhodospiraceae bacterium | reverse complement strand
GCAGCGGGCGCGCTCGTGCACCAGGCGCCCTACGGCCATTCCTACCCGCACTGCTGGCGCCACAAGACCCCGGTGCTGTTTCTGGCGACGCCGCAATGGTTCATCGGCCTGGACCAGGGCGACCTGCGCGCCGGCGCGCTCCGCGCCATCGAGGGCGTGCGCTTTACCCCGGAGTGGGGCCAGGCGCGCATCCGCGGCATGGTCGAGCACCGGCCCGACTGGTGCATCTCGCGCCAGCGCATGTGGGGCGTGCCGATCGCGCTGTTCCTCCACCGCGACACGGGCGAACTGCATCCGCGCACACTGGCGATCATCGAGGACGTCGCCCAACGCGTCGAGGCGGACGGCATCGACGCCTGGTTCGATACGCCCGCCGAAGAACTGCTCGGCGAGGAAGCGGCGGACTACGAACGCGTCGAGGACATCCTCGACGTCTGGTTCGACTCGGGCGTGACCCATGCGGCCGTGCTCGACCACCACCCCGACCTGCGCGCACCCGCCGACCTCTATCTGGAAGGCTCGGACCAGCACCGCGGCTGGTTCCAGTCCTCGCTGGTATCGAGCGTCGCCCTGCGCGGCGAGGCACCCTACCGCCAGGTGCTCACCCACGGCTTCACCGTCGACGGCGACGGCCGGAAGATGTCGAAGTCGATGGGCAACGTCATCGCACCGCAATCAGTGATGAAGACCCTGGGCGCCGACATCATCCGGTTGTGGGTTGCCTCGGCCGATTACCGCGGCGAACTCGCCGTGTCCGACGAGATCCTCAAGCGCATGACCGACTCCTATCGGCGCATGCGCAACACGGCGCGTTTCCTGCTCGGCAACCTGCACGACTTCGATCCACAGAACGACGCGCTGGCAGCCGGCGACATGATCGCGGTCGATCGCTGGGCCGTCGACCGGGCGTACAGCGTGCAGCAGGAAGTCATCGCCGCCTACGAGGTGTACAACTTCCATCGTGTCTACCAGGCGGTACACAACTTCTGCGCCGTGGAGATGGGCGGGTTCTATCTCGACGTGCTCAAGGATCGCCTGTACACCACCGGTGCGACCAGCACTGCACGCCGTTCGGCGCAGACGGCCATGCACCACATCCTGCAGGCGCTGGTGCGCTGGCTGGCGCCGATCCTGTCCTACACCACCGACGAGATCGTCGAAGCCATGCCCGAGGGCGGGGGCGGGGGCGAGGCCGGTGCCATCTTCACCGCCGAATGGTACGACGGCCTGTTCGCGCTCGATGACAGCGACGCGTTGTCCCGCGCCGACTGGGAGCGCGTCATGCGCCTGCGCGAAGCCGTGCAGCGTCGCCTCGAAGTCCTGCGCAAGGAGGGTGTGATCGGTGCCGGGCTCGAGGCCGAGGTCACGGTCTACTGCGATGGCGCCCTGCACCAGGCGCTGGCGCATCTCGACGGCGAGCTGCGCTTCGCGCTGCTGACGTCCGAGGCCAGTGTTGGCGAGGGTGAACGTGCGCCGGCGGAAGCCATCGCCGATGAAGTCGATGGGCAGTCAGTGTGGATCCACGCGCGCCGCAGCGACCACGACAAGTGCGCCCGCTGCTGGCATCGCCGGCCCGATATCGGCGTCCACCCCGACCATCCGGAGATCTGCGGCCGGTGCGTGGCGAACGTTGTCGACCGTGGCGAGACGCGCCTGTGGGTGTAAGGGCCGGAGGCAACCCGCAGTGGCGCGCCTGAGACCACTACCGTTCAGCGCCTGGCGGCCGGCGCACTGGTTTGCCCTCGCAGGCGTCATCACCGCCGTCGACCTGATCACGAAGGAATGGGCGAGCGCGGTGCTGACGCTGCACCGGCCGGTCGAGGTGCTGCCCTTCGTCAACCTGACGCTGGTGCACAATCCCGGTGCCGCGTTCGGCATCCTCACCGATGCAGGTGACTGGGTGCGCTGGTTCTTCATCGTGCTGACGATTGCCATCGCCCTCTTCATCGGCTGGTGGCTGGCCCGCGGCGCGCGCGGCAAGGTCGAGCTGTCGGCGGCATTGAGCCTGATCCTGGCCGGCGCCATCGGCAACCTGGTGGACCGGGTGCGGTTCGGGTACGTCGTTGACTTCCTCGACGTCCACGCCTTCGGCTGGCACTGGCCCGCCTTCAACGTCGCCGATGCCGCGATCACCTGCGGCGCCATCCTGCTCATCGTGCTGACGCTGCTGGGCCGCGATTGAGCGTTTACGGTTCGCGCCCAAGGGCGCTGCTGCAGGCCGCCGTGGCGATATCAGGGTTCGCCGACGGTTGCGAAAACTGCCGCCAGCGTCTCATCCAGGGTCAGCAAACGGCACGACGACTCGAGAGCAGTGGCGGCGATGATCGCGTCGGGCAGCTTGATCCGATGGCTCTGGCGCAAGGCGATGGCGCGATCCTCCACGGCCGGCGTCAGCCCCATGTACGTCATGGTGGCCAAGCTAGACTCGATGGCAGCGGCTTCCTCGGCGGTCAGGCCAGGGTACCCCAACAGTTCCATCCGCGTGATCGTGCTATAGGACAGAGGCGTGTCATCGCCGATGGACTGGAGCATCTCCAGCGCGGCGGCGTGCTCCTTGAGCAGGCCGATGACGACGTTGGTATCCAGCAGGCAGCCCTGAACCTCACCACTCATCGCGCAGGCCACGCTGGGTTTGTACCGGGTCCTCGTTCAGGTTCGGTGAGCCTTTGAGCCCACCAGCATGGCGCATCAGCGACGCCCCCTCGTCCACGGGCGCCCGGTAGCGGCTGCTGAGATAGGCAACGAAATCGAGCACCTCTTCCTGTTTGGCCGCTGGAAGCTGTTCGAAGTCGCGCTGAAGCCGTTCGATCGTGTTCATGGAAGCCTCCGTTGGGCTGGCCGGAGCTCGGGGCTGGTCGATACCCTGCTACTCGGCTCATTATAACTGTTCTACGCGCCGCGCAATCGAACTCCGCAAGGTCCGTGTTCGGCGGGGTTTGTGTTCGGCGGGGCTAATGACACGGGATCAGTCCGAGCGGTGAGTAGGAGAGGTTTTCAGCAAACGGCCACTGGCAGTTATACTGGAGGTGGTAATCGCGAAAGATAGATGCCTCTCATGGAAATTCGACTCGCCAACCCCCGCGGCTTCTGCGCCGGTGTCGACCGCGCCATCGAGATCGTCGAGCGTGCGCTCGAGATCCACGGCGCGCCCATCCACGTGCGCCACGAGGTCGTGCACAACCGCCGCGTGGTCGATGATCTGCGTGCCAAGGGGGCGGTGTTCGTCGAGGAGCTGGACGAGATCCCCGATGGCGCCACGGTCATCTTCAGCGCCCACGGCGTGTCGCGAGCAGTCGAAGAAGAGGCCGAACGGCGCGGCCTGCATGTGTTCGATGCCACCTGCCCGCTGGTCACCAAGGTGCACATGGAGGTCAATCGCTACGCGCGTGATGGCCGCGACGTGCTGCTGATCGGCCACGCCGGCCATCCCGAGGTCGAGGGCACGATGGGCCGCTTCGATCAGTCCGGCGGCGGACAGATCCGCCTGATCGAGACCCTGGCCGATGCCGAGGCCGTCGAGGTCACCGATCCGGGCAAGCTCGCGGTGGTCACCCAGACCACGCTGTCCGTCGACGATACGGCGGACATGCTGGCCACCCTCAAGCGCCGCTTCCCGGAGATGATCACGCCGCGCAAGGAAGACATCTGCTACGCCACGCAGAACCGGCAGGACGCGGTCAAGGAACTCGCCGCCGAGTGCGATCTGCTGCTCGTCGTCGGCGCGCACAACAGCTCCAACTCGAACCGGCTGCGCGAACTGGCGGAACGCCTCGGCACCGAGGCCCACCTGATCGCGGACGCCAGTGTCATTGATCCGGCGTGGCTGGAGGGGCG
>CAZJGZ010000138.1:0-5736 GCA_964545695.1 uncultured Ectothiorhodospiraceae bacterium | reverse complement strand
CCCCGGACGGCTGCGGCAATCGCCTTGTACTGACCAAGCGTCTCGCGGCTGGCGAGAAGGATGAGGCGCCATGAGCTTCGAGGTCACCGACACCAACGGTGTCACCCGCGTCGTGCTCACGGGCGAGATCGATCTGGAACAATCCCCGGCGGCGCGCGAGGCCGTCCTCGAAGCCGTGGGACGGGGTCGGAGCGTGGAAGTCGATCTCGCCGATGTAAGCTACATCGACTCATCCGGGATCGCCAGTCTGGTCGAGGGGCTGCAACAGGCCCGCAGTCACGACGTCGACTTCGCGCTCTGCCGGGTCAGTGATCCGGTGCGCAAGGTGCTCGAGCTGGCACGCCTCGACCGCGTCTTCACCCTGCGCTGACATGCGCGCCTGGCTGGAAAACACGGGCCGTGCCACCACGGACAGCTTCGCCCAGATCGGCCTTGGTGCCCTGCTCCTGTGGCAGAGCGTGGGCTGGGTACTTACCGGGCCGTTCCGCGGTCAGCGTGTGCGCCTCGGCGCCATTGCCGGCGAAGCCATGGACATCGGCCTGCGCGCCCTGCCGATCGTGGCCATCCTCTCCGCAGCAGTCGGTGCGATGATCGCCATTCAGGGGATCTACACCCTGGAAACCTTCGGTGCCGAGAGTCAGGTAACACTGGGGGTTGCGCTCTCGGTAACCCGTGAATTCGCGCCCCTCATCACGGGCATCCTCATCGCCGGGCGCTCGGGCTCGGCGCTTACCGCCCGCCTCGGCATGATGAAGACCAACGAGGAAATCAACGCGCTCACCGTCATGGGCATCAACCCCGTGCGCTACCTGGTCGCACCGGTGCTGATCGCGATGCTGGTCATGGTGCCGCTGGTCACCTGGTTCGCCAACGTGGTGGCCCTGCTCGGTGCCGGTCTCTACATTACAGCCGAACTCGACATGACGCTGACCGTCTATCTGCAGAATCTGCAGGCTGCCGTGCGCATCGACGATCTGCTGCACGGACTGACCAAGAGCGTCATCTTCGCCCTGCTCATTACGCTGATCGCCGTGGTCAATGGCCTGAGCGTCACCGGTGGCGCCGAGGGCATCGGGCGGGCGACAACACGCGCCGTGGTGCAGGCCATCTGTGCCATTGTCGTCACCGACATGATCTTCGCATTCCTGGCAACGCGATGACGGAACCCGTGCTCATGGTGGAGGATCTGCACGCGCGCTATGGCGACGTGCACGTATTGCAGGGGATTGACCTCACTGTCGAGCCGGCCGAGATCATGGTCATCATGGGCGGATCGGGCTCCGGCAAGAGCACGTTCCTGCGGCATCTGCTGGGACTGGAACTGCCCACCCAGGGCTCGGTGCGTCTGCTGGGCGAGGATACCAGCTGCCTGTCCGAGACGGCGCTGAACCGGCTGCGCCGGCGGATGGGTGTGGCCTTCCAGTCCGGCGCGCTGCTCAGTTCCATGAGCGTGGGCGAGAACGTACTGTTACCGCTGCGCGAGCATACTCGACTGGAAGAAGAGACCATGCGCATCATGATGCGCATGAAACTGGATGTCGTGAACCTCCCGGAAAGCGAGGACCTGATGCCGGCGCAACTGTCAGGCGGCATGGTCAAGCGCGCCGCGATGGCACGGGCGATCATCATGGATCCGCGGATCCTGTTCCTGGACGAACCGGGTGCCGGTCTCGACCCCGTCGTATCCGCAGGGCTCGATGAACTGATCCTCAAACTGCGCGATGCCATGGGCATGAGTGTCGTCGTGGTCACCCACGAGCTCGACAGCGCCTTCCGGATCGCCGACCGAATCTGCGTGCTGGATCGCGGGCAGCGACTCGTCTGCGATCGCGTCGAAGCGGTGCGCAACTCGGACAACGAACGCGTGCAGGCGTTGCTGAACCGGCGCCTCGAAGAAGAGGAGGCCGATCCGGAAGTCTATCTGCAGCGTCTGATCGACCGCAGACAGCAGCGAGCAGGTCACTAGCCATGCAGCAACAACGCATCAATCTGACCCTGGTGGGCGGCTTCGTGGTCCTGGCGGCCGCAACCCTCGTGGTCACCCTTGCCCTTCTGGCCGGTCGGACCGGCGCCACCGACGACTACCACCTCGAGCTGGCCAATGTCAGTGGCCTGGATGCCGGCTCACCGGTGCGCTTCGAGGGGTACCGCATCGGCCAGGTCGAATCCATCACGCCCGTACAGGAGGACGGCACGACGCGCTTCCGGGTCGACATCACCGTCCGCGAGGGCTGGCAGATCCCCCGCGACAGCCTGGCCCGGTCAACGGCGAGCGGTCTGCTCGAGCCGCAGAACATCGCCATTGAAGCGGGCAAGGACAACGATGCACTCCAGCCCGGATCGCGCATCAACGCGGGCGCGCCGACCGGTATCATGCAGACGGCGGCGGACATCGCCGGCCGGGTCGACGAACTGGCCGAAGGCGAACTTCTGCCGCTGCTGCGCAACGTCAATCGCCAGGTGACGGCCATCGGCAGCCTGTTCGATGATGACATCCGGTCGCTGGTACGCGACGCCGACGATGTGATGGCCGACAGCCGGCCGATCCTTCGCTCGGTGGCGCGCTCCGCGGACAACATCGAACGCCTGACCACCCGGCTCGATGAGGATCTGGGCCCGGAAGAGATGGCCGCCTTGCGGGCAACCATTACAGATATCCGCGCAACGGCAGACGGCCTGCGCCAGCTCGGTGAACAACTCGGCAGTGCCGCGGATACCGGAAGCGAGGACCTCACGGCAACGCTGGAGGAGGTGCGCCTGACGGCCGAGGCGTTGTCGCGACATGCCGACTCGATCAGTCACAACCTCGATGTCACGGTGCGCAACATGCAGGAATTCTCGCGCCACCTGCGCAGCAACCCCGGCGCCTTGCTGCGTGGCGCCGAGCGGATCGAGGATCCAATGCTGCCGCGATCCGGGTCCGAACCAGGCGAATGACGGGGAGAAGGGGCATGAAACGCTGGCAAGGTCTGATCATTGCCGTCCTGCTCGCCGCCGCGTGTGCCACCGATCCGGCACCGCGCGATCATTACTACAGCGTCAGCGTCGGCGATGGGTCCGTGCATGAGGACGTGCAACTGCGAGTGGCCATCGAGCCGGTGCGGGCGGCAGGCATTCACGGCGAGCGCCCGCTTGTCGTTGCAACCACCGACGGCACGCTGTTTCAGCACCACCACCACCTCTGGGCGGAGCCGCCGGCCATGATGATCGGCGATGGCCTGCTTTCCTGCCTGCGGCAGCGCCTGCCGGCGGCCGACATCCGTGTCGCGCGCGGCGGCCTGCGACCCGACGCCACGGTGCGCACGCAGCTGCGGCGCCTCGCGCGCACCCCGGCAACCGAGGCCACACCGGCGATGGCCCGGTTGCATCTGGAGCTTGAAATCGATCGGCGCGGGAATGGTGACGACCGAAGCGTCAGCTTCGACCGGGAGGCCGAACTGAGCCGGGATCACGAACTGGTCGACTTCGTTCATGCCGCCAGCGGTCTGGTCACCGATGCCTGCGACACCCTCGCCCGCGAACTCGCGGCGGCGGACCCTGCCGGCTGAAGGCTCGTGCCGGCAGGCGTGGGCTGCCGGCACGAGGCGCGGCGGCACTACGGCTTCACAGCGATCTTCAGCACGCCGTCCCGTTGATGGGAAAACAGATCGTAGGCCTCGACGATGTCGTCCAGCTGGTAGTGATGAGTCACCAATGGCTCCAGGTCGACGCGTCCCCCCTCGATCACGTTCATCAGACGCCGCATCCGCTCCTTGCCACCCGGGCACAGCGAGGTGATGATCTTGTGGTCGCCGAGCCCGGCATGAAACCCCGAGAGCGGGATCCGCAGGTCCTGCGAGTAGACCCCCAGACTGGATAATGTGCCGCCGGGCTTGAGCACGCGCAGGCAATCCTCGAAGGTCTGCTGCAGGCCCAGCGCTTCAATGGCAACGTCGACGCCGCGACCCTCGGTGATGCGCATGACCTCGTCCACCGGATTCGTTGTCGTGAAGTCGACAGTGTAATCCGCCCCCATGGCACGTGCGATGTCCAGGCGCTCGGGCACGGCATCGATGGCAATGATGGTGGTCGCCCCCTTGAGCTTGGCGCCCGCTGTCGCACACAAGCCGATCGGCCCCTGGGCAAACACCACAACGGTATCGCCGATGCGGATGTTGCCATTCTCCGCGCCGGCAAAACCGGTCGACATGATGTCGGGGCACATCAGCACCTGCTCATCCGTCAAACCGTCCGGCACGGGCGAAAGATTCGCCATGGCATCGGGCACCCGCACATACTCGGCCTGGGCGCCGTCGATGGTATTGCCGAACCGCCAGCCACCAAGCGGTTTGAGGCCATGACAGCCGCTCTGGCCATCCTGTGAATGCAACCCGTCGAGACACGCGTTGGAGTAGCCGCTCGGACAAATGGCCCCGGCAATCACGCGCTGGCCCTCGGCATAGCCGTGGACATTCGCACCGAGCTTCTCGATCACGCCCACGGGTTCGTGGCCGATGGTAAGGCCACTCGCGACCGGGTATTCGCCTTTCACGATGTGCACATCCGTGCCGCAGATCGTGGTCGTCGTAACACGCAACAGCGCGTCATTGGGCCCCACATCGGGGATGGGCTTGTCTTCGAGCTCGATGCGTCCCGGCTCGATGAATACAGTTGCTTTCATGGTTCTTTCTCCGTCGTGGATACCTGCCCGTGGGAGTAGCGTAGCAGCCTGTCGGGTTGATCGGCACGGGATGGCAGTATTTCCTTGGAAAGGTGAACACTCCTGCGTGGGCATGCGCAACGGCACCATGGTATAAACTTGGCGTGCAAACCGGTAACCAGGGCTGGCCGCGCCGCGCATTTCATTGTCGAATGGCAAGTGCCCGGGCGTCGCCGCGGCGGGTTGCTGATCACGCGGCCATCCGCATTCATGATCATGGCCACGACCGGATGAGGGGCTTCGGGGCGCTGTTCGACCGCTCGCCAGAGTGACCGCAAAGGAGGCAGTAGCGTGGATTCCTATCGGATCAGCAAGGGTGAACACGAGGCAACGCTCTGGGTCCATCCCGAGGGGCGGGTGCTGGCCAGCCTGTTCCTCCATCTCAATGACGCGCGCGAATCCGGACATGAAGAGCCGATCGAGCTGATCAACGGCCCGGCGCCCTTCATCGTCGTGCGCTGCAACGGCACCGACGAGCTCCGGTTCTACAGCAAGCGGGCCATCGTACGTATCGAACATGCACCGATGACGCCCGTGGACAGCGACGACGCATCGACCATCGCCTGCGAGCTGCGCATGATGGATGGGTCGTCATTGACGGGCTCGATCCGCGAATTTCTCGTGCCGGAACATCGGCGGCTGTTCGACTACCTCAATCAACGCGGCGAGCAATTCCTGCGCATCTTCCTGGCGGACGACCGTGTATGTCTGGTGAACAAGGCCTACATCGTCCGTGCCATCGAACTGGACGATTCGGAACGAGACGATTGATCCCCGAAATCCGTGGATAGGCGCAATGTCACATCCAGCCCGCGCAAACCGGAAGCGAACTGACACGCAGACCTGCGTGACGCGGCACCTGCGTCCAACCTGTGCTGGTTGCCATGGGCCTGCTTGAACGCTATCGCATCGACCGCCCCCTCGAGTCCCTGCTGGCGACGACCGACCTCGCCGCTCACAAGAAGGAACTGGATGCGCTGCGGCGGCAGCCCCAGCGCGCGGTCGGGCGTATCTTCGAGCGCTTGCAGACAACCCGG
>CAZJGZ010000137.1:0-5979 GCA_964545695.1 uncultured Ectothiorhodospiraceae bacterium | reverse complement strand
CTCGGCGAAGTCGTGGCCATCGAAGTTCGGGCCGCGCAGGCAGACGAACAGATTGCCCGCCACCAGCGTGCGCGTGTCGGTGCTCAGGCCGACACAGGTGACATCGGCTTCCGGCCCCAGCAGCCGGCCGTGGACCCAGTTGGCGATCTGGCCCGGTTCGGCGCGAATCATGGCGCACCTCCCGCAGCCGGACCGGCCAACGCCGCCGCCGCCTCGCGATCACTCCAGAACAGCACCTCGCCGGCACGCGTCTGCGTGGTCTCGTGCCCCTTGCCGGCGAGGAGGATGGCGTCACCCGGACGCGCCTGTTGCCAGGCCAGGCTGAGTGCCTTGCCGCGATCATGCTCGACCTGGTAGCCCGTATCCGCGGGCATGCCGGCCACGATGTCGGCCACAATCGCGGCCGGATCCTCGCTGCGCGGATTGTCGTCGGTGACAACGACATGATCGGCCCCGGCGGCCGCCGCGGTAGCCATCAGCGGGCGCTTGCCCGGGTCGCGATCACCGCCGGCGCCGAACACGCACCAGACTCGGCCGGGGGTGTGGGCACGCACGGCCGCCAGCGCCGCCGTGAGGGCCCCCGCGTTATGGGCGTAATCGACCACGATGCCCGGTCCGGATGCGGGACCGAACCGCTCCATGCGTCCCGGCACGGGCCGAATGGCATTCAGCGCCACGACCACGTCGATGAAGCGCTCGCCGCCGGCGAGCAGCGCGGCCGCCGCGGCGAGAACATTGTCCACGTTGAACAGGCCAAGCAGCGGCAGCGCCACGGCGTGGTCGCGACCGCGCCAGCGCAGCCGGAAATCGATGCCGTCCGCGCGCGGCGCGACATCCAGCGCGCGCAAGGTGCCGTCGGGGGCGTCCGCAATCTCGCCGCGGCCGTAGCCAATCCGGCGAATCTGCGGCCGCACGCGCGCCATCAGCTCTCGGCCGAAGGCATCATCGAGATTGAGCGCCACGCCCGCGAGTCCGGGCCAGTCGAACAGCCGGGCCTTGGCGGCGGCATAGTCGTCGATATCGGTGTGGTAATCGAGATGATCGCGCCCCAGCTGCGTCAGCACCGCAACATCGATGCGCGTGCCCTCGAGACGGTGCTGATCAAGGCCGTGTGACGAGGCCTCCAGCGCGACCTCGCGACAGCCGCGCCCGACCAGGTCTGCCAGCGCCGCCTGCACACTGATGGCATCGGGCGTCGTCAGCCCTGCCGCAACCGTCGCGCCGATGCGGCCCTGACCGAGGGTGCCGAGCATGGCCGCCGGATGGTCGGGTCGATCCCGCATCGCGGCCAGGAAATGCGTGACCGAGGTCTTGCCGTCGGTGCCGGTGACGGCATAGACACGCGCGAGCGCGGACGACGGCTCGCCGTGGAATCGTGCCGCGATGGCGCCGAGTGCGCGGGCCAGATCGGGGACGGCCAGCATGGGTACGCCGCGCCGCATTGCCGCCGAACGCGCCGCGGCATCCGCACGCGGGTCGGCGGCATCGACCAGCACGGCCGCCGCGCCCCGCTCCAGCGCATCGTCCAGAAAATCGAGGCCGTGACCACGCGTCCCGTGTCGGCGCGTGCTGGGCAACGCCACGAAGGCGAAACCCGCCTCGACCCGGCGGCTGTCGAGCGTCAGTCCGGCGAGATGCCGGTCCGCCTCGACCGGCACATTCACCCGATCATGCAGCAGCGTCCGCAGACGCTGTGCGCTGATGGTCTCGGCGGCCATCATGCCGGCCCTCCCGCGACATGCACGCTGCGGTCACGCAGATCGTCAATATTGTCCGGTGGAATATCGAGCAGGCGCAGGCTGCCGGCCATCACGCGGGCGAACAGCGGTGCGGCAACCTGGCCGCCGTAGAAGTGCTCGCCCTGCGGCTCATCGATGATGGTGACCGCGGCGAGCCGCGGGTTGCTGGCGGGCGCAAAGCCGGCAAACAGCGCCCGGTAGCGGTCAGCGGCATAGCCGCCGGCGACCGTCTTGTGCACCGTCCCGGTCTTGCCCGCGACGCGATAGCCGGAAACCGCTGCGCGTACGCCGGTGCCGGTCGGCGATACCACGCCTTCCAGCATCTTGCGGATCTCGCGCGCGGTGCCGCTGGACATCACCCGCTCGCCGTTGCCGCTGCTGCCACCCTTGCGCAACGTGATCTCGGGCAGTACGCCGTCGGCGGCGACCGCGGCATAAGCACGCGCCAGCTGGATCGGCGTGATCGCAATGCCGTAGCCGAAGGCAATCGTCGCCTGTTCCACCTCGCTCCAGCTGCCAGCCGGGGTCAGCTTGCCGCCCGCCTCGCCCGGAAAGCCGCTGCCCGTGCTCGTGCCGAGACCGCAGCGCGCGAACATGCCCCACAGATCCTGCTGCGTCAGCGACAGGGCAATGCGGCTGGCGCCGACGTTGCTGGACTTGCGCAACACGCCACCGACGTCAAGCTCACCCAGGTCGCGATAGTCCGAGATCGTATGGCCACCGACCCGGAATGTACCGGGGGCGGTGAACACCGGTGTATCCGCACTGTAGCCACCGGATTCCATGGCGGCGGCGATGGTGAAGGTCTTCAGTGTGGAGCCGGGTTCGAAGCTGTCAGTGACGGCGCGATTGCGCAGCCGGGCGCTCTCCCGATCGCTGCCATCGTTGGGGTTGAAGGCGGGCTGATTGACCATCGCCAGCACCTCGCCGGTATGCACGTCGAGCACGACCATCGAGCCGCTGGCCGCGCTGTGGCGCTTCACCGTGGCCTTGAGTTCACGGTAGGCGAGATACTGGATTCGGCGGTCGATGGTCAGCACGAGATCACGGCCGGGTTCGGCCTCGCGCACCAATTCGAGGTCACTGATGGTGCGACCGAGTCGGTCGATCACCACGCGCTTGCGCCCGGGACGGCCTTCGAGCCACTCATCGTAGGCCAGCTCCAGGCCTTCCCGCCCACGATCATCGATGCCGGTGAATCCCAGCACGTGGCCGGTCACCTCGGCCGTCGGATAATAGCGACGATACTCCCGGCGGCGCGCCACGCCGGGGACACCCAGCCCCAGGATGGCGTCGGCCTGCGCTGGCGTCAGTCGTCGACGCAACCAGAGGAATTCACGCTCGGCGGCACCGGTAATGCGTGTTGCGAGCTGGTCGAACGGCATGCCCAGGGCGTCGGCCAGGGCGGGCCACTGCTCACGTGCGGCGAGCAGCGGCTTGGGGTCACCCCAGATCGACCAGACCGGCGTACTGATCGCGAGCGGCTGGTCGTTGCGATCGAGCAGCATGCCGCGATGCGCCGGGATCGGCACCGAGCGGACATGGCGCTCGCGCGCCTGATCACGCAGGAAATCGCTGCGCACGAGCTGCAGATCGACCGCACGCGCACCCAGTGCGGTCGCGACGAGGCCGCAGGCACCGAACATGAAGCGGCGCCGCCCGACCTGCATCCAGTTGTGCCGCTTCGTGCTCATGGCAGTACGACGACCTCGGCGCCATCGAATTCCGGCAGGCGCATATCCAGTTCTTCACGGGCAACGCGTTCGATCCGGCCATGCGTTGCCCAGGTGCTTTGCTCCAACTGCAGACGGCCCCAGTCGGTCTCGAGTTCAGCCGCCTCCGCTTCCAGCGCCTGCAGCTCGACAAACAGCGTCCGCGACTGATGCTGTGCGTCCACAACCGCGAGCGCGCTGACAATCACCAGCGCCCCGAGGATCACGGCCGTCAGCATCGGCGGATTCATGACAGGCGCTCCATCACGCGCATGCGGGCGCTGCGTGAACGCGGATTCTCGGCCTGCTCGCGCGCATCCGGCGCCACCGCCGAACCGATCGCCTTCAGTCGTGCCGGCTCCTGCGCCACCGGCAACGCGCGGCCACGGCGGTCACGCATCACGGCCGGCGCCTTGCCCGACTCCGCGCGGATGAACCGCTTCACCCGCCGATCCTCCAGCGAGTGAAAGCTGATTACCGCTGCCCGGCCGCCGGGCGCCAGAATGTCCGGCAACGCGGCAAGCGCCTCGTCCAGCGCGGTCAGCTCGGCGTTCACGTGAATGCGAATCGCCTGGAACGACCGCGTCGCCGGGTGCTGGTCCGCCTCCCGGCGCGGCATCGCAGCGGCGATGATCTCCGCCAGCCGCGTGGTGGTCGTGATTGCCGCCTCCGCGCGCGCCGCCACGATGGCGCGCGCGATACGGCGGCTGTGGCGTTCATCGCCGAGGTGGTAGAGCACATCGGCAAGCTCCTTTTCGCCAACGTCAGCCAGCCATTCGGCGGCCGATTCCCCCTGTCCGGGGTCCATGCGCATATCCAGCGGCCCGCCGAGACGAAAACTGAAACCGCGCTCGGCGTCGTCGAGCTGCGGCGATGACACACCGAGATCGAGCAGCACGCCCTGAAAACCGTCCGGCGGTGCGGTGCGGCTCGCGATGTCACCCAGACGGGCAAAATCCTCATGGACGATGGCCACACGCGGGTCATCACCCAGGCGTTCATGTGCGGCTTCGATCGCAGCCGGATCACGATCCACCACCACCAGCCGTCCGTCATCGCCCAGACGTTCGAGAATCCCGAGCGCATGACCACCGCGGCCGAAGGTCGCATCCAGATAGGCACCATCGGACCGCACAGCCAGCGCCGTCAGCACCGCGTCGCGGAGGACGGGCTGATGTGTGGAGGGGGTCACCATGGCGCTACAAGGACAGTTTCTCGAGCGCTTCAGGCAGCTCGAGACCGTCCTCCTCATCATCCGCCGCCAGCCAGGCGGTCCGCTGTTCGTTCCACTTCTCCTCGTCCCAGAGCTCGAACTTGTTGCCCTGCCCGATCAGCACGACTCGCCGATCGATGCCGGCAAACTCGCGCAACGGCCCCGGCACAAGGATTCGCCCCTGGCCATCGAACTCGCATTCCGTGGCATGACCGATCAGCAACCGCTGGAGGCGCCGCGCCTGCTTGTTCAAGGTCGGCAGGCGTACCAGCTCACGCTCGATGGCTTCCCACTCACTGAAGGGATACAGCAACAGGCAGCCGTCGCGATCCACCGTCACCACGACCCGGCCTTCGGATTCGGCCTGGAGACGCTCGCGATAGCGCGCCGGGACCGCCATGCGGCCCTTGCTGTCGAGGCTCAGATTCGTAACGCCTCGGAACACGGCGACTCCCTTTGGGCGGGTAATCCACAATTACCCACGATTCCCCACGTGGAGACACTATAGGTAGGGCTTTCGCTGGGTGTCAAGCATGAAACACACATAGAGCACGGTGAAAGTGCCCGTCTGACAGGGACTTAGCGGGGGATCATCAAGGTGGGAGAAGTCTTGTCGCCTGTAATCATCAAGTTGCGGCACAGAGGTCACGTACCGCATGAACACAGGCACCGGACGCTGGTTTGCCAACCCAGCGTCCGGAATCCTGCTCAAAGGAGGTGGAGCCGGCCGTAAGCCGGGTTCTGTCTGGGGCAACCATTCATCTTGGGCGGGCGTCACCGCCCGCCTCCAGCGGCCTACCCGGGGACCACGCGGGCCACGTGAACGTCCCCCTATTTGGCCTTGCTCCGGGTGGGGTTTACCGTGCCACCGGTGTTGCCACCGGCGCGGTGCGCTCTTACCGCACCCTTTCACCCTTGCCGCCCGATCGTCGCCGATCGGGGTAGGCGGTCTGCTCTCTGCTGCACTTTCCGTCGGCTCACGCCGCCCAGGTGTTACCTGGCACCCTGCCCTGTGGAGCCCGGACTTTCCTCCACCGCCTCAAGGGCGACAGCGGTTGCCTGGCCGACTCCGTTGACAAGGATAGCAGACGGCCTCGCCAATCTGGCTAGCAATCGCGTGAGATCTGCTTCATCAAGTTGAAAGTGAGGAGCAGGCTTACGCGCAAGGCGCGATGCTGCCGTCCGACCCACCAAGGATCTGGTTCAGTGGAGGCTTCACCCGCGCACGGGTGGCAGGATGCGGCAGACGGAATGCGGACACGCTGTGAATACGTCCCTGTACGCTCGACTGCTGCCATCCATGGCAGCAGACGGT
>CAZJGZ010000136.1:3070-6043 GCA_964545695.1 uncultured Ectothiorhodospiraceae bacterium | reverse complement strand
GTCCTCGGCGGCCTGGATGGCCGGGCCATCCATCATCTCCAGGCCCGCCGGAATGATGCCGGCGGCGATGATCGCGGCGACCGCGTTGCCCGCCTTCTCCACATCGTCGAACGAACTCAGCAGCACGCTGCGCACGGGCGGTTCGGGCAGCAGTTTCACCGTCATGTCGACCAGTACACCGAGCATGCCCTCGGAGCCGTGGATGGCCGCGAGCAGGTCGAGACCGGGTGCATCCAGCGCCTCGCTGCCCAGCGTCAGCAGATCGCCATCGATGGTCAGCAGGGTCGCCGATACCACGTTGTGCACGGTCAGGCCGTATTTCAGGCAGTGCACGCCGCCCGCGTTCTCGGCGACATTGCCACCGATGGAACACGCGATCTGCGAGGACGGGTCGGGCGCGTAGTAGAGCCCGTGCGGCTTGGCCGCCTCGCTGATGGCCAGATTGCGCACACCGGGCTCGACTTTCGCCAGGCGTCGCTCGGGGTCGAGTTCAAGGATCCGACTGAAACGCGCCATGCTCAACAGCACACCCTGCGGGTGCGGCAGCGAGCCGGCGGAAAGGCTGGTGCCGGCGCCGCGTGCGACCACCGGCACCGCCAGTTCGTTGCAGATCGCGAGGATGCGCTGGACCTGCTCGATGGTCTGCGGAATGACGGCGACCTTCGGCAGCACGCGGTAGCCGGACATGCCGTCGCATTCGTAGGGCCGCAGGTCTTCGTCGTCGACCAGCACACTGTCTGCCGGCAGCACCTCGGCCAGACGCTGCACCAGGACGGCACCGTCGACATCGAAGCGGCAGTCTTCATCGCGGTAGATCATCACCATGGCGTTGCACGACTCTCGTGTAAGTGTGACGGTGCTCGGGCCATCCCGTGTACCGCGGCCTTCATCCAGCCGTTTCCGGCCAGAATAATGTATGTGACCGCCATAAAAAATGGCGCGTACGCCTGCCCATGGATTCGGCCGTACTCACCGGCGCAGGATGGCCCACCAGCGCGCCACGTTGAGCAGGCTCATCAGTGCCGCCGCCACATAGGTCATCGCCGCCGCTGTCAGTATCCGGCGGGCGTGCGGGCGGTCCGTCGGGTGCAGGTAACCCTCGCGCCCCAACAGCGGCAGCGCACGACCGAAGCTGGCATCGAATTCGGTGGGCAGCGTGATCAGATGCACCAGTGCCGAGGATCCCAGACTGAGGATGCCGCCGAGGAAGAACAGCAGACCCGCGCCCGGCACGCGTGTCGCGATGCCGATGAAGGGCGAGGCCATGAGCAGGCCGGCGCCGAGCCGTTCCAGGTGGCGCACGGAATGCACCATGCGGGTGCGCAGGCGCAGCGGGCGATAGCCGTCGCGGTCCTGCAGGGCGTGGCCGACCTCGTGGGCGGCCACGCTGATCGCGGTCAGCGAGCCATTGTCGTAGCGTTCCGGCATCAGCCGCACGGCCCGCGCCTGCGGATCGTAGTGATCGCCGGCGTCGGTGCGTTCGACCGGCACATCGGTGAGGCCGTGCTCATCCAGCAGATGCCGCGCCAGCTCGGCGCCCGTGCCGCCGTAGCGGTCGGTCGGCTTGCTGTACTTGGCGAGGACATGGCGGACCCACAGCGACGGGCCGAACACCAGCGCCAGCAGGATCAACAGCGGGAGGATCAGATGCATGGCGCGCAGTGTCGCCGGCGCGCCGGCCCCCCGCAACCCGAGTGTGCGGGCGTATCAGCCCGTACAGCTACCGCCGCCGAGGACGCAGAACTTGGAGCAGTGGGGGTGATTCAAGGCCACGCTGGTGAAACTCTCCGCCAGCGTGTGGCCCAGCTCGAACTGCGGATCGTAGGGCAGCAGCGTGCAGGGCAGGACCACGGGGCGGTCCGCGCCCTTGCGCTTGACCACCATGCGTTGGCTGGCGCACATCACATCATCGGGTGACAGGCCGACCTTCTGCCAGCAGGCGGTGGTGATCTCGGGTACGTCCAGGTTGGCGTCCATTTCCGGGAACAGCACGAGGATGTTGCGGTCGTGCGCGTCGAGGTCGATACCTTCGCGGGTGAACAGGCGAGCGTAGCCGGCGCGCATCTGCGCATCCGTCTCACCGGAGAACAGGCGCCCGGCGACATCGACAGTGAAACCGTTGCTGGTCAGCCAGTGCATGCCTTTCATCGCCGGCTCCCAGGACTTCGGGCCGCGTTCCTCCTCGTGCACATCCTTGCTGTAGTGGTCGATCGAGATGCGCATGGTCAAGCGCCCGGGGAAGCGCTGCTGCAGGTCGAGCAGGCCGTCGCTGACCTTCATCATCGGGCGCATGGCATTGGTCAGTACCAGGGCGTCGAAGCCGCGCTCGAGGGTGTCCGCGAGCATGGGGATCATGTCGGGATTCATGAACGGCTCGCCGCCGGTGAAGGCGATGGTGCGCGTGCCGAGGTCGTCGCGCTCGATCTCGTCGAGATAGGCGCCGACCTCGCTGGCCGAGATGTAGACCAGGCTGTCATTGCGCGGTGAGGATTCGATGTAGCAGTTGCGGCAGGCGAGGTTACACAGGGTGCCCGTGTTGATCCACAACGTATCGAGGCGGCGCAGATCGACGTGGGCGCGCGGTTGGCCGTCTGCGGTGATCTCCGGATCGCGAAACTTGCGCCAATCGAGCTGGACCAGTGGCTGTACCTCGGCATCCATAAGCAGTTCTCATTCCGGCTTCGAGCGGGTGAATCGTGGACGGTTAGCCGTCGTCGTAACCGTTTTCAATGTATCAACGACTGCGGATTCAGCGAATACGCGATTGTACGGAGTGCGCGGCATCCGGCGCTTGTTGGCGCCCATTCTGGCAGGAAATCAACGGCAATCCTTGCCACAAACGAAAACGGCCGCTCCGTGAGGACGGAGCGGCCGTTGTGGCGTGTCGATGCGTTCAGCGGTGCGCTGTTACGACGACCACCATGGTCCCGGGGCATTACCCCGGGATTATGGCTCCGGGATCATGGCTCCGGG
>CAZJGZ010000136.1:0-2970 GCA_964545695.1 uncultured Ectothiorhodospiraceae bacterium | reverse complement strand
AAATCGCTGTCCGCGTTGCCTGCGTCCGGCTGTATGACGTCGACCAGCGAGGCGTCATCCGTGTCCAGCACACTGAAGCCCGGAGTGTCGCCGTATGCGACATGTGCCGCCGAGCGCGGATTCGGTCCCCGCAGGGAGACGAACACGTAGTCACCGAATGGCGACATGGCCATGATGTCCGGCGTTCCACCCAGTTCGTCGAACTCCTTGGTGACCTCGAACGTATGGGCATCAATGATGATGCCGTCATCGCTGACACGATTGACCAGCCAGAACTCGTTGCCATCGGCCGACAGCCAGGCGCCGTGCGCGTCGATGCCGCGGCTGTCCTTCTGATCACTGACGGCGAACGTTTCGGTATTCATGACATACCAATGGCCCTGGTCATCAGAGCCCCCGGTGAACAGCATGTGGCCGCGGTCGGCCGTCGGCACCGTGCCGCAATTCACCGGCAGTTCTTCCGGTCCGACCACGTGGTCGAGCTCGAAGGTCTCGGTATTGAGCACGACCAGGCCGCCATCGCCGATGCCCGGGCCCAGCGTGATGAAGGCATGGGTGCCGTCGGGGCCGTATTCATGGCAGATCGGGCCCGAGTCTTCCATCTGGTGCGCCTGCTCCTGGAACCGCGGGTCGTCCGCGATGACCAGCGAACGGCCCAGACCGGAGCTGAAACGCTCGGCATCCAGGTCGGCCGTGATCTCGACGATCTCGCCATCACGATATTCATCCGGCGAACCGATGACATCGACAATGATGGCGCTGTCGTCCGGCGTGAACGATGCCATGTGCGTGCGCGGGCCGGTTTCGATGATATCCACCACCCGGCGATCCTCGGTACGGATGATGGTGACGTCACCGGAGCCGGTGCTGGCGATGGCTGCGTATTCGTGCGTGCTGTTGAACGCGACCATGTGCGGCGTCTGTACGCCGTACTGACCGACATCGATGGTGTCGACCAACTCATGATGCTCGTCATAGATGTAGATCATGTTGGTGCCCTGGTCGAGCGCCCAGACTTCGTAGCTGGACGGATCGTCCGGCGCTTCCATGGCGGCCAGAGCATGCCCGGGCACGATCGCCAGGCTGACAAGCAGGGTCAGCCCGACCAGGCTGCGGGCGAGAGCGCTCCGCGCGGGCTTGTGTGTGGAATGAATCATGACCCTTCCTCCGGGTAATCAGAATAGATCTATACGTTATAAAGCTTTACCGAGCGAGTTCGGAAAAGGAATAAGCAGGATAACCCAACCGGATCACGAACTGAAGCCCATGGGTGAGCAGGCGTCTTGCCGCGGTGGATGACGTCGATTACTGTGCCGGTTGCAGTACAACCAACGTACCAATGTACGGAACTGGGGGTGCCTGCCCGATGCGTATCCGGAGCAGGCTGAGAGAGTCCCTTGGAACCTGATCCGGCGGCGTGCCGCGAGCACGCCCACCGGCGGAGGGAAGTTCCGGCGCGCCAGGAGGCTTCCCGTCCCCGTCGTGCCACTTCCTCCGTCGACGTTCACCTGGAGGAAGCATGGCTACCAATCCCCGCAATATCGCTGTCGCCGCCGAACGCCTGTCGGCGGAAGTCACCCGCCCGTTCCCGGCCTCGCGCAAGATCCACGTCGAGGGTTCACGCCCCGATCTGCGCGTGCCCATGCGCGAGATCGAGCTGGCGGCGACGCAAACCGCGGACGGCCTGCGCAGCAACGCGCCGCTGCCGGTCTACGATACCTCCGGTCCCTACACCGACACGACCGCCACCATCGACCTTTTGCAGGGGCTGGCACCGATCCGTGCCGACTGGATCGCCGCGCGCGACGACACCGAGCGCCTGCGCGAACAGAGTTCGGCTTATGGCCGCGAGCGGGCCGCCGATTCGAATCTGGACGACATCCGCTTCCCGACGCACCCGCAGCCGCTGCGTGCCCGCGCCGGCGGCAACGTCAGCCAGATGCACTACGCGCGTCAGGGCATCATCACGCCCGAGATGGAGTTCATCGCCATCCGCGAGAATGCGCGCCGCGAGGCGGTGCGCGATCTCGATCTGCTCGCGCGCCACCCCGGCGAGGCGTTCGGTGCAACGCTGCCTGAGGAGATCACCCCCGAATTCGTGCGTGACGAGGTGGCCCGCGGCCGCGCGATCATCCCGGCCAACATCAATCACCCCGAACTGGAGCCGATGATCATCGGCCGCAACTTCCGCACCAAGGTCAACGCCAATATCGGCAACTCGGCGGTGACGTCGTCCATCGCCGAAGAGGTCGAGAAGATGGTCTGGAGCGCGCGCTGGGGTGCGGACACGCTGATGGATCTGTCGACCGGCAAGAACATCCACGAAACGCGCGAGTGGATTCTGCGCAACAGCCCGATCCCGGTGGGCACCGTGCCGATCTACCAGGCGCTGGAGAAGGTCGGCCGCCCCGAGGAGCTGACCTGGGAGCTGTTCCGCGACACGCTGATCGAACAGGCGGAGCAGGGCGTGGACTACTTCACCATCCACGCCGGCGTGCGCCTCGCGCACATCCCGCTGACTGCCAATCGGGTGACCGGTATCGTCTCGCGCGGCGGTTCGATCATGGCCAAGTGGTGCCTGGCGCATCACACCGAGAGCTTCCTCTACACGCACTTCGCCGAGATCTGCGAGATCATGCAGGCCTACGATGTGTCGTTCTCGCTCGGCGACGGCCTGCGCCCGGGTTCCATCGCCGATGCCAACGACCGCGCGCAGTTCGCCGAGCTGGAGACCCTGGGCGAACTCACCCGCATCGCCTGGGAGCACGACGTGCAGGTCATGATCGAGGGCCCCGGCCACATTCCCATGCAGCTGATCAAGGAGAACATGGATCGGGAGCTGGCCGATTGCCTGGAGGCGCCGTTCTATACCCTCGGGCCGCTGACCACCGACATCGCCCCCGGCTACGATCACATCACCTCCGCGATCGGCGCCGCGCAGATCGGCTGGTATGGCTGCGCCATGCTCTG
>CAZJGZ010000135.1:0-6134 GCA_964545695.1 uncultured Ectothiorhodospiraceae bacterium | reverse complement strand
ATTCACCGAGCGTACCGGCATCGAGGTGCGTCTCCTCGAAGGTGATTCCGACCAGTTGATCGAACGCATCAAGCGCGAGGGTGTGGCCAGCCCCGCGGATCTCTTGATGACCGTGGACGCCGGCCGTCTCTGGCGCGCCGAACAGGAAGGGATATTTGTCCCCGTCGAATCCGACGTATTGGCCGAGCGCATTCCGGAGCACCTGCGTCACCCGCAGAATCTCTGGTTCGGCTTCAGTCAGCGCTTGCGCCTCATCTTCTACAACCGCGAAAACTTCGATCCGGCCGAGCTCGAACGCTATGAGGATCTGGCCGATCCGCGCTACCAGGATCGCATCTGCATTCGCTCGTCCAACAACATCTATAACCAGTCCTTGCTTGCCTCCATCATCGCTGCCGGGGGCGAAGAGGAAGCAACCGCGTGGGCGCAGGGTCTGGTCGACAACCTGGCCCGCCAGCCACAGGGCGGCGATACCGACCAGATCCGCGGGGCGGCTGCCGGGGAGTGCGAGATCGCGGTGGCCAATCACTATTACTACCTGCGCCTGCTGAACTCGGATGACTCGAAGGACCGACAGGTGGCGGAACAGGTCGGGGTGATCTTCCCCAACCAGGAGGACCGCGGCGTGCACGCCAATATCGGAGGTGCCGGCGTGGTCGACGGGGCACCCAATCGCGAGGCCGCGGTGGCGCTGCTCGAGTTCCTCGCCAGTGATGAGGCGCAGGAAATCCTTGCCCGCGCCAACAACGAATACCCCGTGGTTGCGGGTGTGCCGACGGTCGAGCAGATCGAGGCGTGGGGTGACGTCGTGTTCGACGAGGTGAACGTGGGTCGCTTCGGCGAGTACAATCCGGCGGCGGTGCGAATCGCTGACCGTGTGGGCTGGCGATGATGCCGCTCCGTCCGGTCGGTCCGGGGTGAGTTGCTGCTGACCAGCGCACGCTGATCCGGCGCTTGCCGATGGCTGATGGTGTGCGGCCAACGGCCGCACCGCATCCCGACCGACGCGCGTCGCCCACGACCACCCGTTGCCCGCCACCACGAGGCCAGCCGTTGAGTGCTACTGCGCCACAGTCCGTCATGCCGCGACTGCGTCGCCTGCTTGAGCAGGTCCGTGGCTGGCGCGTGCTTACGTACGCCATCGCTGCGCTCGTGGCCTTCCCCATCATCGCGGTCATCGTCTCGGCGTTCGTGCCCGCTCCGGAAGTCTGGGGGCATCTCGCCGCGACCGTGTTGCCGCGCTACCTCGTCAATACCCTGATCCTCGTTGTCGGTGTCGGCATCTGCGTGCTGGTCATCGGTGTTGGCACGGCCTGGCTGGTGGTCATGTGCCGTTTTCCCGGACGCGCACTGTTTGAATGGGCGTTGCTGCTGCCGCTGGCCGTGCCGACCTACGTCATCGCCTACGCCTATACCGATTTCCTCCAGTTCACGGGGCCGGTGCAGACGGGGCTGCGCGAGCTCTTCGACTGGGGGCGGCATGACTACGTGTTCCCCAATATCCGTTCGCTCGGCGGCGCGATTGCGCTGTTGTCGCTGGTGCTGTACCCCTACGTCTATCTGCTCACCCGCGCCGCCTTCCTGGAGCAGTCCGCCTGCGTGCTGGAAGTGGGCCGGACGCTCGGGCGCACGCCGCGGCGCCTGTTCCTCGGCGTGGCTGTACCGCTGGCGCGACCGGCAATCGCCGGGGGCGTGGCGCTGGCCTTGATGGAGACACTGAACGAATTCGGCGCGGTACAGTTCTTCGGTATCGATACCTTCACCACCGGTATCTATCGCACCTGGTTCGGGCTGGGTGAGCCGATTGCCGCAGCCCAGCTCGCAACCTGCCTGCTGGTATTCGTGATCGTGCTCGTGCTGGTGGAACGCTGGTCGCGCGGTCACGCCCGGTATTTCCACACTTCCGGTCGCTATCGCGATCTGCCGCGCTTCCCGCTGGGCGGCGGCAAGGCCGCACTGGCGGTCATCGCCTGCGCGCTGCCCATCGCCATCGGCTTCGTCCTGCCGGCAATCCTGCTCACGCGGATGTCGATCCGGGGCGGCGATCCGCTGTTCGGCTCGCGCTTTCTCGGCCTGGCGGGCAACAGCCTGCTGCTTGCCACCACCGCGGCCGTACTCGCGGTCGGATTGGCGCTGTTGCTGAGCTATGGCGTCCGTCTGCATCGCAGTCGTGGCACCAGTGCGGCGGCGCGCGTGGCGTCCATGGGTTATGCGATTCCCGGGTCGGTCATCGCCGTGGGCATCCTCATGCCGCTCGGGTGGATGGACAATGCCATCAACGAGTTCATGCGTGATCGCTTCGGCATCATGCCGGGCCTGATCTTCACGGGCACGATGGTGGCGCTGGTGTACGCCTATGTCGTGCGGTTCCTGGCGGTTGCCTACAACGCCGTCGAGGCCAGTCTGGAGAAGGTGACACCGACCATGGATGCGGCCTCGCGCACACTGGGCAAGACCGCCGGTCGGACTCTGCGCCTGGTCCATGCGCCGATCATGCGTAGCAGCCTGATCGCCGCGGGTATTCTCGTGTTCGTCGATGTCATGAAGGAACTGCCCGCGACCGTCATCCTGCGCCCATTCGATTTCGACACGCTGGCCATCCGCGCCTACGAACTCGCTTCGGACGAACGCCTGGCGCAGGCGTCGACGTCGGCACTGGCCATCGTCGTCGTCGGTGTCATCCCGGTCATCGTCCTCAGCATCGCCATGGGCCGCTCACGACCCGGGCAGCAGTAGGGCGGTGATGATCTCTCGCGGAGGTGATGTTTTCTCTGCGGGCTCTGCGCCTCCGCGAGATTTCGGTTCACCAAGCGATTGATGCCGCGCCGCACTTGAATCACGCCAAGCACACAAAGAACGCCAAGGAAATGATTTGCTCTTCGCGTGCTTGGCGTCTTGGCGTGAGGTAATGCCGGCGTCGGATCATTCAGCGCAGTATCGGATCTTGCGCTGAAGCGCGGGACTGGCAAAGGAATATCCCCCTCCGCGAGTCCCGCGTCTCTGCGAGATTCAGCCCGACTGCGAGTCACGCGGGAAGACAAAAACCTGCGAGCGATCAAGCTGCAGCACGACCGGTTGGTTTTCCTCGGGCAGGAATACGCCCGGCATGCGTGAATGCAGGTGGGACTCGCTGCCGTCCGGGCCGTGGGCGCAGACATGGATCATGCTCGTGCGTCCCAGCAGCCGCGAGACCATGACGTGGCTGCAGTTGTGCTCGCCGGGTTGACCCAGCGGCACCAGGTGGACGGCTTCCGGGCGGATGAGGACGTCGACCTGGGTGTCGTCGGCAAGATCCGGTGTCTCCACCGCGCCGGCAATGGTGTGCACGACGCCATTGTCGACAATGCCCTCGAGCCGATTGACGTCGCCGAAGAAGTTGACCACGAACGGGTCGACCGGATGGCAGTAGAGATCGATCGGACGGCCGACCTGGAGGATGCGCCCGTCCTTCATCAGCGCAATGCGGTCGGCCATGAACATGGCTTCTTCGGGGTCATGCGTGACCAGCAGGGTGCCGGTGCCGGTGCTCTTGAGCGCGTGCAGCGTGTCGTCACGGATGCGATCGCGCAGTCGTGCGTCGAGGCCGCTGAAGGGTTCATCGAGCAGCATCAGCGGCGGCTCGGGTGCGAGCGCCCGGGCGAGCGCGACCCGCTGTTGCTGGCCGCCGGACAGCATGTGCGGGAAGCTGTGGGCGTGCGCTGCCATGCCGAGCTGCTCGAGCAGCGTGAGCCCGCGGCGTTCGCGCTCGCGCGGGCGGAGACCGTCGAGGCCGAATACCACGTTATCGAGTACGCTGAGATGCGGGAACAGCGCCGAGTCCTGGAACATCAACCCGACATTGCGCTGCTCGGGGGGCACCGGGCGCGCCATTGAGCCGGTGTTCATGGGGCGTCCCGCGATCCGGATCAGTCCTTCCTGCAGCGGCTCGAGGCCGGCCGCCAGCCGCAGCAGCGTCGTCTTGCCGCAGCCGGAGGGGCCCAGCAGGCAGACCACCTCACGCGGATTGACCTCCAGATCGATGCCGTTGAGCGCCTCGACCGTATCGAACCGGTGGCGGATGCCGGCCATCGACAGCGCCGGCGTTGATCCCTCGGCGGAGGCTTCCGGCGGAGGCGAAGCGGGCTGTTGAATATCGTCGATGCGTGTCGCCATGGGTTCCAGCTGTTCGCACTGCAGGGGTCACGACCCGCAAACATACCAGAAATGCGGACCAGAATGGTTCGCATTGGCGCTTGATCGCTCGGCGGACTCCGTTGCCGCAGCGGGGCTCGCCCGACCTCATGACGCTGTGTCGGCGTTCTTCAGCGACTCGCAAAAGGGGCGCAGCGCCAGGCTGGAGTTGCGCAGCTTGCGCGCCTGCTCGCGCTCGCCCTTGCCCTGAAACTGGGCGCGAAGGCTGTGGGCGACCGAGACCGCGAGCAGGTAGTGCAGGCGGTACCGCGGGTCGAAGCGGCCCCCCACGGCTTCCCAGATGGGTGCCAGATCTCCATCAAAGGTCCCGGTGAAGTACTCCTGTCGCAGCTTGGCGCAAGACGGGTCCTGCATGCGCAGGATATACAGCGCATCGAAGAAGAACGGCATCCACTCGGCACGCTCCAGGTCGATGATGCGTGCACGACCGTCCGCGTCCACCAGGACGTTTCCGGGATGGCAGTCGCCATGGCTGAACAGCATGGGGGCCTGTGCGAGGAGATCGACCAGCACGTGACCCTGGTCGGCAAGAACCCGTGCAAGCCAATCGGGCTGTTCCCAGTTCAGCGCTCGTTCGATGTCTTCGGGGTGTCCGAAGGCACCGGTGGCGACCTGCGCATGGTGACCGCACTGCCGCAGCAGATCGCGATAACCGTTGACGTTGTCTCGATGCGGTCCACTGCGAATCGTTGAACCCGTGGCAACCGACTCCTTGACACCGTGGACGCCCGCAAGGCCCGTCGGGAACGGTTCAACCTGCGGTACGCGCAGCCACGGTGCGAGGCGGGTGCCGTTGTCGACCAGCTTGCGGGCGCGTTCGGCATCATCGAACAGGCGGATAATGTGACGGCCATCGCGTAGCAGCAAGAGCGTTGCATAGCTGCGAATCAGCAGGATGTCCGCCGGTTTCTCGGCCGCATGCTCCGTGGGGGCAATGTCGACGGTGCGCGGAGGCAGTCTTTCCGCGAGCCTGCAGGCGGGGTGATCGTCACGATTCTGGCCGACGAATGCGGTGTGCATTGCCGTTTCCGCTTCGCCCGGATGCCGCAGGCGGCGGGCAAGATTCCACTGCAGTGCGTAGCGGCCCGGGGCCATGAGCGGCGCGAGTCTGCGCAGCCGGCGACGCACCTCGCGCCGTGAGCGCGTCGCAGCCTGAAATCGCAACATACTGGCGAGGCCTCGCTTGTCGCGCAGGCGTTTTTTCAGTGACATAACGTTGGCCGGGTGTGCCGATGGTGTCAGCGGAAGAAGGGCTCCACGTTGCATTTCGATGCTACCACGCCCGCAGGCTGCGCTCGGGGGCGCTCCCTGCGATAATCGATGCATGGTTCCATTCTCCGAGGATCGACCGGCGAGTCCTGCGTCGCCGCTTGCTGCCGGCAACATGCCGGCCGACAGGAAGGTCTTCGCGGATCGGGCACTGGATGCCTTCCAGCGAGCACGTGAGGGGGCGACAATCGCGCAGCCCCTGCACGCCGATTCCGAGGCACGGTTGCGATCGGCGTTCGCCGCCAGTGACTTCATCGCGGGCGTGGCCAGGAATCAGCCCGAGTGGATTGAGGCGCTGGCGCTGGAGGCGCCAGTCAGCCCGTGTAAACCAGACGATTATCGCCAGCGTCTCGATGCCATCCAGGGCGCTGGACCAGCCAATGACCAGGCGCTGGCTCGAGCGTTGCGCCGCTTCCGGGCCGCCGAAAGTGCCCGCATCGCCTGGCGCGATCTGTTCGGCCTGGCCTCGATTGATGAACTCCTTGCGGAACAGTCGGCACTTGCGGATACCTGTGTCCGCGTCGCCCTCGAATACGCCGAGCGGGCGGAACAGGAACGCCACGGTGTGCCCCGGTCGGCCGCCGGGGAGGCCCAGTCGCTTGTCGTGCTCGGCATGGGGAAACTGGGCGGCTGTGAACTCAATTTTTCGTCCGATATCGATCTGATTCTGATCT
>CAZJGZ010000134.1:0-6293 GCA_964545695.1 uncultured Ectothiorhodospiraceae bacterium | reverse complement strand
CAATCGGTTCCGATACGCGCAATCCTACCAGTCTGTCCGTCTGCTCGGGCGCGGACCACGACGACAACGCGTGTACCCGCTATCCTGTGCTGCCACGACTGCAATCGGAGACGCAATCCCATGCGTTGGATCATACTGCCCGCGGTTCTCCTGTTCCTCGTCTTCGCTAGTCCGGGCTGGAGCGGCGACCTCGACAGCCGCATCGACCAGGTGCTCGGTGACCTGGAAAGCATTGCCGGCCGTCTGGCGAGCCAGAAGCAGGACGCCCCGGAAGATCGACGCGCGTCGATTCGCCAGAGTTTCGTCTACAGTGTGAACAAGCACGCGGAACGCCTGGCGCGGGAGACCGACGCCGGCGCCGACGCTATTGACGAATTTCGCGCTGATGCCGAGGCGATTGGTCGTGAACACGGCTTGATCGACTGACGTTGCGACGCCGGCGGCTCATCCGGCCAGGCCCTGCGCCAAAGCGCTCGCAACCGCCGCCGGATCCTCCAGATGGAGATGGTGGCCACCCCGCTGACGGTGAACATTCAAATGCGGGACGGCACGCATGCGTCGGCGCACGCCGGTCTGGTCGAGCGGGATCAGGCCATTGTCGGCGACGACCAACTCGACTGGCGCGGTGATCGCACGCAGATAGGCCAGCACCTGCGTTTCGCTGTGGAACTGGCGAGCGGGTTCACGCAGGCGTCGATCGCTGCACCAGCGGACGCCGTCGGCCGTCGTCTCGGTGCCGCGCTCGACCAACCGCTGTGCCGCCTCTGCCGGCAGGTTGCCGGCGTTCTGGCGAGCCTGCACCAGATCCGCCAGGTCGCGATTGCGCGTGGCGGGGCGTGAACGCCGCCCGCGTTGGGCCTCGATCGCGCGGGCCAGTCGCGCGGGTGCATGCCAGGGTGCCTCGCTCAGCGGACCCAGCGCCTCGATCAATGCCAGGTGTCGTATCCGGTCGGGAAACGCGCCGGCGACGAATGTGCCCACAGCACCACCGAGGGAATGGCCGAGCAGGGCGAAACGATCCCAGCCGAGGGCATCGGCGGCAGCGATGGCATCGGCCACGTAATCGACCAGATGATAGGCGCAACCATCGGGTCGGTGCTGCGAATGACCATGTCCCGGCAGATCAATGGCGACCAGGTGGATATCGGGGAGCAGCGGCGCCAGCAGATCGAAGCTGGCGACATTGTCGAGCCACCCGTGCAGGGCCAGAACCGGTGGCGCATCCGGCGCGCCCCAGGCGCGCGCGGCCAGCCTCAACGGGCCGGCGTCGAGCGAGAAATCGCGGGCTTCGGTCATGATGGCCTCCGGGCAGCGGACGGCATGGTAGCAGCCCGAGGTGCAGTCGGAATGGATGCGGGCGTTACCGTGTCTCTGTCAATTGACACCCGCGAGGGAACGCAACAGGGTACGGCCCTTGATCGGCAAGCCAAGCGAGGCCCGGAATGAACCGCGTGTATTTTGCTCACGGCATGGAGTCAGGCCCTTGGGGGCGCAAGATCACGGCGCTGGCGGCCGTGGCCGATTCAGCGGGTTTCGCCGTCGACAGCGTGGACTTTACCACCACGCGCGATCCCGAGGCTCGTGTGCGCATGCTGCTGGACCAGCGACCCGCCGCGGACGGCCGGCTGGTATTCGTCGGATCCAGCATGGGCGGCTACGTGGTCGCCCGTGCCGCCGAGCAGTGTCCGGTGGCTGGCCTGTTCCTGCTGGCCCCGGCGATCGGCATGCCGGGCTATTCGGCCGACCCCGCGCCGGTGACAAGCGAACATGAAGTGATCCACGGCTGGAGCGACGACATCATCCCCGTGCAGAACGCCATCGACTATGCGCGCCGCCAGCATGCGCGGCTGCATGTGCTCGCCAGCGATCACACCCTCAACGCGCACATCCCGACTCTGGAATCGCTGTTCGCCGAACATCTGCGCCGCGTGGTCGCATCGACCACGGTGGCCTGAGGTGCGCATGACCGACCGTATCCGCATTCGGCGCGTGCGTGATCCGATGGCCGATGATGAAGGCACGCGGGTGCTCGTCGACCGCATCTGGCCGCGCGGGCTGCGGCGTGCGGACGTGGTCTTCGACCACTGGCTGAAAGAGGTAACGCCAAGCCCGGAGCTGCGCCGCTGGTTCGGCCATGACCCGGCGCGCTGGCAGGACTTCCGCTTGCACTACCTGACAGAACTGAGTACCGAGCCGACCAGAGCCGCCTTGTTGCTCGACCTCTGCGAGGATCCACCCGTAACGCTGCTCTACGACGCCCGTGACCGCCAGCACAATCACGCCATCGTCCTTCGCGAGTTCCTGCTCGACCAGCTCGACCGCACCGGTGCCAGCCCGCCGTGTGATCTCGCCGCCGTCGCCGCGCATTTCGGCATCGGTGATGGCTCCTGAGAGCCTATACGGTCAAGCGATGCCAGCGCGCAGCACGAGCGGTATCAGACACCGTATACTGCCGGTATCGCGCGCAAGCCCGTCTCGCGTGCGTAAATCATTGGCGGAATGCCCTGGGGAGAACGGTATGTCGATACGCAGGACGATCGGGATCGGGTTGGTGGCGCTGGTTGGTTTGTCCGCGTGCGCGGCGTTCGACCGTGAGGTTGAAAAGCGGACGCCGGAAGCGTCGGTCGACTCCGTCCGTATCGCCGGGTTCGACTTCGATGCCGCGCGTATTCTCGTCGACCTGCGAGTAGACAATCCCAACGCGATTGCCATTGATATCGCCGGCCTCGATTACGAACTGCGCCTGGATGGTGAACATGCCCTCAGTGGCGACAGCGCCGAACAGACGAGCATCCCGGCGCGCGGCAGCGGCAATCTGGCTGTGCCCATCACACTGGACTACAGAGATCTCTACGACCGCTTTGCCGGACTGCAGGGGCGCAACACGGTGGATTACGCAATCGACATGGGCGTCATGGTCGATGTGCCGTTGCTGGGCCAGCGCCGGGTGCCGGTAAGCACGTCCGGCTCCGTGCCCGTCCCGCAACGCCCGGGGATTGCCGTGCGCGATCTGCGCGTTGATCGCCTGGGCTTCGATGGCGCGCGCATCGTGCTCGATCTCGATGTCACGAATCCCAACGCCTTCGACCTGGCGCTGGGAGCACTGCGCTATGACCTCAAGGTCAATGATCGTGAGTGGGCCAGTGGCGGGCTCTCGGATCTTGCGCGCATCGATGCCGGTGGCCGTTCGCGCATTGCAATCCCCTTCGATCTCGATTTCGCCGCGCTGGGATCGGGCATGTACCGCATGTTGCTGGACGGCACGCGCGCGGACTATGAACTCAACGGCCTGCTGTCCGGCACCGCCGGCGACGCCCGGTTCGACCAGTTCGATGTGGTATTCGAGGACCAGGGCAGCATCGGCGTCGGCCAGTAGTACCGCCGTCGAGTGCAAAAGCGAGTCATTACAAAGCTGGAGTGGAGGTGATCATGCAATCCGGAACCCGCACAACGGGAGGCCGCGGCCGCCTGTACGACAGCATCCTGGAGACAGTGGGCAATACCCCCTGTGTCCGCCTGAACCATCTCGCGCCCGAGCATGTGACCCTGTACGTCAAGGCTGAATTCTTCAATCCGGCCTCTTCGGTGAAGGATCGCCTGGCGCTCAATCTGCTCGAAGCGGCCGAGCGCGATGGCAGCCTGCAGCCCGGTCAGACCGTGGTCGAGGCGACCAGCGGCAATACCGGCATCGGCCTGGCCATGGCCTGTGCCGCCAAGGGCTATCCGCTGGTGGTCACGATGGCCGAGAGCTTTTCCATCGAGCGCCGCCGGATGATGCGCTTCCTGGGCGCCAAGGTCGTGCTGACGCCGCGCGAGCTCAAGGGCTTCGGCATGTACGAGAAAGCGCGTGAACTGGCGGCAACGCATGGCTGGTTTCTCGCCCACCAGTTCGAAAGCGAGGCCAACGCCGATATCCACGAGGCCACCACCGGCCGCGAAATCGTCGCGGATTTCGCCGGCGAGCGGCTGGACTACTTTGTCACCGGCTACGGCACGGGTGGCACCATTGCCGGCGTTGGCCGCGTACTGCGGCGCGAACGCCCGGAAGTGAAACTCATCCTGAGTGAACCGACCAGCGCCCAGCTCGTCGCCAGTGGCACGCCGCAGGAACGCACCGAAGAGAATGAACCCGCCGCCGGCCATCCCGCCTTCGAGCCGCATCCCATACAGGGCTGGACGCCGGACTTCATCCCCTGGGTATTGCAGGAGGCGATTGATCACGAGTACGTCGATGAACTCCTGCCGGTCACCGGTCCGGCGGGCATCGAATGGTCGCGCAAGCTGGCTCAGCGCGAGGGTATCTTCACCGGCGTATCCGGCGGAGCGACCGTCGCGGTGGCAATGGAGGTTGCCGAGCGGGCGCCGGCCGGGTCGGTCATCCTGGCAATGCTCCCGGACACGGGCGAGCGCTACCTGTCGACACCGCTGTTCGAGGACATCGGTTCGGAAATGGACGCCAGCGAGATCGAGGTCATGCGTTCCACGCCGGGTTATCAGATGCCTCGCTAGGCAGCAGAGCCGATGAGAGGCCATGGCAGCGGAGCCGAGAGCGCCGAGTCCGGGGCTTTCGCATTCTCGGTGTCAGTCAACCGTGGTGACGCGGTTCCTGCCGGCGGCCTTGGCAGCGTACAGGGCGTCGTCGACACGTTTGATCGCCTGCTCCAGGGTCTCGTGCTCGCGGATCGGGCTCACGCCAATACTCACTGTGAACGGGACTTCCCGGTCATCGTTGATCCGGACCGGGGTTTGCTCGCAGGCATCGCGGATGCGTTCGGCGACTCGCTGCGCTTCCTCCGGTCGGGTTTCCACCAGTCCGGCCATGAACTCCTCGCCGCCCCAGCGTCCGAGTACATCGCTATCGCGCAGCGCATTCCCAGCTCTGCGCGCGAACTCGCGCAATACCTGATCGCCAGCGAGGTGTCCGTATTCGTCGTTCAGACGTTTGAACCGATCCAGGTCCATCATCAGTAGCGTCAGCGGCCGGCCATAGCGTTTGGTGCGTCGCAGCTCGCGTTCAAGCTGCTCGGTGAGTGCGCGGCGGTTGAGCAGGCCAGTCAGCAGGTCGCGTGTTGCCTGGCGATAAAGTTGCAGCAAGGTACGCAGATGGTTGGCTGACGCCCACGAGCAGATGGCGGCTGCTAGCAGAGTGATCCAGAGCAACTGCACGGTCAGCGAAGCAAATCCTCCCACGGCGGTAGCTTCGATGGCGACGAAGACGGTCAGGATCAATGCATAGGCAGTGCCGAGTTCACGCAGCGTGAGTGGAAAGATGGCGAAGACCATGGCCACGATCAGCGGGAAGAAGGCGTAGCCGGTGGTGATCAGCTGGATGTCGTCCATGCCCCCGTACAGGCGGGCGCCGGCGTACAGCACGCCCGGGATCAGCAACAGGATGGCGAGCGGCGCATGCCAGCGGGTTCTGCGTGTGGGCGGTGCGTTGCGTGCGCGGCGCAGCGTGAGATACAGCACCAGGGCCGCTGAGGCCGCAACCACGCGCAGGGTCGCTAGCAGGGCGAACGATGTCGTGTCTGCGAGGAGGAACTCCAGCGGAATCCACAGCGGCAAACAGATGGCCAGGAGCAATGCGAGCGGTGCAATGCGCTCACTGATGAGCCATGCGCGCGTGCTGGTGAAATCGCGCGAATGGCTGTTGGCGCTGACAAGGTCGGTCAGCGGATGGAATGCTGCCACCCAGTTCGACGCCCAGCTACCGGTATCGGCCGGGATTTTTTGCTCGCCTGACTCGTGCATCGGCCCCCCTCGTCACTGATGCGCGCCTGGTCCGGGGCAGGTCGGATTGACTCCGACCCTCCGGCGACAAATGGATGTGCCACGGATCAACAACTAGCAGTCATGGCCCACTAGTTGTTCAAGATCATCGATTTTTCATGCGCCGTGCTGAACAAGGCCAGGATTATCCTTGTTCAAAGGTTCCGCGGAACCGCAGGCAACTGGCGTCCAGTGGCACCGGATGCATTCCCGCCACGGGATCACGATCGGCCGAGATACTGCTCGTCCGTGACCGGTTCCAGCCAGTCGACGACCTCGCCATCGAGCGCTTCGTGAATGGCGATATGCGTCATGGCCGTCTCGGGTGCGGCACCGTGCCAGTGTTTCTCACCCGGGGCGATCCACACGACGTCGCCCGAGTGGATGTCCTCGATCGGTCCGTCCCAGCGCTGGATACGGCCTGTCCCGGCGGTGACGATCAGGGTCTGGCCCAGCGGATGGGTATGCCACGCGGTGCGGGCACCGGGCTCGAAGGTGACGCGGGTGCCGTGGGCGCGGGCCGG
>CAZJGZ010000133.1:3520-6318 GCA_964545695.1 uncultured Ectothiorhodospiraceae bacterium | reverse complement strand
TGATCGAACGGCGCATCCTGGTCGGCACGGTGCTGCTGGTGGACAGCCGCCGCGGACTGACCGAGCTCGACTGGCGCCTCGTGGAGCTCGTTGCGAACCGTGATCTGGCCCTCCATGTTCTGCTCACCAAGGCCGACAAACTCAGCCGCGGGGCCGCCGCAAAGACGCTGGAACAGGTTCGGCGCGCAATCGAGGAGGCCGGCGTCGAGGCAACGCTCCAGACCTTTTCCGCCACCGCACGTACGGGTCTCGCCGACGTGCATGGCATTCTCGATGACTGGTTCGGCATCGCCGAGGAATAGACGTGCAGCGGGAAAAACAAGGCCCCGGCGCCGCCTGGGCGTCGGGGCAATAAGCCCGGCGGGCGCCGGGCACCCGCTGAGGGAGTGGAGCGGGTGAGCGTCCGGGTCGCGGACGCTCCAATAACTGCGACCGTCCACTGCCCGCGCAAGTTCCCGCGCGGCGCCTGGCCCGCAACAATTCGGGTTTAGCGGGCGTCCGGGTCGAGCAATCGTGGTCGTGGCGTCAGCCACGGCGATCTCGCGTATAGTGACTAGACAAGAACTGGAGCAACGATGACGCAGCACCGGACCATGCCTGCACCAGCCGCTGCCCTGGGTTATGCGGGCCTGATTCCGTTCGCCGGAACCGCGCTCGGCGTTGCCATCGGAGTGGGCGCCGACGCCATGACCGGTGCCTTCACGGCCTACGCAGCGACCATCCTGGCCTTTCTCGGCGGCATCCAATGGGGGCTGGCGTTTCATTTCGGCGCGGAACGCCGCCTCGAACGCGTGGCCGTCGGCGTTATGCCGAGCCTGGTCGCCTGGATCTGCCTGTTGCTGCCAACGCCTGGAGCGATCGCCATCCTTGCTGTCGGCTTCGCGGCCATCCACGGCTACGACGAGCTGCGCAATATCCCGGAGCTGCCGATCTGGTTCGGCCGACTGCGCCGCCACCTCACGTCCGGGGTACTGCTGTGCCACGCCGGCATTCTGGCGGCGATCACGCTGTGAGCCCGAACCCCGTGAGCAATCCAGCAGCGCACATGCCCCCAACCTCGCGGCAGCGCCCGGCATGAGCGTTCGGGAACCCGGCGATCAAGCAGCAGACTACCCACTGGCCGCGGCCTTCGCCGCTTCGCGCGACCTTGTGGCGCTGGTTCGTCGCGACGGCAGCATCGTGGTACCGGCACCCAACTGGCAGGAGCAACTCGGCGAACGCCATCTCCAGGCCCTGTTCGCACCCGCCGATGGCGAGCGCATCGACGCGGGCCTCGCGCAGAGCGATGACGATGGCACTGCGACGGTGCAGGTCACACTGGACGGCGCCGGCCTCGACACCGAACTGCGACTTGCGCGGATGGGCGATGACCAGATCCTGGCGGCACTGGTGCCCGCGTTCCTGGACGCACTGACCCTCGGTGCCATGGTCGAGCGCACGGCGGCCGGGCTCGCCCTCGCCGCGGAAGACACCAGCCTGCTCTACCTGAACGATGCCTATGCCCGCATCTGGGGGCAGGAGCGCGAACTCCTTCTGGGGCTGCCGTGCACCGGAATCCTTCCCACGGACGACGTCGGCGACGCCCGCAAACAGCACGAAGACATCATCAGCGGTCGCCGCGACGATCAGACACTTGAATATCCGATCACCCGCGCCAACGGGCAGGCCGGTACCATCGAATCGAACCAGCTGCGCCTGCAACTGCCCAACGCCGCACCGGTGAGGCTGTCAACGTTGCGCGACATCTCCCGCCACACCGATGTCGAGCGTTCCCTGCGCGCCAGTGAATCCCAGTTCCGCACGCTGTACAACGCCACGCCTGTCATGCTGCATTCGATCGACGCGCAGGGCCGCATTCGCGCCGTGAATGACCACTGGCTCGAGCACCTCTGCTATTTCCGCGAAGAGGTGATCGGCAGCCGGGCAGCGGCCTTCTTCACGCCCGAATGCCGCCAGCGTGCGGAACGCGTCGACCTGCCCGCATTCTGGGCGGCAGGCGAGCAGCGCGACATGCCCTACCAGATCGTGCGCCGGGATGGCGCGGTAGTCGATGTGCTGCTATCGGCCAACGTGCTCCGCGACAATCACAACGAGATCGTCGGTGGCCTCGTCGCCATGGTCGACATTTCCGAACGGCGCCGGATCGAGGCCGATTACCAGGACCTGTTCGAGAACGCGAGCGAAGGCATCTACCGATCATCCCCTGCCGGCAAGCTGCTGCATGTGAATCCCGCGCTCGCGCACATTCACGGCTTTGATGAACCGGCAGACCTGATTGCCGCGACCCAGGATATCGCCACTGACTGGTACGTCGATGCGGAGATGCGGGCCCGACTGCGGCGCCAGCTTGATGAAAACGGGCGCGCCGAGGGCTTTATCGCCGAGTGTCGCAAGATCGCCACCGGTGAGCATTTCTGGACCAGCGAAAACGTGCGCGCGGCGCGTGATGGCGCGGGCAAGCTGCTCTACTTCGAGGGCACCGTCCGCGACATCACCGCCGAAAGGCGCGCACAAGCGCTCGGGCGCGCACGCGTGGAGATTCTCGAACGGATCGCGCGCGACCATCCACTGACCGACACCCTCTACGAAATCATCGGCACCATCGAGCAGCAATACCCGCGCCTGGCCGTGGCGATCTTTCGCCTCCACGATGGCTGTCTGGAGAGCGCGGCAGCGCCGGCACTGACGGCGGCGAGTTTCGCGGCGCTGGATGGTCACCGCCCGAGCCAGATCGGTGACCCGATCGCCGGCGCCATGCTCGCGGGGCGTACGACCTTGTTCAACGTCGAGCAGATGCA
>CAZJGZ010000133.1:0-3420 GCA_964545695.1 uncultured Ectothiorhodospiraceae bacterium | reverse complement strand
GATCTGCCGAACCGGGCATTGCTCCATGACCGCTTGCAACAGAGCATTGCCGACGCTGAACGCAGCGAAACCATCGTTGCCGTCATGCTCCTGGATCTCGATGAATTCAAGCTGGTCAACGACACCCTGGGGCACAGTGCGGGCGATGAGCTGCTGCGCGACGTCGCCGAACGGTTGCGCGGCGCGGTCCGCGGTGGCGACAGCATTGCGCGCCTCGGTGGCGACGAGTTCATCGTGGTCGCGCCATTCCCGACGTCGACGAATATCAGCGACGCCGCCGAGCGCCTGCTGGACACGCTGCAAGCGCCTTTCGCGCTTGCCGAACAGGAAGTCACCGCGCGGCCCAGCATCGGCATCAGCTTCTTTCCTGACGATGGTGACACCCCGGAAAGCCTGCTGCGTGCCGCCGACACAGCCATGTATGCCGCCAAGCAGGCCGGCAAGAACCAGTACCGCTTCTTCGCCGGATCGATGAATGAACAGATCACCGAGCGGCTGCGGATCGAGTCCGGCCTGCGACGCGCCCTTGTCGAGCAAACGCTGGTCCTGCAGTACCAACCCCGCATCGAGCTCTCCGACGGTGGCCTGATCGGGGTGGAATGCCTGTTACGCTGGCCGCAGCCGGACGGCACCTCGAGACTGCCGGCGACGTTCCTGCACGTCGCCGAACGCAGCTCGCTGATCAGCGACATCGACCGCTACGTCCTCGAACGCGCCATTCATCGGCTTGCCACATGGCAGCGGGCCGGCCATGCGCTGGTTCTGTCGGTCAACCTCTCCGCACGCGATCTGCACACCGACGGCTTCGGTGCCGAGATTGCCCGGCTGGTTGAAATCCACGCCGTCGACCCGACGGGCCTGGAGATCGAGATCACCGAAAGTATGCTGATGCAGGACTTCACCCATGCGGTGGGCCAGCTTCACGATCTGAAAGAGCGCGCTCCCGGTGTGCGGGTCGCCATCGACGACTTCGGCAGCGGCTATTCCTCCCTGAACTACCTGCGCCACCTGCCGATCGACACCCTCAAGATCGATCGCAGTTTCGTCGCCGACCTCGACAATGACGACGACGCCGCTGCGGCCGGTGCCATCGTGCGCACCGTGGTCGAACTCGGTCACAACCTCGGACTCAACATCGTCGCAGAAGGGGTGGAGACCGACCGGCAGGCCCGGCAGCTTGCCCAGCTCGGCTGTCACGAGGCGCAGGGCTACTGGTTCGCGCACGCGCTGACCGCCGACGAAATCGACAGCTGGTTGCAGTAACAAGGGCCGTGCCCGCAGAAAGATTGCGGGCAATGCATCCGCCTCCGGACGAGGACCGAAAGGAGGGGTGACTGCACGGACATGAACGCCTCATGTCGTGCGTCTTCCGCCTGGCGCACAGGCCCTGCCGCCCCCCCCCCCGGCAGGCTGTGCGCGGCGAGGCGGATTGGTGGATGCTGCGACTCCGGCGGGCCAGCGTGCTGTCCCTCCCTCCCTTTGGGCCCGCCGGCTTTTTACCCGCAAGTGCCGCGGAACCGAATCCACCAGGTGATACGATTACGCCGTGTGAACTCGCGAGAATCCATCATGCGCCCAATCCTGTTTGCGTGTTTCTGCCTGCTGCTGGCCGGCGTCGCCCACGCGGAACCCGAGAGTCCGTCCGAGGAGGCATTCGCCGCCGGCCTGGAAGCCTGGGAAGCGGACAATCGGGATGCCGCTGCGGAACATTTCCGGCGGGCGGCGGAACTCGGCAACAGCGAGGCCGCCTTCCGCCTTGCGACCATGTACGAACACGGCCATGGAGTCGCCGCCAGCATGAACCGGGCGATGGAGTGGTACCACCGCGCGGCCGACGCCGGTAGTGAAAAGGCCCAGTTCAATCTCGCCCACCACTACGCAACCGGGCGCAATGTCGAGAAGGACGCCGGAGAGGCGGAACGCTGGTACCGCAAATCCGCCGAACAGAACAATCCGCACGCCCAGAAGGCGCTGGGTCTGATGCGCTTTCTCGGCGATGGCGAGGTCACGCGTGATCTGGTCGAAGCCTACCGGTGGCTGACCCTGGCCGTCCTCAACTTCGACGCCAATCACTTCCGCGACGACGCCGCGGATGCCCGCCGCCACGTGCTCGAGCAGATGACCGACGAGCAGGAAGCCGAAGGCCGCCGTCTGGTCAACGAACACCGCAACCGCTGACTCCGGTCCGCCGCGTCAGGCCGCAGACGGGCTTGCACCGCAAACTGGCGTGCCCGCCAACAGCCCTCCTCAACGGGATCGCGACCGGGGTTGCCACCCCAGCGGCAGCGTCTCCAGCACACCCGCCAGGATCACCAGCACTGCCCCCAGCGCCATGATCAGCCCGAACGGTTCGGCCGTCAGCAATGCCGCCGAGATGGCGCCGACGATCGCCTCCGTCATCAGCAGAATCCCCATCTTCGCCGGCTCCAGGCGCTTGCTGGCCCACATCAGCGCAACCAGCGAGGCGCCCCACCAGCCCCCGCCGATCAGCAGGGCCCAGCCGAGCGCCGGGGCAAGGTCGGCGGCCGCCAGCGTCGGCGCCGTCTCGCCCGCCAGCGGCACCAGCAGCAGGGCCGCCATCACCACCCCGCCCAGACAGAAGATGAAGTTGGTCTCTGCGGCGTGCGTGCGCACGTGGACACGCATACCGGTCGACGCGAATGACCACATGATCCCCGACACCAGGCCCAGCCAGTCACCGAGCGTGGACGGCAGCGGGATGCCGCCGTCCGCGCCGAGTACCAGACCCATGCCGACGAGGGCCAGCGCGATCGCCGCATAACGCCAGCCGGCGATGGGCCAGCCCAGCCAGAAGCGCCCGATCAGCGTGCTCCACACCGGCGTCAGATAGAACAAAAGGATGACGGTCGCCACATGGCCGTACAGCAGCGCGTTCGAATAGAGCACGAACGACGCCCCGCCCAGGGCGATGCTGAACAGCGACCGCGCGTTGGCCACGGCCAGACGATGACGCCCCCACCACGCGAAGGGCGCCAGCCCGAGGCAGGCAATGGCGACCACCACGAAGGTCGCCCACGGCCCCGCCGTGGCCACCGCGTCCAGCTCGCGCAGCGGCAGCCAGTACAGGCCCCAGAGCGCGCCGATTGAGACAACCGCGAGCGCGGCAATACGGTCAGACATTGGCATCCCGATCTGTGGAATATCGATGAATGGACGGAACGAGGGCTGATCGCCCCATTTCTACCTGACGCTGCAAACCCAACTCTGGCGGCCATGGCGTTGCATCAGGTGGGAGATCCAGCCAGGGCCATGTTCGGGCTTTCCTTGTTGCGATTCCAAAGCCGGTAACCGAATGCTCGGCCCCGGCATTCAGCGGGCAACTCACCACATCAGATCGTCCGGCACCGGGAAGTCGGCGTATGCATCGTCCTCGGATTCCGAGCCGCCATCGTTCAGGAC
>CAZJGZ010000132.1:0-6451 GCA_964545695.1 uncultured Ectothiorhodospiraceae bacterium | reverse complement strand
TCATCCGTCTCGGCGCTGACTTCGAGGTCCTCACGCGAGCGCCGACGGCGCAGCCAGCTGACGAACGTGTTGTTGAGAATGCGGAACAGCCAGCCCTCGAAGCGTTCCGCCGCGCGCAGGTCGGCCCGCCGCTTCCATGCCGTGCCGATCGCCTCGGCCACGATGTCCTCGGCGTCGTCGCGATTGCGCGTGAGCCGCAGCGCCGTGCCATAGAGACGGTCCATCAGCGCATCGACGCGCGCAGCAAAGGCCTCGCGCGTCGAGAGGCCCCTCGCCGCCGGACTGTGTGCCCTCGTTCCCTGCGGATCGATCGGTCATCGGACGACGTCCTGCCGCGCCCTGGCGGTCGGCACGACCCATCACGCCCGCTGCGCGCGTCCGGATTACGGTAGCACGTGCTCGCGGCGCTCGTGCATCGCGGGAACCGTTGCGTTGGCGGATGCGTCCTTGCGGGTGAGCCGGGGGACGACGCTCATGCCACGGCCCGGCCGGCTCGTACCACACCGTAGCCGGGAAACCGGGGAGGAAACTCATGAAATTGAACAGGAACATGGTGGTGACTGCTGCATTCACCTGTGCGCTCGTGGCTGTGCCGGCACTGGCGGACGAACCGTATCGGGGCGAGCACCACATGATGATGGGTGCTGAAGAACTCGAATGGGGCCCAGTCGGGTCGATGGGCGAGGGTGCCGAGATCGCCTTCATCGAGGGCGACATCGGCAAGGACGAGCCATTCACGTTCCGTCTGCGGCTCGCGGATGGCTACGAGATCCTGCCCCACGTCCATCCCGCCTACGAGCGCGGCACGATCCTGCAGGGCACGCTGCACTTCGCCCATGGCGAGGAGTTCGACCGTGATGCCACCACGGCACTGCCCGAAGGCAGCGTGTTCGTCATGCCGCCGGGGGACCCGATGTTCGGCTACGCGGAGGGCGAAGTGATCTTCCAGCTCCACGGTACCGGGCCCTGGGGAATCGAGTACCTCGACCCGGACGATGATCCGCGCTCCTGACAGGAACGCGACAGCCGATGCCGGGCCATGTGCGTGTCTGGCTCGGCATCGGCGTGATCGCGGGCGTGGTGCGCGCTATACGAGGCTCGCCGCCAGCAGATCGCCGTAGGCCCAGATCACCGTGCCCGTCAGGGTCATGCCGAAGCCGAGGAATTCGTCGAACAGGATGCGCCGTGTGTGGCGCAGTTCGGTCGCGTACCGCGCCGTACCGGGCGTCGGCGGCGCGCGCCCGCGGCGATAATGCAGCTTCTCCGCCATCGCCTCGTGCAGGTCCATGCCGGCGCAGAGCACGCTGTGCTTGATCAGCAGCAGCATGCCGACGATGGTGAGGATGGCGCCGGCGCGCGCGAACCAGTGGGTTTCGCCGGTCGCCAGGGTGAGCCCGGCCGACACGGACACGGTGCCGACGGCAATGGTACCGGCCACCCAGGTGTTGATCAGCACGTTGCGCATGGCTGCCACCTCCGACTCGACGATGCCGTCGACCGCCAGCGCGCGCCATGCGCGGATCTACGTAGGGCGGGAAGGTGTAGCGTGGTGTGATCCCGCTTGACCTTCCCATGATGGGAGGGTTCAGGCTTGCACCAGGTCGCGTGGCACGCCGCCGCGCGCCGAAACGGGAGAGGTTCAATGATGATGCATGACGGCATGGGCGCGGGGCATCTGCTGTGGATGGTGCTGATGGCCGCACTGATCGTGATTCCCTTCTGGCAGATCTGCCGCAAGGCGGGCTACTCCGGATTCTGGAGTCTGCTGATGCTGGTTCCGCTGGCGAACATCATCTTCGTCTACGTTCTCGCGTTCGCGAACTGGCCCGCCTTGCGGCGAGGGCAGTGAGTCCGCTCGGTAGCGGGTGAAAAGACAGGCATGAACCCGCGCGTCCGCGGGTGAGGAGAGAGGATCATGAGCACCACGCCGGACAGCGTGAACAGTGAAACGACGCACACGATGCGCCTGACCGTTCCCGGCATGGGTTCGGATCACTGCGCCGGCATCGTGCGCCACACGCTCGAGCAGCTCGAGGGCGTGCACGGCATCGACACCAACATCGCCCAGCACCGCGTGACCGTCACTACCGGTGACGGCGGGCCCGATGGCGAGGCCCTGCGGCGAGCGGTCGAGGGTGCCGGCTACGATGTTGCGGCCGTGCAGGGCGAGTCCGATGAGCAGAACCCGGAAGAGGATGCGGAGATCGAGCACGCCTGGCTGAAACAGGCGTGGAACCGGTTCGTGTTCGCGGCCGTGCCGACGACGATCATCATGCTCGTGATGATGCCGCACATGTTCTGGCAGCCGATCCCCGGTTACCTGGCCCTCATCGCCATCCTCGCGTTCCCGGTCGTCTTTCTCTACGGCGGCTGGGCCACGCACAAGGCCGCGTGGCGGTCGCTGACCAACCGCAATGCCAACATGGATGTGCTCATCTCGATGGGCAGCCTGCCGCCCTATGTCATCGGTCTGGTCGGCTTCATCTACCCGATGACGTCGTTCATCGAGATGGCGGCGACCATCATGACCTTCCATCTGCTGGGGCGGTATCTGGAGGCGCGCGCCAAGGGGCAGGCATCACAGGCCATTCGCCGACTGCTCACGCTGGGCGCGAAGACGGCCAACGTCGAGCGCGATGGCGAGACGGTCGAGGTGCCGGTCAAGGACCTGCAGCCCGGCGACATCATGATCATCCGCCCGGGCGAGAAGATCCCCACCGACGGCGAGGTCATCGACGGCGAGAGTCACATCGACGAATCGATCGCCACCGGCGAATCCGTGCCCGTCTACAAGCAGACGGGTGCTACCGTCATCGGCGCGACCATCAACAGCGAGGGCCGCCTGCGCGTGCGCGCCACACGCGTCGGCGGCGAGACCTTCCTCGCCCAGGTCATCCGCCTGATCGACCAGGCACAAGGCTCGCGCGTGCCGATCCAGGACTTCGCCGATCGCGCCACCGCGCGCTTCGTGCCCATCGTCATCGGCATCGCTGTCGCCAGCTTCGCCGTCTGGCTGCTCGCCGGCGACAGCCTGCGGCCGATCCTCGACTGGGGCGCGGGCTTCCTGCCCTGGGTCGATCCGGATGCCGCCGTGCCGGTGCTCGCCATCCTCGCCGCCATCGCGGTGCTGGTCATTGCCTGCCCGTGTGCACTCGGCTTGGCCACGCCCACGGCGCTGATGGTCGGCTCCGGCGTCGGCGCCCAGCGCGGCATCCTGATCCGCTCCGGCGAGGCCATCCAGACTTTCAAGGACATCCGCGTCATGGTGCTCGACAAGACCGGCACCATCACCCGCGGCGAGCCGCGCCTGACCGGCGCCGTGGCGGCGGACGGCGTGGACGAGCAACACCTGTTGCAGGTCGCCGCCAGCGTCGAGGATGCCTCCGAGCACCCGATCGCGCGCGCCATCGTCGACGGCGCCCGCGAACGCGGCATCGTGCCCGGTGCGGTCCGCGAATTCCGCTCCACGGGGGCGCGTGGCGTCACCGCGCAGGTGGAGGGCGAGACGGTACTCATCGGCAATCGCCGCCTGCTCGAGGAGGCGGGCATCGACGGTCTCGATGCCCTCGAGGCCGATCGCAACGCGCTCGAGGACAAGGGCAACACCGTGGTCATCGTCGCCGCCGCAGGCCGTGCGCTGGGGGTGATCGCCGTGGCCGACACCATCAAGGAGGAATCCGTCGAGGCGATTCGCGGCATGCACGCCCTCGGGCTGCATGTGGTGATGGTCACCGGCGACAACGAGCGCGCGGCGCGTGCCATCGCCGAACAGGTCGGCATCGACGAGGTCCAGGCCGGCGTGCTGCCCGAGGGCAAGGTCGAGGCCATCCGCGCGCTGCAGGCCGAGCACGGCGACCACGTCGCCATGGTCGGCGACGGCATCAACGATGCCCCGGCGCTGACCCAGGCCAACGTCGGCATCGCCATCGGCGCGGGCGCGGACGTCGCTATCGAGGCGGCCGACGTCACCCTCGTGCGCGGCGAACTCACCGGCGTCGTCGAGGCCATGCGGCTGTCGCGCGCGACCTTCCGCAAGATCGTGGAGAACCTGATCTGGGCCAGCGGCTACAACCTTGCCGCCATCCCGATTGCGGCCACCGGCCTGCTCCATCCAATGATCGGTGTGATCGCGATGACGCTGAGCTCGCTCTCCGTCATCGGCAACTCGATCCTGCTCAAGCGGGTGCGGCTGGGGGCCGGAAAGGCGTCCAGCACCTGATCGTCTCAGGATCACATGCCCACGGCCGCACACTGATTCACTGGAGGGAAACCAGAGCAAACCTCCCTCTTGAGAGAAGGGGGGAGGGCGACGCTGCCATGGCGCAGGAGTCGTCGACGCACCCCTCACCCCAACCCCTCTCCCCTTGCAGGGGAGAGGGGCTGATGTTCCCTCTCTCCCATTGGGGGAGAGGGCCAGGGTGAGGGGGAAGCTGCTACTGCTCAGTAGCCGATATCGCGATACGACCGCGAGATCTTCTCGATGGCGATGACGTAGGCCGCCATGCGGTAGTCCTTGATGTTCTTTGTCGTGCGGCGGCGTTCGATGATCTCCTGGAACGCCAGGCGCATGGTGTCGTCGAGGCCGGAGCGGACCAGGTCGAACTCGTCGGCGCCGCGGGCGATCTCCTTGCGCACCCAGTCCGGCACCTGCGTGTTCGTCGCCATCTCGATGGCGCTGATGATGTGCGCGCCGCGGGACTCGTGGAAGCGCTTGTCGAGCCGGCCGAAGCGCACATGGGCCAGGTTGCGGATCCACTCGAAGTAGGAGACGACCACGCCGCCGGCGTTGCAGTAGGCGTCGGGGATGATCTCCACACCCTTCTTGACGAGGATCTGGTCGGCCTCGTAGGTCACCGGGCCGTTGGCCGCCTCGGCGATCAGGTTGGCCTTGATGCGATCGGCATTGCCGCCGTGGATGACACCTTCGAGTGCGGCCGGGATGAGAATGTCGCAGTCCAGCTCCAGCACCTTGCTGCCGTCCGGTTCGAACTCGGCACCCGGATAACCCTTCACGCCGCCGTGCTCGCCGATGTGGGCGAACACCTGGGCCACGTCCAGACCCTCCGGGTTCACGATGGCGCCATCGCGCTCGATGATGGCGGTGATGACGCAGTCGTCCTCCGTCTGCAGGAAGTGCGCGGCGTGATAGCCGACGTTGCCCAGGCCCTGGACGATCACGCGCTTGCCGGCGAGATCGCCGCTCAGCCCGGCGCCCTTGACCTCGTCGCCATGGCGGAAGAACTCGCGCAGCGAATACTGCACGCCGCGCCCGGTGGCCTCGTTGCGCCCGCGCACGCCGCCATGCTCCACCGGCTTGCCGGTGATCGCGCCCATGTAGTTGATGTCATCGGGGAACAGCTGGCGGTAGGTATCGACCATCCAGCCCATCTCGCGCGGCCCAGTGCCCATGTCGGGCGCCGGCACGTTCTTCGCCGGGCTCAGGTAGCCCTTGCTGATCAGCTCGCGCGCGAAACGGCGCGTGATGGCCTCGAGCTGGTTGCGCGTGTACTTGCGCGGATCGAGGATCAGGCCACCCTTGGAGCCGCCGAACGGCACATCGACGATGGCACACTTGTAGGTCATCAGCGCCGCCAGTGCCTCGACCTCGTCCTGGTCGACGTGCGGGGCGTAGCGGATGCCGCCCTTGGAGGGCAGGCGGTGATCGGAATGGGTGGCGCGCCAGCCGGTGAAGATCTCGGCCTTGCCGTCGATCTCGACCGGGAACGACACCTGCAGCACGCTGGCGCAGCTCTTCAGCGCATCGCCCATGCCCTGGTCGAGCTCCATGATGTCGATGGCGTGATCGACCATGTGCTCGACGCTCTCGCGGAAGCTCAGTCCCCCCTGGGCGGTCTTTTGATCGGTCATGGTGGTTTTCCCCTTGTCGTTGTTGGTTGTAGTGCCGGGATGGTGGTCTCGAAATGGTGGCCCCTGGTAGATGCCGGCCCGATGTCAGCGGCCGGCGCCACCCCGGCAGGGTGGCGATTCGGGTGTGCCGCCGCGGGCGGCCCATTCCTCCGGTGTGTACGTATGCAGCGCGAGCGCGTGGACCGGCCCGGCAAGCTCGTCGGCGAGGACGCGATTGACCCGGCGATGGCGTGCCAGCAGACCCTCGCCGGCAAAGGCGGGCGTGACCACGGTCACACGGAAATGGGATTCGGAATCGGGCGGTACGTTGTGATTCCCTGTCTCGTCGACGATCTCCAGCGTGGCTGGCGACAGGGCGGTGGTGAGCTTGGTCTCGATACGTTCACGAACGGACATGGGCGGATGGGCCGCAGCACGACATGCCGGCAAGGTAGCACCCGCGCACCAGTCTGCCAACACGTTGACCCATATTGGTGCAGGGTTGAGCGCAGGTTCCCGGGGATGGGGATCTCTCGCGAAGACGCGGCGCCCGCGAAGAGAAAGGATGATTTCCCTGGCGTTCCTGGCGGCTTGGCGTGATTCA
>CAZJGZ010000131.1:0-6657 GCA_964545695.1 uncultured Ectothiorhodospiraceae bacterium | reverse complement strand
TCCCGCCCGGTCAGCTTGAGAAACACATCCTCGAGATTGGCCCGCCGGCCGTGGTAATCGATGCCGTGCGTCTCACCCAGCGCTTCCAGCAGCGGCCGATCATCCTCGGCATAGAGCAGCAGCGTGTCACCGACCTCCTCGCTGCGCGCGGCAAGCTCGACACCGTGATCGTGCCCCCACTGCAGACCATTCGGCCCGCGCAGCTCCAGCACCCAGGGCTCGATATGCTGCGCGATCAACGCCCGCGGCGACCCCTCGGCGACAATCCGCCCATGATCGATGATCGCCAGACGCTCGCACAGACGCTCAGCCTCCTCCATGTAGTGGGTGGTCAGCATCAGCGTCACGCCCCGATCACGCAAGCGCCGCAGGCTCTGCCAGATGAACTGGCGCGCCTGCGGATCCAGGCCTGTGGTGGGCTCGTCCAGCACAACCAGATCGGGCTGATTGACCAGCGCCCGCGCCAGTGACAGGCGCCGCTGCATACCGCCGGAGAGATCGGTCACGCGCGCCTGCTCGCGCCCGGACAGACCCGCAAACGCCAGCAACTCGGCAACGCGATCGCGCACCGCATGCCGACCCTCGCCGTAATAACTGGCCCAGGTGAACAGGTTCTCGCGGACCGTGAAATCGGGATCGAGCGAATCGGTCTGCGGTACCACACCGACACGCTCGCGCAGGGCGCGCGCCTGCTCCGGGATGCGAAAGCCGAGCACCTCCAGACTGCCGCCCGATGGTGGCGTCAGGCCCAGCAGCATGCGCAACGTCGTCGTCTTGCCGGCGCCGTTCGGCCCCAGCAGACCAATGCACTCGCCGCGCTCGACGGCAAGATCGATACCGTCGACCACAGCGCTGCCATCATAGCGTTTGGTCAGTCCGGTGGCGGTAAGCACGGTCATGCGATGGATCATCCGGAGGGAGGACGGAGGCCGACGGGCGCAAGCGGCGCCGCGGACGCACCCCGTGCGCCCGCGTCATGCCATTGCTGCAATGGTTCGCAGACCGCCCGCCGCCGGGTTCAGCCGCGGCCGAGATACGGTGGCGCCTCGTAGGCCTTGCGCTCCTCACCCTCGACGATCGGCTTGACGACGATATCGACGCGACGATTCTGCCGGCGGCCATCCGTCGTATCATTGGTCGCAACCGGCTCACGCAGACCGCGGCCCTCGATCACCAGTCGATCACCGTCAAGACCCCGCGAACGCATGTGCAGCGCCACCGATTCGGCGCGGCGCTCCGAGAGTCCCTGGTTGTAGCTTGCGGCACCCGTGTTATCAGTGTGGCCCACCACATGGATGATGGTCTGATCGAAATCCGCCAACACCTCGGCGATACGGTTATAGGTGTCGCGCGAACCCGTTCGCAGATCGGAACTGTCGAACTCGAACGTGACGTCACTGGCAATACCGATGCGCAGGGCGTTGCCTTCCATCTCGGTAATGTGCAGCTCTTCACGTGCCCGCTCGTCGGCGAGGGCGCGTTCCAGCTCCTGACGCTGGCGATCCATGTAGTTACCGACCGCGGCACCGGCAAGCGCCCCCACGGCCGCGCCCAGATAACGATTGCTGCTGCGGCTGCTCTGATTGCCGATGACGGCACCGGCAATACCGCCGATGACCGCGCCGGTCTTGGTGCTGCGATAAGGGTCGTCCGCGGCGCAGCCGATGAGCAACACACTGGTGAGCACGGCGGCGGCACTTCCGGTAACGATTTTCATCCTGTTTCTCCTCATAATGAGGCCCCGAGCAATCCTCGCCGGGGCCATGCAATCGGGCTGCGGACAACGGATCCGCAGCGTACTGGTAATCATGTCGACGCGCCTGACCGAAACCGCCCATCGCTTCCTCGAACCCGTACTCACGCCGGGTTGCGTGGCACTGGATGCGACCCTCGGTGCGGGTGCCGATACCGCGTTCCTCGCCGCCCGCGTGGGCCCGACGGGGCGCGTCCATGCCTTCGACATCCAGCAGGCGGCATTGGCCCGGGCACAACAACGACTCGTGGAGGCCGACCTGGCGGACCGCGTGGTCTGGCATGTTGCCTGCCACAGTCGCCTCTGTGACCACGTCGGCGCCGATCGGTTCGCGGCGGCGGCATTCAATCTGGGCTGGCTGCCCGGCGGCTCGCGGGACATTGTAACCCGACCGGACACGACCGTGGCGGCATTGGCGGCGACGGCCGCACGTCTTGCTCCGGGCGGTCGCCTGTCCGTACTTGCCTACCGGGCACATGCCGGTGGATCGGACGAGGCGGCCGCAGTCGCGCGCTGGGTGGAACGGGCCGAGCACGGTCTCGAACAATGTGCCTGCATCACCTCGGGCAGCGAGGCACGCCCGGGCCCGGTGTTCCACGGCCTTACCCGGCCGGCGGGGAATCCGGCCTAATCGCCAGCAGTTTTCTCACCGCAACGGCGCAGCGCGCGGGCGAGCTGAGCCGCCGTGGTGTAGCGGCGATCCGGCTGCTTGGCGAGTGCCCGGTTGGTGATGGTCGTGGCACAGGTCGGCAGCTCACGGCGGATGCGGCGGACTTCGCGATGCCGCTCGTTGGCGATGCGGTACATGAGATTGGACAGCGAATCGCCGTCGAACGGCAGCTCACCGGTCAGCAACTGGTAGAGCGTCACCCCCGCAGAGAAGATGTCGGAACGCGCATCGACCCGCTCACCGGCCACCTGCTCCGGTGACATGTACGACGGCGTACCGAGGATCGTGCCGGTACGGGTCTTGTGATGATCCGACACGCTGGCAACGCCGAAGTCGGTCACCGTGGCAACGCCGCGCTTGCGGTCATAGAGGATGTTCTCCGGCTTGACGTCGCGATGGACCACACCCTGGCCATGGGCATGATCGAGCGCGTCGGCGACCTGCGCCATGATCGTGAAGACCTCCGTCGGCGGCAGCAGGTTGTCCGGCTGCACGTGAACGGACATCGGCGTGCCTTCGAGGTAGTCCATGGCGATCCAGGCGACATCGTCCTCTTCGCCGACGTCATGCACGATGACGATGTTGCCGTGCTTGAGGCGCCCGGCGGTTTCCGCCTCGCGCAGGAAGCGCGCCTTGATCTCCTCCAGCGACTGCCCTTCCAGCGTGCCCTCCAGCGCAAGGGTCTTGATCGCGACCGTGCGACCGATACGCGGATCGCGGCCGAGATAGACCACGCCCATCGCCCCCTTGCCGATCTCGCGCTCGACCTCGTAGCGGCCCAGCATCGGCTTCTGCACCTCGCCATCGGCCAGCAGCAGCGTCTGCGTATTCGAACGGTTGCCCGCCAGACCGAGCGCCGCCTGCTCCTGGCGTTGGCGGTTGTCCTGCGCCCGGCGCACGGCATCGCGATAGTCCGGGCGATGGCGCGCGACCCAGCCGAACGCCTCGGCCGCCTCGCCGAACCGGCGCCGACGTTCGCAGTCGAGACCGAGGCCGTACATACCCTCGGCCGCCTCGTCACGGGGTTGGCAGCGACGCAGGCAACCCAGGGCCTCGTCAAGCCGCCCCTCACGGCGCAGGGCGGCCCCGAGGCGCACGCGGTCAGCCGTCAACTCGGCCTGGAAGCCGGCGATCACCTCGGCGCTGCGCCGGCGCACAGCATGGACCGCGTGGCCACCGACGAGTGCCGCGAGGGGCACCAGCAGCGGCAGCCACGCCGCCTGCACGGCCATGGCCAGCACCTGGCCGTTGATCAGGATGACCGCAAGCAGCCCACTGACGGCGAGGCCGGCCACCCAGCCCAGGCCGGGCAGCACGAAGGCCAGATAGACGGCGACCGCGACCAGGGCCGCGACACGCGTCCAGATCGCCCATGCCGGCAGGGCCAACCCGTGTTCATCGATCAGCGCCGCCGTCTGCCACGCGACCGCATCGACCGCCGGTATACCGGCGAACGGCATGCCCTCGTTGGCGCGGGCGAGCGCCTGTGGTGCACGGGTGCCGACCAGCACCACGCGTTCACGCAGCACTTCGGGCGAGACTTCGCCGGCCAACAGCGCATCGGCCGGAATCACCCGGAAGGCGTCGTCCCCGGCGGCTGCGGGCAGCTGCAGCAACGGATGCGGACCGGTGCGCAGTTCGCGGTCACCGACGACGAGACCACGACCGGGCTGCAGGCCGATGGGCGTATCGCCACCGCCCAGTTCCTGCTGCAGCAGCGCCAGCGGCAGGGTCGGCAGCCACGCCTCGCCCTGCTGCCGGGCCAGCGCCACGCGCCGGTCGCGAGACCCGTCGAGCCAGCGACCGGTACCGACCGATCCCCCATCCCTGGCTTCGATGTTGGCCCCGGTGTCGACCCCGATGTCGACCCCGATGTCGACCCCGGTACCGGCCAGCGCCACGGCGTCCGCCGCGTCGGCAAAACGTGGCAACGGCGGGCGCACCGCGCCGGCGCGCGGTACCGCGCCCGGCCACAGGATCGGTGGTGGCACGGGTCCGTCCGCAGGCGCGGCAACGGTGAGCGCGGCGAGTCCGGGGCGATTCGCGGGCGGCACGTCGGCGCCCGCCGACCGCTCGAAGCGGGCCGCGAGCACGACCGGCGGTCCGTCGGCAAAGGTCGCGGCCAGGCGGCGATCACTGCCCAATTGATCGAGGGCGCGGCGGAACAGGGTCCGACCGGCGGCGTCGAGGACCTCGCCGTCGCGCTCGAGCAGGCGCTCCAGGAGCGCGCTTGCGCGGGCATTCTCCGCCTGCTCCAGCGGCACGGCGTAGCCGATGACACGTGGCTGCCCGGTAGCCATGCGTGCATGCAGTTCCGCCAGCCGCGCATGGTCCCAGGATTCCTGGTCGGAGTCGGCGTCGAGGTCGGCGTCGGCATCGGCGGCGCCAAGTTCGACCACCACGACCCGATCCGAACGCACGGGCTGAACCGTGAAGTCCGCCACCAGATCGCGTGCCGCTGCCTCGCCGGCATCGAACCAGCCGGCGACCGCGCCGGCGAATACCAGTGCGGGCAGCCCGAGGCCGATCAGCCAGTCCGTGATCCGTGAACCTCCGCGCACGCCCTTTCCCCCTGAAACCGCGCGAGTCTGGTCGCGAATTATACGGGCAGTTGCCGGTCAGTCGGGAAAGTCCGCGCCGATTGCCCCGGTTCACGGTGGTCGACCCGCCGTCATCATGCGGATCAACTCCCTGCCGGAGCCCGCCATGCGCCCGCTTGTCCTCATCCTCGGCGACCAATTGCGCCCCGACATCGCCGCACTGAAGGCGACCGCCGGGCAGAATCCGCTGATCCTGCTCGCCGAGGTCGATGCGGAGGCGCGCTACGTCCCGCACCATCCGCAGAAGATCGCGCTGGTATTCAGTGCCATGCGCCATTTTGCGGTGGAACTGGCCGCAGCGGGTTACGACGTGCACGCGCTGCCCATTGATGCGCCTGACAATCCGGGGGATCTGGCCGGCGCCGTCACCCAGGCAAGGCGCCAGTACGACTGCGGGCCGGTCCATGTCACCGAACCCAACGAATGGCGGCTCGCCGCGGCCATGGCCGGGTGGCCGGAGCAACTCGGGATCGATCTGCGGGTGCACGCCGATGACCGCTTCTTCGCCAGCGTCGCCCGCTTTCGCGAGTGGGCCGCGGACCGCAAGCGCATGCGCATGGAGGACTTCTATCGGGTGATGCGTCGCGAGCACGGGGTACTGCTGGACACCGACGGCGGCCCGCTCGGCGGTCGCTGGAATTTCGATCATGACAACCGCAAGCCGCTGCCGCGCGGCGAAGACGGCCTGCCCACACCGCCGCGCTTCCCGCCCGACGCTACCACGCAGGCAGTCATCGAACAGGTCGACAAGCGCTACGGCCACCACTTCGGCTCGCTGGAGCATTTCGGCTGGGCCGTGACGCGAGCGGATGCCGAGCGCGCACGCGACTATTTCATCGACCACGCACTGCCGCGCTTCGGCGACTACCAGGATGCAATGAAGGCGGGCGCGCCGTGGTTGTTCCACTCCGTCCTGTCGCCCTATCTCAACCTGGGCCTGCTGTCACCGCGCGACCTCGTGGCGCGCGCCGAGGCCGCTGGTCGCAGCGGCGCGGCACCGCTGAACGCCGTCGAGGGCTTCATCCGCCAGATCCTCGGCTGGCGCGAGTACGTCCGCGGCATTTACTGGCAGTTCATGCCGGCGTACGCCGAACGCAACGCCCTCGCCCACCAGCGCCCGCTGCCGGACTTCTACTGGACCGCCGAGACCGACATGGCCTGCATGCGCGAGGCCATCACCACCACCCGCGATCACGCCTACGCGCACCACATCCAGCGCCTGATGGTGACCGGCAACTTCGCCCTGCTGGCGGGCATCGACCCGGTCGCGGTGTGCGACTGGTACCTCGCCGTGTACGCCGATGCCTACGAATGGGTCGAGCTGCCCAACACGCTCGGCATGGCGCTCTACGGCGATGGCGGCCTGCTCGGCTCCAAGCCCTACGCCGCCAGCGGCAAGTACATCGACCGCATGTCGGACTACTGCAAGGGCTGTCGCTACAACGTCAGGGAAACGACGACCGCCGATGCCTGTCCGTTCAACGCGCTGTACTGGCACTTCCTCATGCGCCACCGCGATCGTCTCGCCGACAACCACCGCCTGCGCATGCCCTACCGCAATCTCGAGCGCATGGACCCGACCCGGCGACAGGCCCTGCACGAGCGCGCCGAGGCCTTCCTCGACAACCTCGACC
>CAZJGZ010000130.1:3156-6664 GCA_964545695.1 uncultured Ectothiorhodospiraceae bacterium | reverse complement strand
GTGCCATCAAGTGCCCGGTATTCGCCGTGAGTGGCTGGGCGGACGGTTACTGCAACGCGGTGTTCCGCATGCTCAAGGAACTGCATGTACCGACCAAGGGCCTGGTCGGCCCCTGGGCGCACAAGTACCCGCATCTGGGCGAGCCTCGGCCGGCCATTGGCTTCCTGCAGGAGTGCCAACGGTTCTTCGACTACGCCCTCAACGGCAACGACAACGGCATCATGGACGAGCCGGCACTGCGGGTGTACATGCAGGATTCGGTACCACCGAGTGCGCGCTACGACTATCGCCCCGGTCGCTGGATCGAGGAACCGACGTGGCCGTCGCCGAATATCGTTACCACGCCCCTGCGTCTGACGTATGGCCTCGGGCTCGTGCCCGAAGCTGCAGCGCCCGGCGAGGACCATGGCCGCCTGAGCATCCAGTCACCGCTTTTCGTCGGCCTCTACGCCGGCAAGTGGTGCTCGTACAACGCACCGCCCGACCTGCCGCATGACCAGCGCGATGAGGATGGTGGTGCGCTCGTATTCGATACCGAGCGACTGGATGAACCCCTCGAAATCTGCGGCGAGCCGCGGGTGACGCTGGAACTGGAATCCGACAAGCCCGTGGCCATGGTCGCCGTGCGCCTGATCGACGTGGCGGCCGATGACAGCGCGACGCGCGTCTCCTACGGCCTGCTCAACCTGACGCACCGGGATTCCCACGAACACCCGGAACCGCTGGAACCGGGTGAGAAATACACCGTGACGGTGAAGCTGAAGCACATTGCTCAGCGGTTCCCGGCCGGGCATTCGATTCGCCTGTCGATCTCCACGGTCTACTGGCCGATCGCCTGGCCCTCACCCGAGCCGGTCAAACTGACGCTCACGCCCGCCGCCAGCACGCTCGAACTGCCGGTACGGCCACCCCGCCCTGCGGAAGAAGCGGCGATGCGCCAATACGACCCGCCCGAGGCCGGGCCGCCCGCCGCCATCACGCGCATCAGGCCGAAGCAGGAGGAATGGCAGGTCATTCGCGACCTCGCCAACGACCAATCAACACTCAAGGTGGTGAACGATGACGGCGTACGTCGCTTCGACGACATCGACCTGGAAGTGGGCGGCCGCGTGGAGGAGCGTTACAGCCACTCCTACGCCAACCACGAATCCCTCACTGGCTGGTGTGAGTGGGATCGCACCTTCCGGCGCGGGGACTGGTCGACGCGCACGATCACGCGCACGCTGATGACGGCATCGACCACCGAGTTCCGCGTACGGGCGACACTCGATGCCTGGGAAGGTGACACCCGCATCTTCGCCGAGACGTGGGACGAGATCATTCCCCGCGATCTGGTCTGAAGCCTGCCACAGCGCCGGCCGGACAGCGACCGGCCGGCGCTCACACCGATGAGGACGACGACCCCTGCTGCAAATGATGCAGCAGGCCGTCGCTGCCCTGCTCGATCAGATCGAGCACCAGTTCGAATCCGTTGGTACCGCCGTAGTAGGGATCCGGGATCTCGACGCCGGTATCGGTGGGCGCAAACGCCATGAACATGCCCACGTGGGCGGAGGCGCCATGCCGCGCCACCATCGCCTCGAGGACATGCAGATTGTCGCGGTCCATTGCCAACACATAATCGAACGTGTGCAAGTCATCGGCAATGACCTGACGCGCGCGCAGGTCACCGAATTCATAGCCACGACGAGCGGCCGCCGCAAGCGACCGCCGATCCGGTCCGGCGCCGACATGGAACCCGTGTGTGCCGGCCGAATCGAGGTGCAGTTTCTCGAGCTGACCGCTCGCGGCCGCGCGGTGACGCAGAACACCATGTGCAGTGGGTGACCGACAGATATTGCCCATGCACACCAGCAGAATGCTGCTTCGCTGACTCATTTCAGACTCCATTGCCACACCAAACTCTGCGATCCGCTTCGCCACCCATTGCCGGCGGCGTGACCTGAGCCAGGTTTTCGCTAGAATAACGCGATCATGAGCCACGCGGGCAATCGGCACACACACGCCAGCCCGCCCCACCGACAACAACGGGATGATCTCGATGATCCAAGGGCGGCGCACATCAATCCACGGCGAATGGTCCAGCAGCCTGATCTTCGTTCTCGCGGCGGCCGGCTCCGCGGTCGGGCTGGGCAATCTCTGGCGTTTCCCCTATCTCGTCGGCGAAAACGGCGGCGCGGCCTTCATCCTGATCTATCTTGTCTGCATCCTGCTTGTCGGTCTGCCGATCATGGTCGCGGAAGTCACCCTGGGCCGTCGTGGCCGCGCGAGCCCCATCAACAGCCTGCGGCGCGTTGCCTATGACGAGGCGCGCTCGACAAGCTGGTCACTGGTGGGCTGGCTGGGCGTACTCGCCGGCTTCCTGATCCTGTCGTTCTACAGCGTGGTCGGCGGCTGGTCGCTCTACTACGTCATGCAAGCCCTGTTCGGGCGCTTCACCGATATATCGGCGGATGGTTCCGGCGCACTGTTCGAGGGCCTGATCGCCAGCCCGGCGGCAGTGCTGATCTGGCATACCGTTTTCATGGCACTACTGTTCGTCATCGTCGCGGCCGGCGTCCGCCGCGGGCTTCAGCGCGCCGTGAAACTGCTCATGCCGCTGCTGTTCGCACTGCTGGTCGGCCTCGCGCTGTACGGCATGACCACGCCCGGCTTTGGCGAAGCGATGACGTTCATGCTCGAACCGGACTTCTCGGCGGTCCAGCCGGGGACATTCCTCGCCGCACTGGGTCAGGCCTTTTTCACGCTGAGCCTGGGCATGGGCGCCATCATGGTCTACGGCGCCTACCTGCCCCGCGCCTCCTCGATCCCGGTCACGACCGGCTGGATTGTGGGCATGGACACGATCACGGCATTGGTCGCCGGTCTGGCGATCTTCCCGATCGTGTTCACCGTGGGTCTGGAACCGGGCGAGGGTGCGGGACTGGTTTTCGTCACCCTGCCCGTCGTCTTCGGCGAGATCGCCCTCGGCTGGCTCATCGGCGTGGCTTTTTTCGTGCTCCTGTCCGTGGCTGCCATCACCTCCGGCATGTCCCTGCTGGAGCCGGCCGTATCCTGGATGGCCGAGACCTGGGAGGGCTCGCGGATGCGCGCGGCGGCCATCATCACGCTCGCGATCTGGCTTCTCGGCATTGCCTGTGGCTTGTCGCTCAACGCCTGGGCCGGGATCGAGCTGCTGCCCGGCATGAACATCATGGACTCGATCGAATACGTCTCGAGCAACATCATGCTGCCGCTGGGCGGGCTGCTGGTGGCGATTTTCCTCGCCTGGCGGGTGCGCCCCGAGACAGTGGCCGATGAACTCGACAGCCCGCACCGTCACGGCTTGTTCGTGACCTGGCGCTTCGTGCTCAGCTATGTCGCGCCGGCGCTGGTGATCGTGATTCTGTTGCAGGCTACGGGTTTGCTGGGGTGGATTGGGGGGTTGGTTTGAATTGGCGGAGGGGGTGGGATTCGAACCCACGGAGGGCGTGAACCCTCGGCGGTTTTCAAGACCGCTGCAATCGAC
>CAZJGZ010000130.1:0-3056 GCA_964545695.1 uncultured Ectothiorhodospiraceae bacterium | reverse complement strand
GTGAACCCTCGGCGGTTTTCAAGACCGCTGCAATCGACCTCTCTGCCACCCCTCCTGTAACTCCATGCTCCTGCGACCACCTGACCAGGCGCCCTACGGGCGCCCAGGGGGTGGGATTGCGTGGTCCATCCATGGACCACGCCCTGCGGGCTCGCTGCGCTCGCGCAAAATCGCTCCCGGCGATTTTGTCGAACCCACGGAGGGCGTGAACCCTCGGCGGTTTTCAAGACCGCTGCAATCGACCTCTCTGCCACCCCTCCAGTAAAATCCTCGTACGCCTCCAACCGCTCGCCTGAGCGGCCTGCGGGCGCCCCACAGCCCCACAAATTCCACGGGCGACCCCCGACGGGCGTGGTATGGTAGCGCAATGATGGCGGTGTGTGCACAACAAGCCGAGTTGACGAAATACGCCCCCGCTGTGGACAATATGGCCGTTCTGCCAGGGAACTGGCCCCACCGCTAACGGGTCTGAATCAGTAACCACCCGAATCGAAGTCACAGGAGACTCGAATGGTAGACGAACGTGTAGTCCAGGGTCGCGAACAGGCACGCCCTGTCGAGATCAATAGCGTCATTCGCAACACGTACATGCTGCTGTCGCTGACGCTGCTGTTCAGCGGCGTCACCGCTGCCGTGTCCATGGTCATCAACCCGCCCATGGCGACCGGCCTGATCTGCTCGATCGTGGCGCTCGGACTGCTCTGGTTCGTGCTGCCGCGCACCGCGCAGAGCTCGGCCGGCCTCGGCGTGATTTTCCTGATCACCGGCATGCTCGGCTTCGGGCTCGGCCCGATGCTCAACTACTACGTCACCGGCCTCGCCAACGGCGGCCAGCTCATCATGACCGCCCTCGGCGGCACGGGCGTGATCTTCCTCGGGCTGTCGGCCTACGCGTTCACCACGCGCAAGGACTTCAGCTTCATGGGCGGGTTCCTGTTCGTGGGCATTCTGGTGGCATTCCTCTTCGGCATCGGCGCATTGATCTTCCAGATGCCCGGCATGATGCTCGGCATCTCGGCAATGTTCATCCTGCTGATGTCCGGCCTGATCCTGTATCAGACCAGCGCCATCATCCACGGCGGTGAGACCAACTACATCATGGCCACCATCGGCCTGTACATTGCGCTGTACAACATGTTCACCAGCCTGCTGCATCTGCTTGCGGCATTCGCCGGCGAGCGCTGAAGCAGGGTCTCGGGGACGACATTCCCCGGGGCAGGAACGACGAAGCCCCGCTCCTGGCGGGGCTTTTTCATGGGCTGACAAGCGCAGCGCCACTTGCCGACGACACAGCGGCCGATCGGCCGGGAGAGAGGTTCATGGATCTCTGGATGCAAATTGCCCTCGGGGCCCTCGCGCTCACCGCCCTGGTGCTCTTCGGCCCCAGACTCGGCTCGGCCCTGCGCGACAGCCCGAAGGGTACCGCGCAGGACTGGCTGGGCCTGATGTTGCCGCTGGGTGGCGTGGTGCTGTTCGTGTCCGTGCTGATCTGGCTGGCTCAGCGGGCTTGAGCCGGCTCGCCAAGCCTCAGGGCTCCCGCAGCACGTCCATGCCGCCCAGGTACGGCTGCAGGGCTGGCGGGATGGCCACCGAACCGTCCGCCTGCTGATAGTTCTCCAGGATCGCCAGTAACGCCCTGCCTACAGCCACCCCCGACCCGTTCAGGGTGTGCAGATACTCCGGCTTGCGCGTCTCGGGATTGCGCCAGCGCGCGCCCATGCGTCGCGCCTGGAAGTCGAGGAAATTGCTGCACGAGGAGATCTCGCGGTAACGGTCCTGCCCCGGCAGCCAGACTTCAATGTCGTAGGTCTTGGCCGCCGAAAAGCCGAGATCACCCGTGCACAGCGTGACCACCCGATAGGGCAGCCCCAGCCGCTGCATGATCACTTCCGCGTGCCCCGTCAGCTCCTCCAGCGCATCCCACGAGCGCTCGGGCTCGACCAGCTGCACCAGCTCGACCTTCTCGAACTGGTGCTGGCGAATCAGACCGCGCGTGTCCTTGCCGTAGGAGCCGGCCTCTGAACGGAAGCAGGGCGTATGGGCGGTCATGCGCATGGGCATTTCCGCAGCATCGATGATCTGGTCACGCGCCAGGTTCGTCACCGGCACTTCCGCCGTCGGGATCAGGTAGTACGCCGGATCGCCGGCGGTCATGAACAGATCCTCCTCGAACTTGGGCAACTGGCCCGTACCCCGTGCGCTGGCTGCATTCACCAGGTACGGCACGTACATCTCGCGATAGCCATGCTCAGTGGTATGAATATCGAGCATGAACTGGATCAGCGCCCGGTGCATGCGCGCCATGGCGCCGGACAGCACGACAAAGCGCGACCCCGCGACCCGGGCAGCGGACTCGAAATTCATCCAGTCATGCTGCGCCCCGAGGTCGACGTGATCCCTGGGCGTGAAGTCGAAACCGGGCCGCTCGCCCCATTGCCGGACTTCGTCATTGTCATCCTCATCCTCACCCGTCGGCACATCCGGATGCGGCGGATTGGGGATGCCCATCAGGAACTCGTCCAGCTCCGTCTGCAATGCGTGCAGCTCGGTTTCACCGGCCTTGAGGCGATCACCGAGTTCGGTCACTTCCACCTTGAGCGGTTCGATATCCTCGCCACGCGCCTTGGCCTGACCGATGGCCCGCGAGCGCTCGTTGCGCTCGGCCTGGAGGCGCTGGGTTTCTGTCTGCAGCGTCTTGCGCCGCTCCTCGAGGCGATTGAAAGTTTCGACATCGAGCTTGAACCCGCGTCGTCCAACAGCCTCGGCGATCTCGTTGATCTCGCTGCGCAGTCGTTTCGGATCGAGCATGAAGTCCTCGTGGCTTGTCGGTTATGGCAAAGGTTCGCCCGGGGCCGACCGGTCGGTCGCAAACGTTATCAGCGTACGGCCAGCGATTGCTGGCGGGCGGCCCAGGCGCCGAATCCGGCGATGAAGTCGGCCGCACGGCGGCGCAGGTCGTCATCCGCCAGCTTCCCGCCGTCGTCGAATGCCCGCCCGGCCCCGGGCACGAACAGGCTTCCGCCGGCCCAGAACTGCATGCCCAGACCGCGAAGGAC
>CAZJGZ010000129.1:0-6701 GCA_964545695.1 uncultured Ectothiorhodospiraceae bacterium | reverse complement strand
TGACGCAGAATCGCGAGGAATACGAACACCGCATGACGGTGCACAACTTCCTGCGTGATCATGCGACGCTGCCGGATCACAAGCGCCACCTGATCCCGATCGCGTTCATCCTCGTGTTCGCCTTCTGGGTGATCGGCATCGGCCCGGGCGGCGTGATCGGCAACTGGCTGTTCGGTGATCCGACCAACCCGGATACGTGGTGGGTCTTCGGCCTGCCGTCGATCTGGGTCTGGCAGCTGATCTGGTGGATCTTCGGCATCTACATGATGTACTTCTGCTGCTACAAGTGTGAGATGAGCACGGTTCCCGAACGGGAAATCCAGGTCCTCTTCGATGAGGATTCGGACTCTGGCAAAGCCCGCATGGATGTCAGCCGTCCGTAAGCACGAGTAGCATGGATACATTGTGAAGCAGTATGGCGAGGGGGCTTTCGAGGCCCCCTCGCTTTTTTCACCGAGATGGTAGAATTTGCGCCATGGGAGAGACTGCGAATTTCGTCTTCTGGGTCATGCTGCTGGTGGCGATGCTGATATACCCCGTCAAGCAGTGGATCTGGGCCATGAGTGTGCGCCGCCTGCAGCGCAAGCTCGATCGCGATCTGGGCGCTGATGAGCTCGCCGGGCAAAACCGGCGCGCCTGGGTAGTCGGTGCGTTTATCTGCCTGGTTTTCTCCTTTTTCTTCAACGCTGCCATGCTGGGTATGCCGTCATGACGATCAAGATCACGGAAAGCCGGTATCAGAAACTCAAGGTGATCGCCTTCGTCGCAATCCTGATGCCGCTCGGTTACATGGTGTACGAAGGCTTCTCCGCGGAACGCGAACCAGGCGATGCGGAGGCAATTGCCGGTGACCGCGCCTTCCAGGACCGAAACTTTGAACGGGCCCTGGGCGAGTATCGCTCAGCGCTGGAGCAGGATCCGGAACACGGCCATGCGCTCATGGGCAAGGCCAATGCACTTGTCGAGCTGCGGCAGTTCGACGACGCCATTGCTGCCTATGATCGTTATGCAGAAGAGATCGACGGCGATTTTGCCGGCGTCTATGCCAATCGCGGTATCGCCTTCGACCGCATCGGTGAACATGAGCTCGCCCTGCGAGACTACCAGCAAGCCATGGAACTGGATCCGTCGGTTGATGACGGCCCGGGCTGGCTGACCAAATTCCTGCACATGGACTCTGCCGGACAGCCCACGATCGGTGACCGGGCGCGGTATATCGAGTCCCAGCTGGCCCTGCCGGAGGAGGAGCGGAAACTGGCTGACCCCGACCTGGACGGACAGCAGCGCTCGTACACGCAGCGACTGGACGACTGACAAGGGGTCCGGGGTTTCGCGCAACCGGAACACTCGGGAATCGGCAAGCGATGTGGCAGGGCGAAGTACCCGCCTGAATCAACCGTGGATCGGTTGTACCCCCAGGATGGGCAGTCCGAGAATATCGACGAACAGGAAGCGCATGGCGAACGCCAGCGCCATCAGCCCGAATAACAGATGCACCGCCGGACGATCACCATCGGCATCCTTGTAGGTGAGACCATGCCAGGCAATTGCCAGCGTGACGAGGAAATAGATCCAGGGCGACATGTCCCCAGAGTGTAAGGATCACGAGCCACGTTGCAAGCGCTTTGAAGGGCACGGCAGTGGGTGCGGCCCATTGGTTTGACGGCGACAGTCACGAGGCGCGAATCATGATCGATGGGCCGTCGTTGCTTGATGCTGTCTCGACCGCTGGCGCGCCACAAGCCGGTTCGGGTTGAATACCCCACTGATCGACGGTAACCTGATGTTAATGAAATTGAACGTACGGTCCCGGGCATTCCGGCAGTCGGCGTTCATGTGATCGCACCGATTCCGACTCGACACGCGATTTCAGCGCAACTCCAGTATCCGCCACTGACGCCGCACTGCCGCTGTCCAGCCGACAGCAATCGGTCGATGCGAACCCGACAATGACGTAACGCGGATAAGCAGCCCGGGTCGACGGTTCGGCTCACCGCTGCCGATCTCCGCGCGAGGTTCGATCATGCGCCGGCATGAGGACACGATGTAATGAGGATTTCCTTCGAATTCTTCCCCCCGAAGACGCCGGCGGCGGCTGAGCGTCTCTGGTCGGCGATCCGCGACCTCGAATCGCTGCAACCCGCCTTCGTGTCCGTGACCTACGGCGCCGGCGGATCGACCCGTGAGCGCACCCACGCTACCGTGCGCCGGATCCTGCACGAGACCGACCTCACGCCGGCGGCGCACCTGACCTGCATGGGTGCTTCACGGGCCGAGATCGAGCAGATCGCCCACGATTACTGGCAGGAAGGCGTGCGCCATCTGGTTGCCCTGCGCGGGGACCCACCGGGAGAGGATGCTGCCTACGCACTGCAGCCGGACGGCTTCGGTTCGGCTGCCGAACTGGTCCCCGCCCTGCGTCAGGTTGGCGACTTCGATATCAGCGTGGCCGGCTATCCCGAAGTGCACCCGGATGCAGCATCAGCGCGGGCGGACATCGAGTACCTGCGGCGAAAGGTGGATGCCGGTGCGAGCCGGGTGATCACCCAGTTCTGCTTCGATGATGCGCAGATCCTGCGGTTCCGCGACCGGGCGACTGCCGCCGGTATCAGCGTGCCGATCGTCCCGGGCGTGCTTCCCATTGCGAATTTCAACCAGGTGGCGCGCTTTGCCCGGAGTTGCGGCGCGGGCATTCCAGCGTGGCTGGAGCAGCGTTTTGCCGGACTGGACCCGGAATCGACCGAGCATCAGATGGTGGCGGCCGCCCTTGCCGCCAATCAGTGCCAACGGCTGCTGACCGAAGGCTTCGACCAATTCCATTTCTACACCATGAATCGTGCCCCGCTGCCGCGCGCAGTCTGCCGGGCCCTGGGCGTCCAGACCGAAGTCGGGCCGGCCGGTGAGACGACGCAAGGGCGCGATACCCACGTGGCATAATGTCAATCGGACCCATCATGACCCGGAACAATCTGCACGGCCAACTCAACGATCGCATCCTGCTGCTCGATGGCGGCATGGGCACGATGATTCAGAACGAGCCGCTTGCGGAAGAGGACTTTCGCGGCGAACGTTTCGCCGACGTCGCCGGGGAGCTGTTCGGCAACAACGACCTGCTCAATCTCACTCGCCCCGATGTCATCGAGCGCCTGCACCGCGGCTACCTCGAAGGCGGTGCCGAGCTGATCGAGACCAACACCTTCAACGCCAACCGCATCTCGCAGGCCGACTACGCCATGGAAGCCGTGGTCGCCGACATCAACCGCGAAGGCGCACGCATCGCCCGCCGAGCGGCGGACGCGGTCGCCGAGGAAACCGGCAGTCCACGCTGGGTCGTCGGTGTCCTCGGGCCGACCAACCGCACGGCTTCGCTGTCGCCCGACGTCAACGATCCGAGCCAGCGCAATATCCGCTTTCCCGAGCTGGTCGAGGTCTACCGGGAGGCGGCCGATGCCCTGATCGACGGTGGCGTCGACCTGTTCATGGTCGAGACCATCTTCGACACGCTCAATGCCAAGGCCGCACTTTATGCGCTGGAGCAGGCGTTCGCCGACCACGGGCACGAACTGCCGGTGATGATCTCCGCGACCATTACCGATGCGAGTGGCCGCACCCTCTCCGGCCAGACCGTCGAGGGCTTCTGGAACAGCGTGCGCCACGCCCGCCCGTTCAGTGTCGGCCTCAACTGCGCCCTCGGCGCCGAACAGTTGCGCGAGTACGTCACCGAGCTCGGTCGCGTTGCCGATGTCCCGGTCAGCGCCCACCCCAACGCCGGCCTGCCCAATGAGCTCGGCGACTACGACCAGTCGCCGGAGCAGATGGCCGCGCTGATCCGCGAATGGGCCGACGAGGGTCTGATCAACATCATCGGTGGCTGCTGCGGCACAACGCCGGAACATATCGCCGCACTCGGCGAGGCCGTTGCCGGCAAGGCGTCGCGCACCCTGCCCGAGCCGCCCGAGCGGCTGCGCCTGTCCGGTCTGGAAGCACTCAACGTCGGCCCCGAGACCAACTTCGTCAACGTCGGCGAGCGCACCAATGTCACTGGATCGGCCAAATTCCGTCGCCTGATCGAAGCCGAGGACTACGAGACCGCGCTGGAGGTCGCGCGCCAGCAGGTCGAGAACGGCGCGCAGATCATCGACGTCAACATGGACGACGGCCTGCTCGACGGCGTCGCCTGCATGCGCCACTTCCTCGACCTCGTCGCCACCGAGCCGGACATCGCCCGTGTACCGGTGATGATCGACTCGTCACGCCCGGAGATCCTGCAGGCCGGACTGCAGTGCATCCAGGGCCGTGCGATCGTCAACTCGATCAGCCTCAAGGAGGGCGAGGCCCCGTTTCTCGAACAGGCCCGCGAGATCCGCCGTTACGGCGCGGCCGTGGTGGTCATGGCGTTCGACGAGGAAGGCCAGGCCGAGACGGTCGATCACCGGCTGGCGATTGCCCACCGCGCTGTCAAATTGCTGACGGAACAGGCCGGCTTCGCACCCGAAGACATCGTCATCGACCCCAACATCTTCGCCATCGCCACCGGCATCGACGCCCACAACGATTACGGCAATGCCTTCATCGAGGCCGTGCGCCGGATCAAGACGGAGCTGCCCGGCGTGCGCACCTCCGGCGGTCTGTCCAATATCTCGTTCTCCTTCCGCGGCAACGAGCCCGTACGCGAGGCGATGCATTCGGTATTCCTCTACCACGCCATCCAGGCCGGCCTCGACATGGCCATCGTCAACGCCGGGCAGCTCACGGTCTACGACGACATCCCGACCGACCTGCGCGAACGTGTCGAGGACGTGATCCTCAACCGCCGCGACGACGCCACCGAGCGGCTGCTGGAGATCGCCGAGAACTATCGCGAATCGGGCGAGCGTCACGAAGTCCACGCCGCCTGGCGCGAAGAAGCCGTGGAGAAACGCCTGGAGCACGCCCTCGTGCACGGCGTCGTCGATTACGTCGATGACGACGTCGAAGAGGCAAGGCAGCGCGCGGAGCGCCCCCTCGACGTCATCGAGGGACCGCTGATGGATGGCATGAATGTCGTCGGTGACCTGTTCGGCGAGGGCAAGATGTTCCTGCCACAGGTGGTCAAGTCCGCACGCGTGATGAAGAAGGCCGTGGCCTATCTCATCCCCTACATCGAGGCCGACAAGCGACCCGGTGACCGGCCCAAGGGCAAGGTGCTGCTGGCGACGGTCAAGGGGGACGTCCACGACATCGGCAAGAACATCGTCGGCGTGATCCTGCAGTGCAACAACTTCGAGGTCATCGACCTCGGCGTCATGGTGCCCGCCGACCGGATCCTGGACACGGCGGTGGAGGAAAACTGCGACATCGTCGGCCTGTCCGGCCTGATCACGCCCTCGCTCGATGAGATGGTGCGCGTGGCCCGCGAAATGCAGCGCCGCGAGATGGATCTGCCGCTGTTGATCGGCGGTGCGACCACGTCGCCGCTGCATACGGCACTGCGCATCGCCCCGCAGTACGAACAGGTGGCCACCTACGTCAAGGACGCCTCGCGCGCCGTCGGTGTGGTGAGCCGCCTGCTCAATCCGGACCAGCGTGATGCCTTCATCGGCGAGATCGCGAGCGACCAGGAAAAGCTGCGTGAGCGCCACGCCGGCCGCGAGCCGCGCAAACCCCTGCTCGACCTCGCCACCGCACGCGCCAATGCCTACACCTGGGATCCGCGAGAACACACGCCGGTGAAACCAGCACGCACCGGCGTCATCCCGGTCGATGACGTCGACGTCGCGCGATTGCGCCCCTATATCGACTGGACGCCGTTCCTGCACACCTGGCAGATCAAGTCCAGCTACCCGAAGGTGCTGGACGACCCGGACAAGGGTGAGGCGGCACGCAACCTGCTCGCCGACGCCGAGCGCATGCTCGACCGCATGCAGGAGGAAGGCTGGCTGCGACCGCGCGGCGTCGCCGGCATCTTCCCCGCCGCCGCGACCGGTGATGATGTCGCCGTCTACGCCGACGATGAGCGCAGACGCGAACGCCTGCGCGTGCATTTCCTGCGCCAGCAGAGTCAGCGCCCGGACGGCAAGCCGAACCTCTGCCTGGCCGATTACGTCGCACCGGCCGACAGCGATGTACCCGACTGGATTGGCGCCTTTGCCGTCACGGCCGGACAGGAGGCGAAGGAGCGCGCTCAGCAGTTCGAGCGCGACGGCGACGACTACAATGCCATCATGGTCGAAGCGCTCGCCGATCGCATCGCCGAAGCCTTCGCCGAACACCTGCACGAGCGCGTCCGGCAGGAGTTCTGGGGCTACGACTCGGACGAATCCCTGACCAACGAGGACCTGATCGCCGAACGCTACCGCGGCATCCGCCCGGCGCCGGGCTATCCGGCCTGCCCCGAACACACGGAGAAGGCCCTGATCTGGGACCTCCTGGATGCCGAGGCGCATACCGACATGCGCTTGACCGAAAGCTTCGCCATGGATCCGGGCGCCTCCGTCAGCGGCTTCTACATCGCGCACCCGGAAGCCCGCTATTTCGGCCTCGGCATGATCCAGCGCGACCAGGTGGCCGACTACGCCGAGCGCAAGGGCTGGTCGATGGCCGAGGCGGAAGCCTGGCTCCAGCCCAGCCTCGCCTACGAGGCCGGCGACACATCCGAGGTCGCGCTGTCGGCAACCGGTTGAAACACGCAATGGACCGCAGACGTAATGCCGGCAATCAGA
>CAZJGZ010000128.1:2881-6864 GCA_964545695.1 uncultured Ectothiorhodospiraceae bacterium | reverse complement strand
ACCGTGCGAATCAGTTTCGGACCGTACAGCAGCAGGCCTCCCGAGATGCCGACCGCGCCCACGAGCATGATCCAGAGCGGAATCTCTGCGCGCGCCACCATCTCGCCTTCGGTCACGGAAGTGTAGATGGCGGCAAGCGGACCGATTGCATTGGCCACGTCATTCGAGCCGTGGGCAAATGACAGCAGGCAGGCACCGAAGATGACCGGGATGGTGAAGAGTTCGCCCACGGATTCGCGGCGGACGCTGAGGTTCTGCACACGTTTCGCGATCAATGGCTTGACGATCGCGCGGGTGGCCGCCCCGACGGCGAGGCCGAACAGCAGTGCGAGCCAGATCGGTACGTCCCAGACCCGATCCAGACTCTTGATCAGGAGATAGGCGGCGAATGCACCGGCCATGATGGAGACCAGCAGAGGCACGCGGCGCGCCGCCTGCGTGAGTTTGTCCGGTACGAACAGGATCGTGAACTTGATGTATGCCAGGAAGGCGGCGGCGATTACTCCACCCATTACGGGGGAAATGATCCAGCTGGCGACGATGCGTGCGACCACGCTCCAGTCCGCCACCGCAAAGCCGGCCATGGCGATGCCGCCACCGAGGACGCCACCGACGATCGAGTGCGTGGTCGAAACCGGCGCACCAAAGGCGGTTGCCACATTCAGCCATACGGCAGCCGCGAACAGCGCAGCCAGCATGCCGGTGACAAAGTGGGCGGTGCTCGGCAGCAACTCGGGCTGGATGATCCCGCCCGAGACGGTTGCAACGACCTCGCCGCCGGCGATGATGGCACCGGCGGCCTCGAATACGGCCGCGAGGGCGACGGCGACCCCGATGGTGAGGGCGCGGGACCCGACAGCCGGGGCCATGTTGTTGGCGACATCGTTGGCGCCGATGTTCAGCGCCATGTAGCCACCGATCACGGCGGCGGCGACGATCAGCACCCAACCCGTGGCCAGCCCGCTGACGGCGAGCGCCGCGATTCCGGCGAGGACAAGGAACAGCAGGGCCAGCGATGCCGGCAACAGGCGCATTGCCCGTTCCTGCGTTGCGCCCTCCAGATTCTGGAGTTTTTTCAGGTCTTTATCGAGCTTGGGCTTGGCCATGGTCAGGGAGCGCCGGCTGGTCCTGTCATCGAGGTGACATGGAGAATTCATTTTGCTGTCACGGGGCGCGCAGTCTCCCTAAGAACGGGCGCCAAGGCAAGCAAGGGGCGCGACTGGTATCAGCCCGGCCCATACCCGCGAGAGGGGCCGTCGATTGGGTGTATCATGGGCTTCCTATCAATGCGCGGTTCCGATCATGCGAGGAAGGTCTCGAGTTTGTCTGGTGCTTGCGGGCTTGCTGGTCGCCGTATCCCTGCAAGCCGGCAACGACGTTGACGCGCCGGAGTGGGGCGCTTCGATTGAGCGCATGGCGGTAGACGGGCCGGGAGAGCTGGTGCTCCGGGGTGATCGGCGGGTGGTGCGTCATGCCGACCTGGCCGGCATCCCGATGACGGTGAACTACCGCTTTGAAGGCGATGGCCTGTGGCAGGTCCGATACTTCAGCCGGGCGCGGCACGATGACCATCCGGGACGTTACCTCGAGGACTATGACCATCTCCGCTCGGTATTCGCGGCACGCTTCGGTGAACCCGATGAGGTCGCCGAAGAATGGACCGACGAGCTGCTGATCGAGCGCCCGGAGTATCATGGTCAGGCAGTTCAGGTCGGCCACCTCACGCTCGTGGCGGGCTGGGACCACGAGGAGGCACTGATCCTGCTGACGCTGGATGACGAGAGTTTCCGGCCCGTGCAGCATGCCATTCTGACCGATCCCGCGGTTGACCGACGGTGAGCGTCGCAGACTTCACCCGGGCGAATCACGGCGGCCACCAGGGGGCGGATTTTCCTGCGGGAATCGCCTGTCGGGGGTTGACCTTTCCCGTTTGATCAGGCCTAGTAGCTTCGCGCTGTATCTCCGTGAAAATTCGCGAGAAAATGCCTGGCCGACATGGCATCGTCGTCGGTCATGCGGGAGTGTATTGCCGGCGTCTGCCAGTCCGGCCGCGCGGTGTGATCCGAATAATAGTCAACGAACAAGGGAGAAACCCCTTTGCGCGCTCCAAGGCTCCTGCCGGTTGCTACAGTATTCAAGAGTCGAGTCTCGGTCACCGCCGAGTCCGGGGAGGGCGGCACCAGCGCAAGTCGCCTTGGCAGTGGCGTCCGGGCACTGCTGATTGGTGCCGGGCTGCTGATCCTGAGTGCATGCGCGTCGCTGGGAGGTGATGAGCGGGCGAGTGGTGCGAGCGACGACTCCGGTTCCGGGAACAATTTTGCCCTGCGTTCGGCGCTGAGTACGGAAGACGTCGACGCCATGCTCGTGGAACCGTTGCCGGAACCGCGCACCGTCGACGAATTCCTCGATCAATGGAGTGAGCCGGCCGAAGAGCCGCGCGAGCAGGATATCTGGGCGCGGCTGCGCTCCGGTTTCGCGTTCCCGGACGCCGAACACGAGCGCATCGCTGCGGAGCTTCAGCGGTTCAATGCCCGCCAGCCCTACTTCGACATGATTGCCGCACGGGGCGAGCCCTACCTGCATCTGATCCTCGAGCGTGTCGAGGCGCGTGATCTGCCGAGCGAACTGGTCCTGGTGGCCATGGTCGAGAGTGCCTTCCAGCCGTTTGCCTATTCCCATGGCCGCGCGGGCGGTATCTGGCAGTTCCAGCCGGCCACTGCCACGCGCTTCGGCCTGCGCCAGGACTGGTGGTATGACGGACGTCGGAATGTCCGCGCCAGCACGGAGGCCGCGCTGGATTACCTCGAATACCTGCACGGGTTCTTCGATGGCGACTGGATGCTGGCGCTGGCCGCCTACAACGCGGGCGAGGGGCGAGTGCAACGCGCGGTGCGGGCGAACGAGCGGGCGGGTCAGCCGACCGATTTCTGGTACCTGAATTTGCCCGCCGAGACCCGCAACTATGTGCCGCGCATCCTGGCCCTGCGTGACGTGTTCGCTGAGCCGGATGCGTATGGCATCACGCTGCGGGAGATTCCGAACGAACCCGCCGTCGACGTGGTCGAGGCGGATTCGCAGATCGACCTGGCAGTGGCCGCCGATCTCGCCGGCATCTCCATCGAGAAGCTCTATCGCCTGAACCCGGCATTCAATCGCTGGGCCACACATCCCGACGGTCCGCACGAACTGCTGGTACCGATCGACAAGGCGGACGCGCTGCGTGCCGGTCTGGATGATCGTGATGATTCCGAGCTCGTGCAGTGGAAACGGCACGAGATAGGCTCCGGCGAAACGCTTGCCGGTATAGCGCGTCAGTATGGTGTATCCGTCGGCCTTCTCCGCGAGGTCAATGACCTTCCGGGGGATCGTATTCGCGCAGGTCGTCACCTCCTTGTGCCGACTGCATCGAGACCGGAATCCGACTATGCGCTCAGCGCCGAGAATCGGCAGGCAGCAATCCAGTCACGGTCGCGTCCCGGTCGCCAGCGGGTGGACTACCGTGTGGAGTCGGGCGATACCCTCTGGGATATTGCACGCTCGCACGATGTGACGGTGCGCGAGTTGGCCTCCTGGAACAACATGGCGCCTGGCGACATGCTCCGTCAGGGGCAGAGCCTCGCAGTTTGGGTCGAGGGGGGCGCTGGCGGCATCGATGGCATCGAGGATTACCAGCAGCTGGTCAATTACCGGGTTCGGCCTGGCGACTCGCTGTCCCGCATCGCATCCCGGTTCAACGTCGGCGTTGACCAGATCCGCAACTGGAATGGCCTCGACAATGGCGGCTATCTCCAGCCCGGCCAGCAGCTTGAGCTGCATGTGGATGTCCGCGACCAGAGCGGAGCCCGGTAGCGCGTCAGCCGAACAGCCACGCCTCCGCGAGATTCCGGCTTGGCACGTCTTCGATACCGCGTCGAACGAACCTCTCGCGAAGACGCGAAGCACGCTAAGAAAAGAACATCCTTCGCGGGCTTGGCGTCCTGGCG
>CAZJGZ010000128.1:0-2781 GCA_964545695.1 uncultured Ectothiorhodospiraceae bacterium | reverse complement strand
AGCGGCGCCCATCCGCCCTGATCCTGTCTTCAATCAGCGGGCTGCAGACGGTACAGCGCGCCTTCGTCCTCGTCGTTGAGCACGTAGATGTTGCCATCGGGCCCCTGACGGATGTCGCGGATGCGGCCGATGGTCTGTAGCAGCAACTCCTCGGCGTGCAGCACGGTTTCATCCTCGATCACGAGCCGCAGGATGCGCTCGGCACGCAAGCCGCCGGCGAGCAGGTTGCCGTCCCACGCCGGGAAGGTGTCGCCGGAAACAACGGCCAGCCCGGAGGGCGCAAGCGTCGGCAGGAATTCGAACACCGGCGCGGTCATGCCCTCCATCGCGCGCGCTTCGGCGTCCGGGAAGGTGTCCTCGGTACCGTAATCCCGCCCCTGGGTGACGGTCGGCCAGCCGTAGTTGCCACCCGGGCGGATCAGGTTGAGTTCGTCGCCACCGCGCGGTCCATGTTCCGTCGCCCAGATCGCACCCGTATCCGGATGCTGCACGATGCCCTGGATGTTGCGATGGCCGTAGCTGTAGATCTCGTCGAGGACATCATCATCGTCCACGAACGGATTATCGTCCGGCACGCTACCATCGTGGTTCAGGCGTACGACCGAGCCGGAATGATCCTGTGTGTCCTGCGCGCGCGGTGGTTCGGCGCCCCGGTCGCCGATGGTCATCAGCAGCGTATTGTCGTCGAGGAACAATATGCGTGAGCCGTAGTGACGGCCGGGACCGGTCGGTGTATTCGAGGCGAACAGTTGTTCGTGATCGACCAGCTCGTTGCCGTCCAGACGGGCGCGGAACAGGGCTGGCACGGTTGCGTTCTCGTTGCCCTGCGAATAGGTGAAATAGATCCAGCCGTTGTCGTCATGGTCGGGGTGGACAACGACGTCGAGCAGGCCGCCCTGGCCGGTCGAGTACAGGTCATCGGGGAGGCCGTGGATTGTTGCCCTGGCGTTGTCGCCGGCGATGTACAGCTTGCCGCCCTTTTCGGTGACCAGCATGCGGTCGTCGGGGAGGAAGCCCACTGCCCACGGGTGTGTGAAACCATCGACCACCTGCACGAGGTCGAAGGCCTCGTATTCCGTCCCCACGGACGCTTCAATGACCTCGCCAGCCTGTACGCTCGTGACGGCCAATGAGCCGACGAGGAGCGTGACGGCGCTGGCGAATCGATTGATGTGCGGATGTCTCATGCTTGCGGATCCTCGAGTATGCGGATTGATCACGGTATCCCCAGCCTAATTCATCTGCCGCGGGCAGGAAAAACCGGTGCCGTGCCCGCGATTCCGGCGTAATGCTCGTGCAGGCGTCCCAGATCGATTTCGTTGAGGAACGAAGAGTAGGCGAGATAACTGAGCAGGAACCGCAGATCGCTGGCCCAGGGCGGCAGGAAGCGCGGTGGACGGCACAGACCGTTCCGGGCCATGTGCGCGAGGGTGGGGATGTCCTCGATATCCAGCTTGCCGCAGAACAGCAGGCGGAGCAGGTCGGATCGTCCCGTCGAGACGGCAGTGCGCATGAAGTGGTGAACTCGCAGCAGGCCGTCGAGATACACGATGTCCTTGGTGAACGGAGCACCACCCGTCAGGCAGCCGCCGCGGAAAACGCGGCGGGTGTTCTCGAATGCCTGCTCACGCCGGCCACCGGTACGCTCCAGAAACCAGCGGTAGATTTCCATGAAATCCGCGCCTTCGATCGCCATGTCGATGGCCACCACCCGATCGGCGAGGCGACGCAGGCGCTCGATGTCCATGCTGCCCGTGATGAACTCCGCAAACACCGCGAGCCCTTCCTGGGTACGCGTGGTGCCCGGATGGCTCGAACCGAGGATCGGCAGATCGGTTTGCGCCAGTCCATTCAGGGAGGTGGCGACATGGATATAGGCTTCATGGTGGATCAGCTGGGCGACGTCATTCTCCGTGAATGCCGCACCGCGGCGAATGCGGATGACTCGGGGGCCAGCGAGGGCATTGGCCGACAGCTCATCGACGACGATCACTTGCGGGGCGGCATCACCGAACACGCGCTCGCCGGCTCGGCGCATGGCGTCGGCGAGGCGGTCGGGTGAATAATTCGCGGGTAGCGGATCGCCGAGGTCGATGTTGTCGACCGAGTCGATCACCTCGTGAAAGCGCTGTGCCAGCCCCAGCACAGTAGCGTTCTCGTCCGGCAGCGGCTCGCGCGGGGTGCCGTACAGTCGGCGCCCATGGGTGAGAAACGCCGGGGTCTCCGTGGCGGCCAGCATGCGTGCCGCGCTCTCGATAGCGCTGGCCTGGCGTTCGATCCACCGCGCTTCAGGGCTGTCGTCGTTCTTCAGATGGTCGCGGACCCGTTCAATCATCTGCAGGCTCGGGTCGGCATCGAACGCGGGGTACTCGATCTTCGGCAGTTCGCGCCCGTCGTGGCGGAGGAATTCATCCCGCACCGACCGGGGCCATGCGAGATGCCGCAGGATGCGCACGGGCTGCTCGGCCTCCCGCAAACCGGCCATGCAGGCAGCCAGTCGTTCACTTTCCATCGGTATCCTTCAGCGTGTGGTCATGGGGGTATGCTGGCTTTTCCGGGCCCCGGTGTACATCTCGCGAAGACGCGAAGCCCGCGAAGGAACACTAATCTCGCAGAGGAAAAATCTCTCTCCGCGAGTGCTGCGGCTCAGCGAGAGATTTTCACCATGTTGGTTCATCTCACGCAGAGAACAATTCACGCCAAGCACGCGAAGAACGCCAAGAAACAGAAGAAGTTCCTTGGCGTTCTTCGCGTGCTTGGCGTGATTCAAGGTTCGGCACG
>CAZJGZ010000127.1:1564-6966 GCA_964545695.1 uncultured Ectothiorhodospiraceae bacterium | reverse complement strand
CTGTTCACCGATGCCGGCGAGCGCGGCTACCGCATCGCCACCGCCGCCGCCGCGCTGATGGCGGGTGCGGTCGTCCCGCTCGCGTTCGCGCCCTACGGCTGGTGGTGGTTTGCCCTGCTCGGGCTGGCCGTCCTGTTCCGCCTGTGGCTCGACTGCGGTCCGCGGCGGGCCGCCTGGCTGGGCTGGCTGTTCGGCGTCGGCATGTGGGGCGGCGGCGTCTACTGGATCTACCACAGCCTGCATTACTTCGGTGATGCGATCGCCCCACTGGCCATCCTGCTCACCATCGCCTTCGCGCTCGCCATGGCGCTGACGCTGGCCGTGCTGGGCGCGCTGGTTGCGCGTGGTCCGACCCGCCAGCGCGGAGTGGCGTGGTTGCTGATGCTGGCGCCGGTGGCCTGGGTCGCGCTGGAATGGGTGCGCAGCTGGTTGTTCACCGGCTTCCCCTGGCTATTGCTGGGTACCAGCCAGATTGATACGCCGCTGGCCGGGCTCGCACCGCTGTTCGGTGTCTATGGCGTCGGCCTGGCGGTCGCCTTCAGTGCGGGCGTCATGGCGGCATTGCCCCGCCTGCGCGGTGCCGGGCTGGCGGCCGCGCTGGCCGGCGTAATGGTGATCTGGGGCAGCGGGTTGCTGCTCGATGGCCGCGACTGGAACGAAGCAGAGGGCGAGCCGCTGCGCGCCGGGTTGGTGCAGGGGAATGTCGCCCAGGATGAAAAATTCGACTCGGTGCGCCGGTCCGTCGAGCTGTATGCCGGGATGACGCGTGAAATCGCCGCCGATACCGATCTGGTGATCTGGCCGGAGACGGCCGTGCCGACCTTCTGGGATCGGGTCGAACCGGAGCTGAACGAACTCGCGGTGGATCTGGACGATACCGACGTCGTTACCGGCATTTTCACCCGTGATCTCGCCACCGGGCACTATTTCAACTCGATTCGCCCACTCGGCCCGGAGCGCGACGTCTACAGCAAGCAGCGTCTGGTCCCCTTCGGCGAGTACCTGCCGTTGCGCGACTGGCTCACCTTCCTCGACCGCGTGATCCAGATTCCCATGTCGGATCTCGTATTGCCGCCCGAGCCACAGGGGTCGATCCGGGCAGGGGGCGTGCGGATCGGCGCCTTCGTCTGTTACGAGGCGGCCTATCCGGGTGTCGTGCGCGATCTGGCCCGGGAGTCAGGCCTGCTGGTCAATGTCAGCAACGACGCCTGGTTCGGTGACTCCGCCGCACCGGCGCAGCATCTCGAAATCGCACGCATGCGCGCCCTGGAAAACGGCCTGCCCATGCTGCGTGCGACCAACACCGGCATCAGCGCCATCATCGATCATCATGGCGCCATCATCGCGCGCAGCCCGCAGTTCGAGGCCGCCACCCTGGTCCGCGAGGTGCAGCCGCGTACCGGGAATACACCCTATAACCGGCTTGGCGATGCGCCCGTCCTGATCCTGCTCGGTCTGGTAATCGCTGGCTGGCTGTTACGCCGACGGCTGGTCAGACTCGCACGGTAGTTCTCACCCCTCACCCCAACCCCTCTCCCCTGCAGGGGAGAGGGGCTTTATTCGCCGCCGACCACTTTCCCTTTGCGGTAGGGGAGGGGCTTTACTCACCGTCGATCACTCTCCCCCTTGCGGTGGGATCGGCTTCATGTGCTTCACTTCCCTCTCCCCCGCCGGGGGAGAGGGTCAGGGTGAGGGGGTGCGACTTGGTGAGGAGGGGCGCGACTCCTGGCAGTTGCCGTCTCATTTCTCGTCGGTGAAGCGGCGAAACACCGTGTGGCGGCACGAAGAGCAGGGCGGAATATGCCCCGGTTGATGGAAACGCATGATCTGGCCGCAGTTTTCGCAGATCAGCGCACCGGGACCGGCCATCTCGCCGGTGTGATAGGGCGGTCCGGCCTTGACCTCGCGGTTGAAGGCCTCGATCTCCAGCCGGGTCCGGTCCGCGGCGCGCATGAACAGGTCCAGCAGGCTCTGCTCCACCAGCTCCAGATCGATCTGTGCCCAGTCGCGCAGCTCGCGGCCGGTGCGCGACAGATAATCACCGGCGTCGTGCAGGTCACGGCGTACGTACTCGCCGATCTGCTCGGCCTCCTCGCGCGTGACCTCGCCGACCTCCGCGACCTTTTCCCGCGCCTGATCGATCGCCTGGCGAACCGTGTACTCGCGATCGGATTCCAGCAGCTCGCGGGCATGTTCGAGGATTCGGCGGTAGCCGCGGACGAAACGGGGACTGGTAGGCGCGCGATCGGGCATGGCCTTCTCCTCGGGCGTTGAACTCGGGCAATGAACCTGCCCTCAGTATAACGCGCGTGGGTTGCCACGGTCGCACGTTGGTGAGCCGGTGGCGCTGCGCTATCATTGCGCCTTTCTTCGCTCACCGACTGCCCGAGTGCATGCAAACCCAATACGATCCCCACAGCATCGAGCGCGCCGCCCAGCAATACTGGGCGGACCATGACAGTTTCCGCGTCCACGAGGATGCCGACCGGCAGAAGTTCTATTGCCTGTCGATGTTTCCCTATCCCAGCGGCCGGCTCCATGTCGGTCACGTGCGCAACTACACCATCGGCGATGTGATCAGTCGGTTCCAGCGCATGTGCGGACGCAATGTACTGCAGCCGATGGGCTGGGATGCCTTCGGCCTGCCGGCGGAGAACGCGGCGCTGCAGAACAAGGTGGCCCCCGGGCCGTGGACGCGTGAAAACATCGACTACATGCGCGGGCAGCTCAAGCGCCTCGGCTTTGCCTACGACTGGTCGCGCGAGCTGGCCACCTGCGACCCGGAATACTACCGCTGGGAGCAGTGGCTGTTCCTGCGCCTGCTGGACAAGGGCCTGGTGTACCGGCGCAAGGCCGAGGTCAACTGGGACCCGGTCGACCAGACCGTGCTGGCCAACGAGCAGGTCATCGACGGCCGCGGCTGGCGCTCGGGCGCGCTGGTCGAACGCCGCGAGATCCCGCAGTGGTTCCTGCGCATCACCGCCTACGCCGACGAACTGCTGGCGGCGCTCGATGAACTCGACGGCTGGCCGGAAGCGGTCAAGACCATGCAGCGCAACTGGATCGGCAAGTCGCGCGGCGTGCAGATTCGCTTCGACGTTGACGAACCCGATGCCGAGCCGCTCGATGTGTTCACCACCCGGCCGGATACGCTGCTGGGCGCGACCTACATGGCCGTCGCCGCCGATCATCCGCTCGCGCGCGCCGCGGCCGAGAACGATCCCGAGGTCCGTGCCTTCGTCGAGGAGTGCCGCCAGGGGAGCACCGCAGCCGAGGACCTGGAGAAACTCGAGAAGAAGGGCGTACGCCTCGATATCGAGGCCATTCATCCGCTGACCGGCGACCGCCTGCCGGTCTTTGTCGCCAACTTCGTCCTCATGGCCTATGGCACGGGCGCGATCATGGCGGTGCCGGGCCACGATGAGCGCGACTGGGCCTTCGCCCACAAGTACGACATCCCGATCGTGCAGGTGATCGATCGCGCCGACGGCGAGTCGGTCGATGTCGCCAACGGCGCCTTCACCGATTACGGTGTGCTGGTCAATTCCGGTGAATTCGACGGCCTGACCTCCAGCGATGCCTTCGAGCGCATCGCCCAGCGTCTCGCTGCCGACGGCCGCGGCGAGATCCAGACCCAGTGGCGGCTGCGCGACTGGGGCGTGTCCCGCCAGCGCTACTGGGGTGCGCCCATCCCCATCATCCATTGCCCCGACTGCGGATCGGTGCCGGTACCGGAGAAGGATCTGCCGGTGGTGCTGCCCGAGGACGTCGAATTCGAAGGCGTCGGCTCGCCGATCAAGAAGGACCCGGCGTTCTATCAAACCACCTGCCCCGAATGTGGCGGTGCGGCCGAACGCGATACCGACACCTTCGACACCTTCTTCGAGTCCTCGTGGTATTTCGCCCGTTTCGCCAGCGCCGGCAACGACAATGCCATGCTCGACGAGCGTGCCGACTACTGGCTGCCCGTCGATCAGTACATCGGCGGCATCGAGCACGCCATCCTGCACCTGCTCTATGCGCGCTTCTTCCACAAGGCGATGCGCGACGAAGGCCTGGTGTCATCGGACGAGCCGTTCCGCAACCTGCTCACCCAGGGCATGGTGCTGAAGGACGGCGCCAAGATGTCGAAGTCCAAGGGCAACACCGTCGACCCGCAGGCGATGATCGACTCCGTCGGTGCCGACACCGTGCGCCTGTTCATCATGTTCGCCGCACCGCCGGAACAGACGCTGGAGTGGAGCGATGCCGGCGTCGATGGCGCGCAGCGCTTCCTCAAGCGGCTGTGGAAGACGGTGCAGGAACATGTCGAGCGCGGGCCGGTCGACCCGGCGGCGGCCGCGCCCGAACAGCTCGCCGATCACCAGCGTGATCTGCGACGCAAGCTGCACGAGACGCTGGCCAAGGTCAGCGACGACATGGCCCGGCGCTACACCTTCAACACCGCCATCGCCGCCGTCATGGAGCTGATGAACGAAGTCGGCACCTGCCAGGATGGCACCGAGGCGGGGCATGCCGTCGTGCGCGAAGTCCTCGACCATGTCGTGCTGATGCTCGCGCCCATCGTGCCGCACATCACGCATTCCCTCTGGCGGGAGCTCGGCCACGCGGACGCCCTCATCGACCGCGCCTGGCCCACGGTCGATGAATCGGCGCTTGCCCGCGACCGGATCGAACTCGTCGTGCAGGTCAACGGCAAGCTGCGCGATCGCATCCAGGTCGCCAGTGATGCCGGCGAAGACGACATCCGCGAACAGGCCCTCGCCGCTGACAACGTCCAGCGGCATACCGATGGCAAGACCGTGCGCAAGGTCATCGTTGTGCCCGGCAAGCTGGTCAATGTCGTCGTTGCCTGAATCGCCCGCCGTGTGCGGGGGCAGAGGCAGCCCGCTGCGTCTGCCCGTTATCGCGCTGCTCGCGGCGCTGCTGGTGGCCTGCGGCTTCCAGCTTCGCGGCAGTTACGACATACCCGCCGACCTGCAACCCCTGCGCGTGGACGCCGGCGGTGAATTCGGCGACGCCCTCGAGCGGGTGCTGCGTACCGGCGGCGTGGAACTGACCCGGGAACGCGATCAGGCCGCCGCAACCCTTCGGGTGACCGACCGGAGTGAGGAGCGACGCGTGCTCGCCATCCGCGAGGACGGGCGGGTCGATGAGTACGAACTGGTCTACCGCGTCACCTGGCACCTGGCCCCGTCGGGTGGCGGCGGTGATCCGGCCGATCATCTGATCGCCGCGACCCGTTACAGCGGTGAGCGCAGTTACATCTTCGACCCCGGCAGCCGCCTTGCCGCCGATGACGAAGAGGAAGTCCTCCGCGAAATCCTCCGCGAAGACCTCGCCGACCGCATCCTCCGTCGCCTCGAGGCCTGGTCACCCGATCAGGTTTCGGCTGACGGCGA
>CAZJGZ010000127.1:0-1464 GCA_964545695.1 uncultured Ectothiorhodospiraceae bacterium | reverse complement strand
CGCTCAGCCCGGCGTCGGCAGGGTCAGCAGCCAGGTGGCGATGGAGAAATAGATGAGCACGCCGGCCACGTCGGCCAGGGACGTCACCAATGGCGTACTCGCCGTGGCCGGATCGAGATTGAATACGCGCAACACGAACGGCAGCGACAGGCCCAGCAGGCTGCCGATGACGACGATGGTAATCATGGTCAGAGCTACCACCATGGCGATCTCCGCGCCGCCGCGGAAGATGCCGAGCACGGATACCGCCAGTGCCATGGTCAGTCCGAGGAGCAGGGCAACCAGCAGTTCGCGGCCGAACATCCGGCCCCAGTCGCGCAATTGCACATCCCCCACCGCCATGGCGCGAACGGTCAGCGTTGCGGCCTGCGAGCCGGCGTTGCCACTGGAGGCAATGAGCAGCGGCAGGAAGAACACCAGCGCCACATGGGCCTCGATGGTGTCCTCGAAATAGGCGATCCCGGCGCCGGAAAAGGCGTTGGCAAAGATCAGGATCACCAGCCAGTAGATGCGGGCGTTGTAGAGCATGCCGATGGTCGCTTCACGCACGCTGCTTTCCAGCGAGCTGACGGTACCGACCCGCTGGAAGTCTTCCGTGGCCTCGCGTTCGGCCACGTCCATGGCATCGTCATAGGTGACAATGCCCACCAGCCGCTCCTGATCGTCGATGATCGGCAGCGCCATCAGGTCATACTTGCTGATGCGGCCGGCGACCTCTTCCTGCTCGTCGTCCACGCGCCCGGAAATGACGTCGGTCGTCATGAGATCCGCGACGGGTGTGCGCGCCTTGGCCACGATCAGGTCGCGCAAGGATACGGTGCCGAGCAGTTTGCGGTCGCTGTCGACGACGTAGGACTGGTAGATGGTTTCCTTGTCTGGCGCCTCCTGGCGCAATCGCTGGATGGCCTCGCTTGCATTCAGGCCCGGTACCAGCACGGAATATTCCGACGTCATGACCGCGCCGGCAGTACCTTCCTCGTAGGAAGAAAGCTGACGGATGTCGTCGCGCTCGGCCTGGGCCAGGCTGGGCAGGACGGCTTCCTGCTGCTCGACATCGAGCTGGTTGAAGAGGTCAGCGCGCTCGTCCGCCGACATGTGACGGAGGAAGTGGGCCAACTGACGGCGATCGAGGGTCTGCGCCAGCGCGATCTGGCGCTCCGGCGACAGATAGCCGAAGGTTTCCGCGCGGTCTTCGGTCGAAAGGGTGGTCAGTACCCGCCACAGCTCGGGCAGGTCGAGATCGTCCGCGGCATGGCCGATGTCGGCCGGATGGATATTCCCGAGAAGGGCCTCCAGGGCATCATCGTCGCCCGCCTGCAGCGTTTCGCGCAGACGTTCGGCAAACTCTTCATGTTCCATGGCTCGGTCCCCGCCGTTGCACCGGCGCCCATGCCGTGCGCGGGGGCGAGCTATCAGTCGGCTCGACCGGCTCCTGCGCGCATGGACGCGTACCAGGGTTGGTTG